>NZ_JBEXNN010000011.1:0-196955 GCF_040611115.1 Streptomyces sp. NPDC003038
GGGCCGCCCACGCGACCGGGTCCACCACCGACCACGCGACGATCTACCTCTCCCTCGTCAAGCGCTGGCGGGAGGCCGGACGCACCCTTCCGGGGCATCCTGACGAGGAGTGGGAGCGGCTGATCTCCCAGCCGTGCTGGCCCGGCCGTTAGGTGGTGTGTCTCTTGGCAGCGGCGGAGCGCGACAGACCCGAGCGAGCCCGTCAGGGGCCCGTGACCGGGCCCGGGGAGCGGCTCGCGCTGAACGGCATGGGCAGCTTCGAGTGGGACCTGGGCGCCGGGACGCTGGAGCTGGACCAGGCCGGGATGGCCGTCTTCGATCTGGAGCCGGAGGAGTTCGACGGCACCCCCGAAGGCCTCGGGCTGCGGATCCCGGCCGAGGACGGCGTGCGCCTGGGCGAGACCGTCGTGGCGGCCCTGGACAGCGGCGGGGAGACGTACGGCTCGTACTTCACGGTGCAGCGGCGCGACGGCCGCGACCAGTGGACACACACCCAGGGCCGGGTGCTCCGCGACGACGAAGGACGCCCCTACCGGATCGTCGGCATCGTCCGGGACGCGACGGCGGAGCTCGCCCACGCCACGCTGCTGCGCAGGCTGGAGGCGGCGCGGGCCCAGCAGACGACCATCGTGCAGCGGACCACGGAGGCCCTGTCGCGGGCGGTCACGGTCGACGACGTCACGGCCACGCTGACCGGGGCGGGTGCGCTGGAGCGGCTCGGCGCCGACGGGCTGGCCCTGGGCCTGGTCGAAGGCGACACCATCAAGATGATCGCGGTGAGCGGGGAGTCCCTGGAGATCCTCAGCGAGCGCAACCTCGCCCGCCTCGACGGCTCGCTGCCGCTGTCGCAGACGGTGCTCACCAGGCAGGCGCGCTTCGTCACCTCCCTCTCGGCACTCGGCGAAGAGTTCCCGCTGCTCAGCGACTACCTGAACCGCATCGAGTACGACGCGGCCGCCTACCTGCCGCTGATCGCCCAGGCCAAGGCCATCGGCGGGCTGGTCCTCTTCTACCGCCGGCGCAGCGAGTTCAGCCCGGAGGAGCGCAACCTCTGCCTGGGCCTCGCGGGCATCGTCGCCCAGTCGCTCCAGCGGGCGCTCCTCTTCGACCAGGAGCGGGAGTACGCCACCGGCCTGCAGGCCGCCATGCTCCCGCGCCGGATCCCCGAGATCACGGGCGGGGAGATCGCGGTCCGCTACCACTCCGCCTGGAGCGGACGGGAGGTCGGCGGTGACTGGTACGACGTGATCTCGCTGCCCCGCGACCGCGTCGGCATCGTGGTGGGCGACGTCCAGGGCCACGACACGCACGCGGCAGCCATCATGGGCCAGCTGCGCATCGCGCTGCGGGCGTACGCGGGGGAAGGCCATCCGCCGTCCACCGTGCTCGCCCGGGCCTCGCGCTTCCTGGCCGAGCTGGACACCGAACGCTTCGCGACCTGCATGTACGCGCAGGTGGACCTGGAGACGGGAGGCGTACGGGCGGTCCGCGCGGGCCACCTCGGCCCGCTGATCCGCCATACCGACGGGCGCACGGGCTGGCCCAACGTGCGCGGCGGCCTGCCGCTCGGGCTGGCTTCGGTCTTCGAGCAGGAGGAATTCCCCGAGACCCGGCTCGACCTGGTCCCCGGGGAGACGCTGGTGCTGTGCACGGACGGACTGGTCGAGGAACCGGGGACGGCCATCACGCAGGGCATGGAAGCGCTGGCCCACGCGGTCCGCAGCGGCCCGCAGGAGGCCGGGGCGCTCGCCGACCACCTCTCGGACCGGCTCTGGGAGCGCTGGGGCTCCGGTGACGACGTGGCGCTGCTCGTGCTGCGCCGGGCCCCCGACCCGGGCACCCACCGGGCCCCGCGCATCCACCAGTACATCCACCAGGCCGACCCCGAGGGGCTCTCCGAGGCCCGCTACGCCCTGCGCCAGGCCCTGCGCGACTGGGGGATGCCGGAACTCGCCGACGATGTGGAGCTGGCAGCGGGGGAACTGCTGGTCAACGCCCTGCTGCACACGGACGGCGGGGCGGTGCTGACCATGGAGGTGCTGCCCGAACCGGTCCGGCGGATCCGGCTGTGGGTCAAGGACCGCTCCAGCGTGTGGCCGCGGCGGCGCACCCCGGGCGAGGCGGCCACCACCGGGCGCGGGCTGCTGCTGGTGGACGCGCTGGCCACGCACTGGGGCGTGGAGTCCCGGGGCGAGGGCAAGGCCGTCTGGTGCGAGTTCCACGCCGCGGGGGCACCTCGGAACGAGGAGTGACGGCCACTCACGCCGAGTTGTGAGGTGCCCGGGGCGGGGTGATGATGCGGCCATGGAACGGACAGCTTCGGAACGGATCGCGCCGTGCGCGGGCTGAGCAGGGGCGCGGCGACGGCCCTCGTGGTACTCCTCCTGCTGGCGGCCGGGGTGCCGACGGTCGTGGACTGGACGACGGGGCGCCCGCACGCGGACCCCGGGTGCCAGTCGGTGGCGTTCATGTCGATGACCGGCGTGGCACCCGAGTGCCGCTGAGCCCGGATGCCGCTGAGCCCCGGATACCGCTGAGCCCGGATGCCGGTGGCGGCGGCTAGCGGGCGGGGCGCCGCGTGGCCCGGTACCGCTCAGCGGTGGTCGATCAGCTCGATCTCCTCGCTGTGCTCCGCGAGCTGGACGACGGACACGGACACCGGCACGATTCCGGGGCCGTTGCGGCGGGTCTCCGTCAGCTGGACCTCGGCCGTGGCCGGGCCCGCGGTGATGCCGGGGGTGTAGCGGAGCGAGCCGGTGCTGGACCACTCGTGGTACGCGCCGTCACAGACCGCGTTCTCGCCGCTGATACCCAGCCGGATGCCGCCCTGGCGCAGACCCGCGGCCACCTGGACCGCTCCGACGGGTGACGTGCTGTGGCAGCGGTAGGTGCCGGAAAGGGTGACGGTTCCGTCCTCGGAGATATGGGCTTCCTTCTGTACGGAAATCTCATTGCCGAACGCACCGGCGGATGCCGGGGCGTTGAATACGGCAGTCAGGGCAAGGGCGGACAGTGCCGCCGCGGTGAGAGCGCGTCCGGACGTACGCATGATTCCTCCTGGTGGGTGAGGCGGACGAAAATCCGCCGCAATGAATTGTGCTGCCCGGCGGCCGACAACTCGCTCCGTGCGCTCGTGTCGGTGTGCGCAATTGCCGGCTCGGGCGCACGGGAGGTGCCGGGCGGCCGCGTCGACGTCCGCGCCGACGTCCGCGCCGACGCCGTCGTCAACGTGGGCGGGGACCCGTACGGGGCGCTCGGACGCAGGTGGCGCACGACAGCGCGGGCCGGCGCCATCCGTGGCGCCGAGCGGGTAACCGACGACCGGCAAAACACTCGTCTTCGATTCCCGCCGGGTCGGTGAGCGGGCCGGGGGACGGGTCCTGTTCGAAATCCCGGAAAACCGCGCCTGGTGCGGCTCCAGTACGAGGACGGGAACACGCGGGCGAATGCAGGAGGGTGATGCCGGGCCGTATAGCCCGCTCGGGTGAAACGCCGCGAAAGGCTCGGCGGAGAGAGCACTAGGGTGCGCGCATGACTTCTACTCAAGCCGAAATCGACCGGTCGCAGCTCGGCACCCTTTCGGTGCTCGCCTGGATCGGCGACCCCTCCGAGGCTCACGACATCCCGTACCTCCTCGCCTACACCCTCGGTGACGGCCCGCAGGGCAGGGAAGCCGGAGAGGCGGCCGCACGCGGGCTGCTGGAGGAGATCGGCCTGCCCATCGGCGACGTCGTCATGGACGGCACCCGCAACCCGGCCGGCTTCCCGGTGCAGATCCTCCTGGAGGGCAACCAGATCGCGCTCACCCTGCCCGGGATGAACGCGACGTGCACCGCGCCGGACGAGTGGGTGGCCGCGGCGGACGAGAGCGGGCAGGCGTACTTCCTCTTCGCCACGCGTGCCTGGCCCGAGGCCGTCCCCGGCCGGCCGGTCGACGCGAAGACCCTGCAGGAGTTCGCGGGCGACGAGTCGGTGCTCATCAGCAGCGCCCACTGCGTCCTCGCCGTGCGGCGCCTGCAGAAGTAGCCGCACGGCGGGAACCCGCCACGCGCTCCGGCCGCCGGGCTCCCAGCCCGCCCGGTGGCCGGTTTCGCATGCGCACGGGAAGGACGGGAAGTACGGGACGGAGGGGAAATGCGGACGTACCCGGCGTACGGGTCCGGGGTCACGGGCGTTCGAAGGCGAACTTCAGGGAGCGGACCCGGTTGTCGAAGTTCGACCCCGCCAGATCCGGCAGGCCCACCGCGCGCAGCCTGACCGGACGGGTCAGCAACTCGCGGAAGAGTGCCTTCATCTCCACCCGCGCCAGGTGCGCGCCCAGGCAGAAGTGCGGCCCGCCGCCTCCGAACCCCAGGTGCGGATTGGGTGAGCGGGTGATGTCGAAGGCGTCGGGGTCCGGGAAGACCGCCTCGTCGCGGTTGGCGGACGCGTAGTACAGCACCACCTTGTCGCCCGGGTGGAACAGGTGTCCGTCCAGGGTGTGTTCGGCGGCCACCGTCCGGCGGAACTGGATGATCGGCGTCGAGTGCCGGATCATCTCGTCCACCGCGCCGTCCGCGTACTGCTCGAAGTCGGACAGCAGCAGGTCACGTTGCCCGGGGTGGTCGGTGAGCAGCGTCAGCCCGTGGGTGATCGCGTTGCGGGTGGTCTCCACCCCGGCCACCATCAACAGGGAGAAAAAGGCACCGAGTTGACGCGCGCCGAGGGCCTGGCCGTCGACGTTCGCGCACACCAGCGCCGAGATCAGGTCGTCGGTGGGGTTCTTGCGCCGCTCCCGCCCGATGCCCGCCACCATCCTCTGCATGCGCGCCAGCGCCCGCAGCCCGCGCCCGGGCATCCGCAGCCTGGCGGCCAGGCCGCGCTCCACGCCGATGTTCTCGGAGGCGTGGTTGACGCGGTCGGCGATCTCCGCGCGGTAGCGCTCCGGAATGCCCATCATGTTGCAGATGACCTCAAGGGGCAGCCGGGAGGCCACCGCCGAGACGAACTCGTCGGGCCGGGCCTCCAGTACGTCGTCGACGATCCGGGCGGCCACCGCGTGGATGTCCTCCTCGGCGGCCGCCAGGAGGCGGGGGGTGAAGGCCCGTTGCACGATCTTGCGCAGCTGGGCGTGGTCGGCGCCGTCGAGATTGACCATCGAGTCCCCGAACAGGGCGCGTACCCAGCGGGGCGGCTCGGGGGTGGTCACTCCGGGGGCGCTCGCGAAGACCTTGGGGAGGCGGCTGGCCTCTTGCACATGTGCGTGGCGTACGAGGGCCCAGTGGCCGCCGGCCCCTTCGGGAACGAAGATGGGGGCGGGGAGGGCGCGCAGGCGGGCGAAGGCGGCGAGGCGGTGGGCGGGGGGCTGCTGCCAGAAGGCCGGGTCGGCCAGGTCCCGTCCGGGGGTGGGGGCGGTGGCGTGCCGTTGTGCCGGGAGTGCCATGGCTTCCTCTGCTTCCTGTTCTGCTGCGCCGCTGTTCTGCTGCGCTGGAGAACGGGTGCGGGGGTGCTGGAGTGACGGGTCCGGCGGCCGCCGCCGGGGCTTCGCGCCTCGACCCCCCCGACCACCTCCGCCGGAATCCGTCCGGGCGGACCGCCTCGGAGGTGCCCCCGGCGGGGCTGGAGTGGCGCCTTGGAGGGGCGCCTTAATGGCCGGCGGGGTGGGAGGGGGCGGTGGGGGCGGGAGTACGGGAGCGGTGGATCAGGGTGACCCCCGTCGCCACCGTGGCCGCTGCGACCAGGCCCGCGTAGAGCACGGCGTACGAACCCGTCCAGGTGCAGGCGAGGATCGCGAGGGAGGAGAACGGCAGTACCAGTTGCTGGGCGGGGCCGCGCTTGAAGTGGCGGGAGTGCAGCAGCCACACCATCAGCAGGAACAGCGCCGACGGGACGGTGACGGCGGCGTTGGCGGCGAGTTGTGAGATGTGGGCCTTGCCGACCGCGTGCTCGACCGCGACCTCGATGCCCGCGCCGATCGCGGCGCCCGAGGCGAAGATCAGCAGGTGGCCGTAGCCCCACGGGATGGCCTCGCGGTTGGAGGTCAGCCGCTGGTGCACCGGCACCGCGAAGTAGATCCACCACGCCGCGAAGACGATCAGCAGTCCGCCCCCTGCGATGGGCAGCAGCCGGCCCAGGGCCTCGTTCTCGTCGAGCGCCGACTTCACGGCCACCGTGCTCGCGGCGATCGTCTCGCCCAGCACGATGATGGTGAACAGGCCGTACCGCTCCACGATGTGGTGGGGGTGCCACGGGGTCTGGTGCCGGCGTTCGGCGATCACCGGAACCAGCAGCTCCGCCGCGACCAAGACCAGGAACAGCCAGCGCTTGAAGTCGTCCGGCACGAACAGCAGCGCCACCCAGCCGGCCTGGCAGATCACCAGCCCGGCCGCGTACTTCAGCGCCGTCGAACGCGCGGCGCCGCTCTCCCCGGCAGCGGCCCGCAGCCACTGGGCGGTGAGTGCCACGCGCATGATCAGGTAGCCGATGACGGCGACCGTCCAGTCGTTCTGCTCGAAGGCCCGGCCCACGCCCGCCGCGTAGACGAGCACACCGGCGATCTGGACGAGCGTCGCGATCCGGTACGGGACGTCGTCGCAGTCGTAGGCGGAGGCGAACCACGTGAAGTTCATCCACGCCCACCACACGCCGAAGAAGACGAAGAAGTAGCCGCTCACCCCCGTCCCGGGATGGCCCTCGGCCAGCGCGTGCACCAGCTGCGCACCGGCCTGGGCGACGGCGACGACGAAACAGAGGTCGAAGAAGAGCTCCAGTGGAGTGGCCGTACGGTGGCCCTCGTCACGGCTGCGGGCGGTCATGCCGACGTACGTCATGCCGTCAGGACAGCAGCCCCGAGCCGGTCGGCAGGCGAGGCGCGCGGTGCTCGGTGCCCGCGTGCCCCGGGCGGAGCGGAGCCTGGAGGGGTCAGGACCCTCACCCTCCCGGGGCCTGACGGACGTTTGACTCGTTCGGAGCAACCAAGGGGATGGCATAGCGGGCTAAAACGGCAGATAACACCTAGCGTGGTGTCGTGCCCGAGCCACCAGAAGCCCTTGCCGCTCCGCCTCCGCCGCCCTCCGGCGCCCACGGAGGCTTCGAGGCCTCCGGGGCACACGGCACGGCCGGGGGCACCGATCCCCAGCCCAGCCCACGGCCCGCGCCGCGCGCACGCCGGTCCGTCACCGCACGGGCCACCCTGGCCGGAACCGTCGTCTCGCTGCTGCTCATCGCCGCGATCGTGCTGGGCAGCCGGATGCTGCGCGACTTCGACTCGGCGCTGCTGCCGTACGCGGTCGCCACCGTGTTCCTGGCCTTCGGCGTGGCCTACCGGTACACGGTCTGGGTCTCGGCGCCCGGCGCGCGCCGCCTCTTCAGACGAGGCTTCGGCAGCTTCTTCTCGGCCGCCAACTTCCGCAAGGCGCCCACCGCCCTGCCGAAGATGATCGCCACCTACCTCGGCTTCCAGACGTTCCTGGGCGCCCGCTCGCGTGCCCGCTGGGCCGCCCACCAGCTCATCTTCTGGGGCTGCGTCCTGGCCGCGCTCATCACCTTCCCGCTGACCTGGGGCTGGTTCACCTTCACCTCCGCCAGCGGCTCGGGCCCCGGCTACGAGATGCGGATCTGGGGCGTCAAGGTGCTGGGCTTCGATTCGCTCAACATCCTGGGCTGGTTGATGTTCCACGGCCTCGACGTCGCCGCCGTGCTGGTCATCCCCGGTGCCTCGTACTTCCTGTGGCGGCGGATGAAGGACCGCGGAGCCATCACCGGCCAGCGGTTCGCGTACGACCTGCTGCCGCTGATCTGCCTGATCGTGATCTCCGTGACGGGGCTGCTGCTGACCTTCTCGTCGATCTTCCTGCGCGGCGGCGGATACGAGTTCCTCGCCATCCTGCACATGGTGTCGGTGGTGTTCACCCTCATCTACATCCCCTTCGGGAAGTTCTTCCACATCGTCCAGCGGCCGGCCGCCGTCGGCATGCAGCTGTTCAAGTACACGGCCCGCCGGGACGAGCAGGTCTTCGCTTGCAAGCGCTGCGGCGAACCCGTCGACACCACCCCGTACGTCGAGAACCTGCGCGGCACGATGAAGGACCTCGATCTCGACTTCGACGCCTGGGCCGAATACTGCCCCCGCTGCAAGCGGGTGCTGCGCGGCAACGCCTACCTGACCCACGTCAAGAAGGGGTTCAAGTGACCGCGACCGACCCCGCCAAGGCCGTGTCGCGGCCTGTGCCGGTCTCCATCGACCCGTCCATCACCCCGCCCGGCACCCGCGACTTCCGCGACGCCGGCGGCATCCCGGCCGACCAGTGGCACGCCGACCAGAACGGCGAGACCCTCGTCCCCACCCACTGCTGCTTCTGCGGCGTGCAGTGCGGGATGTACCTGCGCGTGGACAAGGGCGGCAAGGTCTTCGGCGTGGAGCCCCGCAACCACGACATCAACCGGATGCGGCTGTGCCCCAAGGGGATCAACGCCTACCAGCAGGTCAACCATCCCGACCGGCTGACCGCGCCGCTCATGCGCCGCTCGCGGGACGAGGAGTTCCGGGAGGCCTCCTGGGACGAGGCCCTCGACTTCACCGTCTCCGAGATCCGCCGCATCCAGGGCCGGTACGGCAACGACGCCTTCGGGCTGCTGGGCGGCGCCAGCCTGTTCTCCGAGAAGACCTATCTGGTCGGCAAGTTCGCCCGCGTCGCGCTCAAGACCAAGCATGTCGACTACAACGGCCGGCTGTGCATGGTCAGCGCCGCCGGCGCGAACAAGCTCGCCTTCGGCATCGACCGGGCCGGCAACCCCTTCTCCGACATCCTCCTGTCCGACTGCCTCCTCATCGCGGGGTCGAATGTGGGGGAGTGCTTCCCCGTGATGACCCAGTACCTGTGGGGCGCGCGGGACCGGGGGGCCTCGCTCATCGTGATCGACCCGCGTGAGACGGCCATCGCCCGCACCGCCGACATCCACGTCGCCCTCAGGCCCGGCACCGACTCGGCGTTCTTCAACGCGGTCCTGAACGTGATCGTCGAGGAGGGGCTGACCGACGAGGCCTACCTCGCCGCCCACACCACCGGCTGGGAGGAGGTGAAGAAGACCGTCCAGGACTACCCGCCCGCCCGCTCCGCCGAGATCTGCGGAGTCCCGGCCGGGCAGATCGTCCAGGTCGCCCGCGTCTTCGCCGCCGCGGACCGGGCCATGGCCTGGCACGCCCGCGGCATCGAGCACCACTCCCAGGGCGTCGAGAACTGCCTCTCCGTCATCAACCTGTGCGTCGCCACCGGCAACATCGGCAAGCCCGGCGCCGGCTACGGCACCATCACCGGCCAGGGCAACGGCCAGGGCGGACGCGAACACGGCCAGAAGTCCGACCTCCTCCCCGGCGGCCGCTCGATCACCAACCCGGAGCACCGGCGCCAGATCTGCCGGATCTGGGGCATCGAGGAATCCGAACTCCCCGGCGCCGGCACCTCCATGATGGAGATGGTCTGGCAGATGCAGCGCCGCGAGATCCGCGGCCTCATCGGCATCTGCAACAACCCCTTCGTCTCCCTCCCTCACTACGCGGTGGTCAAAGACGGTTACGACACCGCCGAGTTCCACGCCCAGTTCGACTTCTTCCTCTCCGAGACCGCGGCCAACGCCCACGTCGTCTTCCCCGTCACCACCTGGGCCGAGGACGAGGGCGTCATGGCCAACGCCGAGGCCCGGGTGGTCAAGCACAACAAGGCCCAGGAACCCCCCGCCGGAGTACGCACCGACACCTGGGTCATCTGCGAACTCGCCAGGCGCCTGGGAGCCGGCCACCACTTCGACTTCCCCGGCTCGCGCGAGGTGTTCGAGGAGCTGCGCATCGCCTCCGCCGGCACGGTCAACGACTACTACGGCATCACCTACGACCGGCTGGAGGAGACCGGCGGGATCGCCTGGCCCTGCCCGTCCACCGAGCACCCGGGCACACCCCGGCTGTTCGAGGACGGCCGCAGCTACCACCCCGACGGCAAGATCCATCTGCAGGTCGTGGAATGGCATCCCCCCATGGACCCCTACACCGAGGAGTTCCCCCTCTCCCTCACCACCGGCCGCACCGTCGCTCACTTCCTCTCCGGCAACCAGACCCGCCGCCTGGGCGCCCTCGTCGAGCAGACCCCGCGCCCCTGGGTGGAGGTCCACCCCTCGCACGGCTTCGGGAACGGCGACCCGGTCCGGGTGGTCACCCGCCGCGGCAGCGAGGTCTTCCCGGCCCTGGTCATTGAGGCCATCCGCCCGGACACCGTCTTCATCCCGTACCACTGGCCCGTTCCGACGGCCGCCAACGCCCTGACCATCGACGCCCTCGACCCCCGCTCGAAGATCCCCGAGTACAAGGTCTGCGCCGCCCGGATCGAGGCCGCCGACCGGATCGACGAAGTCCCCGAGCCGCCCACGGCACCGGGCCACGAGGCCTATCCGCAGACCCAGGCGTCCCGCACCGACCCCCTGCCCCCCTCGGCCCCGCAGGGCCGTGGCACGGCGGAGAGGAGCTGACCCCGCCATGATGGGCCGCACGATCTTCATCGACCCGGGTCGCTGCATCGGCTGCCAGGCCTGCGTCTCCGCCTGCCGCGAATGCGATTCGCACCGCGGCAAGTCGATGATCCACCTGGACTACACCGAACCCGGCATGTCCGTCGCCTCCCTCCCGACCGTCTGCATGCACTGCGAGGACCCGGTCGCGCCCTGCGCCGAGGTCTGTCCCGCCGACGCGATCCTGGTCACGGCGGACGGCGTGGTGCAGCAGGCCGACACCAGCCGCTGCATCGGCTGCGGCAACTGCGTCAACGCCTGCCCCTTCGGAGTCCCGAAGATCGACCTCCAGGCGAAGCTGCAGATGAAGTGCAACCTCTGCTACGACCGCACCGCCTACGGCCTGGCCCCCATGTGCGCCACCGTCTGCCCGACCGGAGCCCTCTTCTACGGAACCCTCGAAGAGCTCCGGGCCGAGCGCCCCGGCGTCCAGGTCGCCGACTCCTTCGTCTTCGGCGACGTGGTGCTCAGCACCGGCGTGGCGATGGTCGTCCCCGCCGACAAGGTCCAGTGGCCCGTCCCCGGCGGCCTGCCCGTCGTCGAGGTGAACGGAGTGGACGTCCGATGAGCCTCACCGAACAGCCGCCTCCTGCCCCCGGACCTGCCCCTGGACAAGGACCGGGCCCAGGATCGGGACCAGAACCGCCGCCAGGCCGGGATGCCGGGCCCGACGGTGACGCCGCCGCCGAGCAGCTCCGCGACCGGATCAGCGCGGACTCCCTCACCACCCGCCGCGACTACCTGCGGATCGTTGCCACCGTCTCCGGCGGCCTGGCCATCGGCGGTGTCGGCGTCGCCGCCGGCATCCTGCACCGGCACGGTGACAGCGAGACGCTGCCCGAGGCGAAGAAGGTCACCGACCGGCTGGCGCCGGGCGAGTCCGTGGCCTTCCGCTACCCCGGCGACGAGGACCGGGCCCTCGCGGTACGGCTCACCGACGGCTCCCTCGTCGGCTACTCCGCCGTCTGCACCCACCTGGCCTGCGCCGTCCTGTGGCGCGCGGACCGGGGTGCCGACGGGGAGTTGTACTGCCCCTGCCACGAGGGTGTCTTCGACGCCCGCACCGGCGAGGTGACCGCGGGCCCGCCGCCCCGTCCCCTCCCCAGGATCCTCCTGAGCGAGCAGGCCGACGGCAGCGTGTGGGCCCTCGCCACCGCCCGTTCGGGAGAGCCGGCCAAGGAAGCCCTGTGCCGGCAGTTCGGAGACGACCGCCCCGAGATGACCCAGCGCCTGGGCTGCCCCGGAGCGAGTCGCGTCACCACGACCGAGAGCAGGCGTGCATGAGCGACGCACCGCTGCCTCCCCGCCCGCACTACCGCCCGGGCAGTGCCGATCCCCGGCTGAACAGGCCGGTGCGGGAGCGGTATCCGCAGATCCGCTCCACCAGCGGCTACGGAGACCCGCGGATCCGGCACACGGGCCCCGGACCGGGCGCCGGCACCGAACAGGAGCCGGAACGGTCCTCGAAACTCAATGCCCGTCTGGCCCTGGCCCTCACCGTCGTGACCGGACAGCTCTGGGCGCTGACCGTGACCGTCAACGAGTGGATGAAGGGCAACACCGGCACGGCCTGGTGGGGGGCGGGATTCCTGATCCTGTCCTTCCTCGTCGTGTTCGGCCTGTGGCTCCTCGACCCGAAGGACCGATGACCATGTCCATACCCACCCCCACCCCCTCCGCGGTGCGCTCGCACCGCGCGGAGACCTACAAGCCCGGAGCCACCATCGGCGACTGGCGGCCCGAGGACGACGCCTTCTGGCAGTCCACCGGCCGCAAGGTCGCCCAGCGCAATCTCTGGGTCTCGATCCCCGCGCTGATGCTCGGCTTCGTCGTCTGGCAGGTCTGGTCCGTCACCGTGGTGAAGCTGAACGACGTCGGCTTCGGCTTCTCCCAGTCGCAGCTGTTCTGGCTGACCGCCATCCCCGGCATCACCGGTGGCACCTTCCGGATCCTGTACACCTTCATCGGACCCATCTTCGGCGAGCGGAAGTTCACCGCCTTCAGCACGATCGTCCTGGTCGTGCCGATGCTGTGGCTCGGCTTCGCGCTCCAGGACACCGGCAGCCCGTATTGGGAGCTGGCGCTGATCGCGGCCGTCTGCGGCATCGGCGGCGCGAACTTCGCCTCCTCGATGGCCAACATCGGCTTCTTCTTCCCCAAGCGGGAGAAGGGCAGCGCCAACGGCCTCAACGGCGGCCTCGGCAACCTCGGCGTCAGCGTGGTCCAACTCGTCGCCCCGCTGGCGGTCACCGCCGCCGTGCTCGGCGCCCCGGCGGGCGGTCCGCAGCACGACGCGAAGACCGGCACCGACATCTGGCTCCAGAACGGCGCGTTCCTCTGGGTCCCGCTGCTGGTCGTCATGGCGCTGCTGGCCTGGTTCCTGATGAACGACCTCAAGGTGGCCGCGGCCCCCTTCAGCCAGCAGAAGGTCATCTTCAAGCGCAAGCACAACTGGCTGATGACCTGGCTCTACGTGGGCACCTTCGGGTCCTTCATCGGCTTCGCCGCGGGCCTGCCCCTGCTGATCAAGAACAACTTCGAGGTGCAGGGCTACCACGCCACGACCTATGCCTGGATCGGCCCCCTCGTCGGCGCGCTCATGCGCTGGGCCGGCGGCTGGCTCTCCGACAGGATGGGCGGCGCCAGGGTCACCATGCTGTCCTTCGTCGGCATGGCGGCCTCGCTGGTGGTGGTGATCTTCGCGCTGCCGCACGCGGGCGACGGAGGAAGCTTCTGGACCTTCTTCATCGGCTTCCTGGCCGCGTTCTTCTTCTCCGGTCTGGGCAACGGCTCGACCTTCCGGCAGATCCCGGTGATCTTCCGGGACCAGCACATGCGGGAGGCGGAGGGCAAGGGGCCGCAGGCGCAGGCGGCCGCGCTGAGGCAGTCCGAGATGGAGGCGGGCGCCGTCAGCGGCTTCTCCTCCGGCATCGCGGCCTACGGCTTCTTCTTCATTCCCGCGATGTTCGCGGCGATGGCGGTCACCCACGCGCTCTGGCTCTTCATCGGCTTCTACGCCACCTGCCTGGTGGTGTGCTGGTGGTTCTACGCCCGCAAGGGCGCCGAAGCTCCCAGCTGAGCGGAGGCCGGAGCGGGAGCGGGGGCCGGGCCGGGGCCCGGGGCGGCCGTACCCTAAAGGCATGAGCACCGCCCCCGCCTTCGACCCGCAACCCTCGCAGACCGGCGCCCACCCCGTGCCCGCGCCCGAGAAGCCTCGGCCGAAGCCCAAGCTGGTCTTCGACGACCCGCTGGACCAGCAGTCCTCGGACGACACCGACCGTGGCTGGGGCGAGCGGCCGGCCGCCGGTGGAAGCGCGGCCGACCTGGCGCGCTTCCTCGACGAGAAGCCCCCGCACCACATCTGAGCGACCGGGGCAACCGGATCAGCGCGAGCGGCTAGAGCGCGTCGCGCGCACCCGTCGGCGCGGTGCCGCTGCCACTGCGCTGCGCGACCAGGTTGTCGCGGATCTGCTTGAGGACCTCCAGCTCGGTGATCTCCACGGACTCCTGGACGCCTTCCCTGGCCTTGCGGCGGCTCTCCACCTTCGCGAGGTACTTCGCCATCGGCAGGACCATCAGGAAGTAGACGACCGCCGCGGTGATCAGGAAGGTCAGCGTGGCGTTGAGGACCGATCCCCACAAGATGTTCACGCCGGTCGGCTCCCCCTGCGCGTTGATGCCGCACGGGTCCTTCAGGCACGAGGAGTAGACGTCCAGGTTCTTCGTGCCGATGGCGCCCACCAGCGGTCCGATGATCCCCTTCACCACCGCGTTCACGATGTTCGTGAACGCGGCGCCGATGACCACGGCCACCGCCAGGTCGACCACGTTGCCGCGCATCAGGAAGGCCTTGAAGCCCGCCAGGACGTTCTCCTTGTTCTTCTCGCTCACCACTGAGCCTTTCTTCACAGGTGCCAAACACGGAGCCAACGGTTCCGAAAGCTACGGCAGTCCGGGCCCGGTGCGTCCAGTCGGCGTCCGCGTCGAGGTGACGTGACTGTTCGTGCGTGCGATTCAGCACAGCGTCACCGCCAGTCGCGTCACGGCGCCCGCCCCCACGAGATCCCGCGCGGTGTCCCGGGGCACGGACAGGACCACCAGCGCCCCGCCGTCCCCGGCACCCTGGTCGGGATCGGGCACTTCGGCAACACGGGCCCCGGCCGCCACCACCCGGGGCGGTCCGGCGCGCTCCGCCGCGACCACGTCGACCCGGTCCCCGGGCCGCAGCAGCCGCACCGCCCCCGAGTCCGCGATGCGCACCGGGGCGGACACCAACCGGACCGCCGCGGGCGGGCGTTTCACCTCCGGTGGTGCGGAGCCCCGCGAGGCCTGCGCCTCCGTCCCGCCCACCGCAAGCGCCGCCGCCACGACGGCCAGCCCGGCCGAAGCGGCCCGGCGCCGGCGCCGCACGGCCCTGCGCAGCCGGTCCCCGCTCCGGCCCACGCGAAGCGGTGGGAACAGCGGGACGGGGCGCGCGGGGGGACACGGGGAAGAGAAGACCGAAGGCGCTGATGACACTGAATGCGCCGATGAAACCGAGCATGCCGATGACGCTGAGCGCGCCGATGCAGCCGCGCGCGCCGAGGAGATTGACGACGCCGAGGTCACTGAACAAGCCGAAGAGGTCCCGGACATGACGACCACCACCAAACCGAGGGAGTTCCGGTGTCCGGACCCAGCGCCCGGACACCCCTCACGATCCGGCCTCCCGCGCGATCTCGCTTCGGCCTGTGGATGATCCCCGGCTTGTGGATAACCTCCTCACCCGATGGAGTGACCGGAGGGCTTGGACGGCACCTTGCAGAGCTCTGAGAAGCCCTGGCCGGTCAGGCCGAACGCGCTGTTGACGCGCGAGCGCCAGTTCTCCAGGGCGACCACGGCGGTCAGTTCCACGAACGCGGCCTCGCCGAGCCGCGCGATCAGGTCGGCGGCGAGTTCGTCCGTGACGGCCGGCTCGGTCTCCGTCATGGCGTCGGCGTACTCCATGACCAGCAGTTCCAGCTCGGTGAAGACCTCGGGGGCCTCCCGCCACCGCGGGACCTGCTCGATCTTCCCGGGCGCCAGCCCCAGCTGCCGGCCCTCCCAGTAGCCGAAGTCCATGCACCACGAGCAGTTGATGCGGGCCGCCGCGGCCATCACCGCGAGGTGCTTGAGTCCGGCGTCGAGCGCGTTCCACTTCGCCGCCCGCTGTTCGAGGCGGACGTACGAGAACAGCACGCGCGCGTTGTGCCCGTACGCGAGGCCCGGTTCGAGCACCTTGCCGTAGGTGCGCCGCGAGTACCAGGCGCCGATGCGCATGAGGAGGGTGCGGGGCGGGGTGAGGGAGATGCGCGGCATGACGGTTGCCTCCTGGTTCTGGGCCGGGACCGGGACCGGACGGTCGGCGGTCCTTCACCAGCTGAGACAGGACAGCCCCGCGGAATGTGACAGCGGGCGTCCGGCCCGGCGGTCCGTCCCCACGGCTCCGCGGGGCCCAGACCCCTACGGCTCCGCAGGGCCCAGACCCCTACGGCTCCCGCGGGCCCGGGCGCCTACGGCAGTTCGATCCCGAGGTCCCAGCCGTCGTGCGCACGGGTGCACAGGCAGGCGCGCGACTCCGTGGCCGGCAGCGCCGCCACCGCGTCGAAGAGGACCTCGCGCAGGCGGCCGACGTTTTCGCCGAAGACCCGCAGCACCTCCGTGTGGGAGACGCCCTCGCCCGTCTCCGCACCCGCGTCGAGGTCGGTCACCAGCGCCATCGAGGTGTAGCAGAGCCCCAGCTCACGGGCGAGGACCGCCTCGGGGTGGCCCGTCATGCCGACGACCGACCAGCCGGCCGCCGCGTGCCAGCGCGACTCGGCACGCGTCGAGAAGCGCGGCCCCTCGATGACGACCATGGTGCCGCCGTCCACCGGCTCCCACCCGCGGCCCCGCGCCGCCGCCAGGGCCACCTCGCGGCCCGCCGGGCAGTACGGGTCCGCGAAGGTGGCGTGCACGACGTTCGGGACGCTTCCGTCGGGAAGGGGTTCGCCGTCGAAGAAGGTCTGGGCGCGGGACTTCGTACGGTCGACCAGCTGGTCGGGAACGAGCAGCGTGCCCGGTCCGTACTCCGGCCGCAGGCCGCCGACCGCGCACGGGCCGAGTACCTGGCGGACGCCGGTGGAGCGCAGGGCCCACAGATTGGCGCGGTAGTTGATCTTGTGCGGAGGGACGGTGTGGCTGCGTCCGTGCCGGGGCAGGAAAGCCACTTGGCGGCCGGCGAGCTCGCCCAGGTAGAGGGAGTCGCTCGGGGGCCCGTACGGGGTCTCCACCTGGATCTCGGAGACGTCCTCCAGGAAGGAGTAGAAGCCCGAGCCGCCGATGACACCGATCTCTGCGTTCGCCATGGCGCCCACCCTAACCGGGCACGCGTGAGGCCCCGCGGCCCGGGAAGGGCGGCGGGGCCTCACGGCGAACGATCGGACGGGCCGCACCCGTCAGGCGGGTGCGGGACCGGTCAGGCAGCCGAGGGGGAGCTGCTGCTCGTGCTCGACGCCGTGGACGACGACGAAGCGGCCGGGGCGGCAGCGGTCGCCGTCGCGGACGACGGGGCCGAGGCCGGCTTCGAGGCAGGCGTGCTGCTCGACGAAGAGCCGCGGCTGTCGTTCCGGTAGAAGCCGGAGCCCTTGAAGACGATGCCGACCGCGGAGAACACCTTCTTCAGGCGTCCGTCGCAGCTCGGGCACACGGTCAGTGCGTCATCGGTGAACTTCTGCACGGCCTCAAGGCCCTCACCGCACTCGGTGCACTGATACTGGTAGGTCGGCACGAATTTCCTCCTGGCACTCTCACTCAATGAGTGCTAACGACGCTCCATGGTGACGCATTCCGGCGGATCAGTCCACCGTCACCGGCACTCGGTGACCCAGGCCACGCTCGTTCACCCGGTTGTCCGAGGTCTTCTCGGCGGCCTTCGGGGCGGCCGTACGGGCCGGTCCCGACGAGTTGACGATCCGGCTCGGGGCCTTCGGCGCCAGCTTCGAGCGCAGCGCCAGCAGGGTGACCAGGGCGAGCGCGGTGGCCGCCATGGGCACCAGGAATCCGTACGAGGATCCGTGCGCGTCCGTCAGGCGGCCGGCCAGGGTCACGGCGCCGGCCTGCCCGAAGGCGACCGCTCCGGTGAGCCAGGTGAAGGCCTCGGTGCGCGACGCGGCCGGGATCAGCTGCTCGATCATGGTGTAGCCGGTGATCAGCGCGGGGGCGATGCACAGTCCGACGACCAGGCCGAGCGCACCCAGCAGGATCGGGGAGTCCACGGCCCACAGGACGGACGCGGCGGCGGTGAGCCCCAGGTAGCCGAGGATCAGCCGGCGGCGCGGTCCGATCTTCCACGCGATGGTGCCGCAGACGATGCCGGCGATCATGTTGCCGCCCGCGAAGACGCCGTAGAGAAGGCCGTTCGCGCCCGGGTTGCCGATCTCGTTGGAGAAGGCGGCGAGCGAGATCAGCATGCCGCCGAAGACGGCGCCGATGCCGACGAAGGCGACGATCAGGACCCGCAGGCCGGGGAAGGACAGCGCGGAGGCGTGCTTCTCACCGTCCGCGAGAGGCGGAACGGGCTTGGGCTGCGTGCCGCGCTGCGCGGCGAAGAGCAGACCGCCCGCGAGGGTGAGGGCCGCCTCGGTGATCAGACCGGCGGAGGGGTGGACCGAGGTGCACAGGAACGTCGCGAGGACCGGGCCGACGACGAAGGTGAGCTCGTCGGTGACGGACTCGAAAGCGGCGGCCGTGGACAGCAGCGGCGAACCCTCCAGCTTGGCGGCCCAGCGGGACCGGACCATGGGTCCGACCTGCGGTACGGAGGCACCCGCGGGGACGGCGGCCAGTGCGAGCGCCCACAGCGGCGCGCCCGTCAGGGCGAGCGCGGTGAGGGCGCCGACGGCGGCGGCGTGCGCGAAGACGACCGGGATCAGGACGGCACTCTGGCCCAGCCGGTCGGCGAGCTTGCCCATCTGCGGCGCGAACAGCGCCATGGAGACACCGGTGACGGTGGCGACGATTCCGGCGTCGCCGTACGAGCCGGTGGTGTGCTGGACGAGAAGGACGATGCCGATCGTCAGCATGGCGAAGGGCTGCCGGGCGGCGAAGCCGGGGAGCAGGAAGCTGAGGGCGCCGGGCGTACGCAGGAGCTGTCCGTAGCCGGGGCGGGCGGACTTGTCGGTCGTGACCGCGGATGTCACGGCCTGGCCTTTCCGCTGCCTGGTAGAGCGTCCCCGTCTGCGGACGGTGGGCCGCCTTGTGAGCGACCGCACCCGTACATGTGGGAGCCCCGAGAGCTGTCCTCTTGCGCAGAACCGAGTGATACCTGGGCGCCCACTGCGGGTGGTGCCACGGCCGCTTTGCGGTCGCGCCAGCTCTGCGTCAGGCAGAGTTGGTTCGATCTGGTGTGCCTTCATCGTACAGGGAAAGCCTCTACCACGCCCTGTGATTACGGTGACAAGCCATGTCTTCACCTGCGATTAACGGGAACTTCGCACGTCAGGGCCCATGAAATGGCGACAAAAGTGGGCATAGGCCACCGAAAATGGCCGAATTAGAACGTCACTCTAAACCGGGGAGTCCGTCAGCTTCAGAACCATCAGAGTCAGGACCATCGAGTCAGGACCATCGGGATCCCGACCATCAGGATCCCGACCGTCAGAATGAGGGCCGTCGGATTCAGGACCCCGACCGCTCGCCGCCCGTACCGAGCCACCCCGCCAGCTTGCCGCCCCGCGCCACCGCCCGCAGCCGCGCCTCGGCCGCGTCCCGTACCGGATCCGTGGCCACCACCAGCAGCTCGTCCCCGCGGCGCAGCACGGTCGACGGCAGCGGTACGAAGCTCTTCGCGTCCCGGACCACCAGCGTGACCGACGCCCCGGGCGGCAGCCGCAGCTCGCTCACCTCCACGCCGTGCATCCGCGAGGCCTCCGGGATGGCGAAGGACAGCAGATGCCCGCGCAGCTTCTCCAGGGGCGCCGACTCGATGCCGAGGTCGGAGGCGGTCTCCGCCGCTTCGCCGAGCTTCAGCTTGCGCGCCACCCACGGCAGGGTCGGCCCCTGCACCAGGGTGTAGACGACGACCAGCACGAAGACGATGTTGAAGACGCGGTCGCTGCCCTCGATCCCGGACACCATGGGGATGGTGGCCAGGATGATGGGCACCGCTCCGCGCAGGCCGGCCCACGACATCAGGGCCTGCTCGCGCCAGGGGATCCGGAAGGGCAGCAGGCTGACGAGGACCTCCAGCGGCCGCGCCACCATCGTCAGGACCAGCCCGATGACCACCGCGGGCCAGAAGTCGTGCACCAGCTCATGCGGGGTGACCAGCAGGCCGAGCAGCACGAACATCCCGATCTGGGCGATCCAGCCGAGCCCGTCCGCGAACCCCCGGGTGGCCGGCCAGTGGGGGAGCTTCGCGTTTCCGAGCATCACGGCCGCCAGGTACACGGCGAGGAAGCCGGAGCCGTGCGCCATCGCGCCCGCGGCGTAGGCCGTGATCGCGATCGCCATCACGGCGATCGGGTAGAGGCCCGAGGCGGGCAGTGCCACATGGCGCAGGGCGTACGAGCCCAGGAAGCCCACCGTCAGGCCGATCGCGGCGCCGATCGCCAGCTCCAGCGCGATCTTGCCGAGCAGGACGTACCACTCGTCCACCGGGCCGACGGTGGCGAAGGCCACCACGAGGATGAGGACCGGGGCGTCGTTGAAGCCGGACTCGGCCTCCAGCACACCCGTGATCCGGGTGGGCAGCGGCACTTTGCGCAGGACCGAGAAGACGGCGGCCGCGTCGGTGGAGGAGACGACCGCGCCGATCAGCAGGGCTTGCCGCCATTCCAGTCCGACCAGGTAGTGCGCCCCCGCAGCCGTCACGCCGACGCTGATCGCGACGCCGAGCAGCGACAGCACGATCGCCGCCGGCAAGGCTGGTTTGATCTCTTTCCACTTGGTGCCCAGACCACCCTCGGCGAGGATCACGACGAGTGCGGCATAACCGATGACCTGGGTCAGTTCGGCGTTGTCGAATACGACGTTGCCGATGCCGTCCTGGCCTATCGCGATGCCTATGCCGAGGTAAATGAGCAGGCTGGGGAGGCCGCTGCGTGAGGAGATGCGTACCGCCGCGACGGCGACGAGCAGCACGAGCGAGCAGACCAGCAGAAGCTCATTGAGCGTGTGGACGGTCAGCGGGCGGGCCTTTCCTCAAAGCGCCTGGCGGATCGTTACTCCCGACGGCACGTACGGCAACTACTTCGTTACCTTACCTAATCTTTGACGCTTCCTTAACGGGATACCCACATTGTGAAACGCCTGTTCGGCGCTGTCTCGGGCAGCTCGACCCCTGGCGGATCATCGAGAGCGGTCCTGCGCCTATGGTTGCTCCCAGCACTCCCAGGACCACCCTGCCCCTCTAAGGACAGCGATGCCCGCCAACGAATCCGCTCCTTCCGTCAAGAAGAAGGGACGACGCGCCCGTCTGATCCTGCTCGTCCTGGTCCTGGCGCTCTTCGCGGGCCTCGGCTTCGGGGGGTACTGGAGCGTGGACAGCGTGCGCGCCTCCTTCCCCCAGTCGACCGGCTCCCTCAAGCTGCCCGGCCTGACCGGGACCGTCGACGTCAAGCGCGATGCCCACGGCATTCCCCAGCTCTACGCCGACAACGACGCGGACCTCTTCCGCGCGCAGGGCTTCGTACACGCGCAGGACCGGTTCTGGGAGATGGACGTACGCCGTCACATGACCTCCGGCCGGCTCTCCGAGATGTTCGGCTCCGGCCAGGTCGAGACCGACGCCTTCCTGCGCACGCTGGGCTGGCGCCAGGTCGCGCAGACGGAGTACGACGACAAGCTCTCGGACGATACGAAGAAGCACCTGCAGGCCTACGCCGACGGGGTCAACGCGTACCTGAAGGGGAAGTCCGGCAAGGACCTCTCCGTCGAGCACGCCGCCCTCAAGCTCAGCGACGGCTACGCGCCGGAGGCGTGGTCTCCGGTGGACTCGGTGGCCTGGCTCAAGGCGATGGCGTGGGACCTGCGCGGCAACATGCAGGACGAGATCGACCGGGCGCTGATGTCGAGCAAGATGACGCAGGCGCAGATCGCCGAGCTCTACCCGCCCTACCCCTTCGACCGGAACAAGCCGATCGTCGAGGGCGGCAAGACGGACGGCGGGAAGTACACGCCCCAGGGCATCACGGGCTCGGGTTCCGGCTCCACCGGCTCGGGCTCCGGCAGCGCCGTCGGCTCCCAGGCCTCCACGGGCACGGGGACCGGCACCGGCACCGCCACCGGCCTCGCCGACAACGCCACCGCCCAGGGCGCGGCGGTGGGCCTGCGCACCCAGATGTCCGCCCTCGCCAAGACGCTCGACGAGATCCCCGCGATCCTCGGGCCCAACGGCAGCGGCATCGGCTCCAACTCCTGGGTCATCTCCGGCAAGCACACGACCACCGGCAAGCCGCTGCTCGCGAACGACCCGCACCTCTCCCCGCAGCTGCCCTCGGTCTGGTACCAGATGGGCCTGCACTGCCGCGCCGCCTCGCCCCAGTGCAAGTACGACGTGGCCGGCTTCACCTTCTCCGGCATGCCCGGCGTGGTCATCGGCCACAACGCCCACATCGCCTGGGGCATGACGAACCTCGGCGCCGACGTCACCGACCTCTACCTGGAGCAGGTCACGCCCGAGGGCTACGTCTACGACAACAAGGTGCTCCCCTTCGCCACGCGCGACGAGGTCATCAAGGTCGCGGGCGCCAAGAGCAAGAAGATCACCGTCCGCACCACCAACAACGGCCCGCTCGTCTCCGACCGCAGCGACGAGCTCGCCGCGGTCGGCGCCCGCGCCCCCGTCGCGCCCTCGGCCCCCGACCGCGGCAACGGCTACGCCGTCGCCCTGCGCTGGACCGCCCTGGACCCCGGCAAGTCGATGGACGCGGTCTTCAAGCTCAACCAGGCCAAGGACTTCAACGCCTTCCGGCAGGCAGCCGCCGACTTCGAGGTCCCCTCGCAGAACCTGATCTACGCCGACAACAACGGCAACATCGGCTACCAGGCCCCGGGCCGCATCCCGGTCCGCGGCCAGGGCGACGGCCGCATGCCCGCCCCCGGCTGGGACTCCAAGTACGCCTGGAAGGGCGGCAAGGACGGCAACGCCGGCTACATCCCGCAGAGCGAGATGCCGTGGGACCTCAACCCGTCGCGCGGCTACATCGTCACCGCGAACCAGGCCGTCGCGGAGAACGGGACGGGCGCCGGCAAGTACCCGCACCTGCTGACCACCGACTGGGGTTACGGCGCCCGCAGCCAGCGGATCAACGACCTCATCGAGGCGAAGATCAAGGACAGCGGCAAGATCTCGACCGACGACATGCGCACCATGCAGATGGACAACAGCAGCGAGATCGCGGCGCTGCTGACGCCGATGCTGGCCAAAATCGAGGTCTCCGACCCGGACGTGCGTTCCGCCCAGAAGCTGCTGGAGGGCTGGAACTACACCCAGGAGCCCGACTCGGCGGCCGCCGCCTACTTCAACGCGGTGTGGCGCAACATCCTCAAGCTGTCCTTCGGCGACAAGATGCCGAAGGAGCTGCGCGTCGAGGGCAGCTGCATGAACGTCCGCGACGAGACCAGCGGCCCCGTCGACGACCTCGCCGAGGTGATCCGCGAGTGCGGTGAGCGCGACTCGGACTCGGCGCAGCCGGACGGCGGCGACCGCTGGTTCGAGGTGGTCCGACGCCTGGTCAAGGACGAGAAGTCGGCCTGGTGGCAGTCGCCCAAGACCCTCCGGGAGCCGGCCGCCACCACCCGCGACGAGCTGTTCGCCCGGGCCATGAAGGACGCCCGCTGGGAGCTGACCGCCAAGCTCGGCAAGGACCAGTCCACCTGGAGCTGGGGCCGGCTGCACCAGCTGACGCTGAAGAACCAGACGATCGGCACCTCGGGCCCCGGCTTCATGCAGTGGCTCCTCAACCGCGGCCCGTGGAACCTGGGCGGCGGCGAGGCCACCGTCAACGCGACCGGCTGGAACGCCTCCAGCGGGTACGGGGTCACCTGGGTGCCGTCGATGCGGATGGTCGTGAACCTCAACGACCTAGACAAGTCCCGCTGGATCAACCTGACGGGCGCCTCGGGACACGCGTACCACGGCAACTACACGGACCAGACGACGATGTGGGCCAAGGGCGAGCTGCTGGAGTGGCCCTTCGGCAAGGACGCCGTCGAGAAGGCCACGGTCGAAACCCTGACCCTCAAGCCCGCGGACACGCAGGGGTCATGACCTGAAGCGGCGCACCCCCGAGGGGGTGGCCACCGCCTGTACGGGGTGGTCGTGCGGTTCCTCCGGGACCCGCGCGACCACCTCGTCGTCGTAGAGGAGCACGACCAGCGCCGGGTGCGCCCCCGCGCGTTCCAGCCGCTCCAGCACCCGGTCGTACGAGCCCCCGCCGCGGCCGAGCCGCATGCCGCGCCCGTCCACCGCGAGCCCGGGCAGCAGCACGGCGTCGGCCTCGGTCACCGCGTCCGGGCCGAGCGCCGGGCCGGTCGGCTCCAGCAGGCGCATCCGGCCCGGGTGCGCGGCTTCGGCGAGGCTGCCCGGGCCCGCGTAGACGGCCCAGTCGAGGTCGTTGTCGGGCAGCAGCAGGGGCAGCAGCACCCGCTTGCCGGCCGCGCGCAGGGCGTCGAGGAGGTCGCGGGTGCCCGGTTCGCTCCCGACGGAGACGTACGCCGCCACCGTGCGGGCATCGGCCAGCTCGGGCAGTTCGAAAGCCGTGTCGGCGAGTGCGGTGGCCGCCGTACGGCAGGTGTCGGGGGACAGGGCGCGGCGGGCTGCCAGGAGGCCTCGGCGCAGCTCGGCCTTGGGGGACGCGGGGGGCTGGTTCGCTACCACAGCTGGCTCAATATCCTTGAGAATTTGTACATAACGGATCTACCGGTCAGCGTCTGGCCTGGCGTTCTATAAGACCCACTATCGTTCTGGCCATGACTATGTTGCACCCCGTGATCAAGAAGGCCGTCATTCCGGCCGCGGGCCTCGGCACTCGGTTCCTCCCGGCGACCAAGGCCACACCCAAGGAAATGCTCCCGGTGGTGGACAAGCCGGCCATCCAGTACGTGGTCGAGGAGGCCGTCTCGGCAGGGCTGGACGATGTGCTCATGATCACGGGGCGTAACAAGCGCGCTCTGGAAGACCACTTCGACCGGAACTACGAGCTGGAGTCGGCTCTCATCGCCAAGGGCGACGACGACCGGCTCAAGAAGGTCCAGGAGTCCAGCGACCTGGCCACCATGCACTACGTCCGCCAGGGCGACCCGCGGGGCCTGGGTCACGCCGTGCTGTGCGCCGAGCCGCACGTGGGCCGCGAGCCCTTCGCCGTCCTGCTCGGCGACGACCTCATCGACCCCCGCGACCCGCTGCTGCGTCAGATGGCCGACATCTACGCCCGCACCGGCGGCACCGTCATCGCGCTCATGGAGGTGGACCCCGCCAGCGTCCACCTCTACGGCTGCGCCGCCGTCGAGGCCACGGACGAGCCGGACGTCGTCCGTGTCACCGGCCTCGTCGAGAAGCCGGACGCGGCGGACGCGCCCAGCAATTACGCGGTCATCGGACGGTACGTCCTCAACCCCGCGATCTTCGACATACTGCGGGAGACCGAGCCGGGCCGCGGTGGGGAGATCCAGCTCACCGACGCCCTGCAGAAGCTGGCCGCCGACGAGACCATCGGCGGCCCGGTGCACGGCGTGGTCTTCCGGGGCCGTCGCTACGACACCGGGGACCGCGCGGACTACCTGCGGGCCATCGTCCGCCTCGCGTGTGAGCGTGAGGACCTGGGCCCGGAGTTCCGCACCTGGCTTCACCGTTACGTCACGGAGGAGATGTAGCACCTTGAGCAGTTCCGCACCGCAGGACACCGGCCGGCTCCCGAGCGAACAGCACGAGCAGCAGCAGCACGAGCACGAGCAGCACGAGCTGCACGAGCACGAGCGGCGCCAGCAGCGCGAGCAGCGCCTCTGGTCGGTGGACGAGCACCTCGCGGACGTCCTCGCCACCGTCCGGCCGCTGGAGCCCATCGAGCTCCAGCTGCTGGACGCCCAGGGCTGTGTCCTGGTCGAGGACGTCACGGTGCCCGTCGCCCTCCCGCCCTTCGACAACAGCTCCATGGACGGCTACGCCGTCCGCACGGCCGACGTCCAGGGTGCGAGCGAGGAGTTTCCCGCGGTGCTGACGGTCATCGGGGACGTCGCGGCCGGCAGCGGTGAGCTGCCGACCGTCGGCCCCGGCGAGGCCGCCCGCATCATGACCGGCGCCCCGCTGCCGCCCGGAGCGGAAGCCGTCGTACCGGTGGAGTGGACCGACGGCGGTACGGGTGGTGGCGCGGCCTCCGGGATGACCCCGGCCAGCACCGCACCGGAGGGCGCGGGCGGCGAGGTACGGGTGCACCGCGCCGCCGAGGCGCGGGCGCACGTCCGCTCGCGCGGCAGCGACGTACAGGCCGGGGACCTCGCGCTCGCCGCGGGCACGGTGCTCGGGCCGCCGCAGATCGCCCTGCTGGCCGCCATCGGGCGCGGCACCGTCCGGGTGCGGCCGCGTCCGCGCGTGGTCGTCCTGTCCACCGGCAGCGAGCTGGTCCAGCCCGGCGAAGCCCTGACCGCCGGGACGATCTACGACTCGAACAGCTTCGCCCTGGCCGCGGCCGCGCGGGACGCGGGGGCCATCGCCTACCGGGTCGGCGCCGTCGCGGACGACGCCGAGACGCTGCGCGCCACCATCGAGGACCAGCTGATCCGGGCCGACCTGATGGTCACCACGGGCGGGGTCAGCGTCGGCGCGTACGACGTGGTCAAGGAGGCGCTGTCCTCCGTCGGATCCGGTGGTGCCTCCGTCGGCTCCGGCTCCGGTCCCGGCGGCGAGGACGTGGACGGCGGCGGGATCGACTTCCGCAAGCTCGCCATGCAGCCCGGCAAGCCGCAGGGCTTCGGCACCATCGGCCCCGACCACACCCCGCTGCTGGCGCTGCCCGGCAACCCGGTGTCCTCGTACGTCTCCTTCGAGCTGTTCGTGCGCCCCGCGATCCGCGCGCTCATGGGCCTGCCGGAATCCGAGGTCAGCCGGCCGAGCGTACGGGCGGTGCTGAAGGCCGACAAGGCGCTCGGCTCCCCGGCCGGACGCCGCCAGTTCCTGCGCGGCAAGTACGACGCGCGGAGCGGCACCGTCAGCCCGGTCGGCGGATCCGGCTCGCACCTGATCGCCGCCCTGGCGCACGCCGACTCGCTGATGGTCGTACCGGAGGACGTCACCTCGGTGGAGCCCGGGGCCGAGGTGGAAGTGGTCCTGCTCGGCTGAAGTCCGGCAGGTGCGGGTAGCGTGTTGCACCACACAGGCCCTTGAGGGGCCCGGACGGAAGCGGCGCGCACAGTATGAGTACGCAGAGCAGGCTGACCCACATCGACGAGGCCGGCGCGGCCCGGATGGTCGACGTCTCGGAGAAGGACGTCACCACCCGCACGGCGCGGGCCAGCGGACGGGTTCTCGTCTCGCCCCGGGTGATCGAGCTGCTGCGCGGCGAGGGCGTCCCCAAGGGCGACGCCCTCGCCACCGCGCGGATCGCCGGGATCATGGGCGCGAAGAAGACCCCCGACCTGATCCCGCTCTGCCACCCGCTGGCCGTTTCGGGAGTGACGGTCGACCTGTCGGTGGCCGACGACGCCGTCGAGATCCTCGCCACGGTGAAGACGACCGACCGTACGGGCGTGGAGATGGAGGCGCTGACCGCCGTCGCGGTCGCCGGACTCACCGTGATCGACATGGTGAAGGCCGTCGACAAGGGCGCGGTCATCACGGACGTCCGGGTGGAGGAGAAGACCGGCGGCAAGTCCGGCGACTGGGCGCGCTCGTGAACGCCCCGCGCGGCGGCGAGGTCCACAGCCACAGTCACGGCCCTGGTCACCAGCCCGCGGCCGGTACCGCGGCCGGTGCTAGGGCCCAAGCCGCGGCTCCGGCTCCGGCCCCTTCCTCGCTGCGCGCTCTGGTGGTCACGGCCTCCAACCGGGCCTCGCAGGGCGTCTACGCCGACAAGGGCGGCCCGTTGCTGGCCGAGGCGCTGGAGGAGCTCGGGTTCGCGGTGGACGGCCCGCGGGTCGTCCCGGACGGCGATCCCGTCGAGCGGGCGCTGCGCGAGGGCGTGGCCGCCGCGTACGACGTCATCCTCACCACCGGCGGCACCGGCATCTCGCCGACGGACCGCACCCCGGACGCCACCGCCCGGGTGCTGGACTACGAGATCCCCGGCATCCCGCAGGCCATCCGCGCCGAAGGCCTGGCGAAGGTACCGACCGCCGCGCTCTCGCGGGGCCTGGCGGGCGTGGCCGGGCACACCCTGATCGTCAACCTGCCGGGCTCGACGGGCGGGGTGCGTGACGGCCTCGCCGTCCTCTCCCGGATCCTCCCGCACGCCGTGGACCAGATCCGGGGCGGCGACCACCCGAGACCGGCGGGACCTTCCGGGAGCGCGAGCTGAACGGCTCCACCTGGCCGGTGGTCCTGACGGACGGCGATGTCACCCTCCGGCCGATAAGACTCCGGGACCAGAAGGCCTGGCGGGAGGTCAATCGGCGCAACCGCGACTGGCTGCGGCCGTGGGAGGCCACGATTCCGCCGCCCGCGCCGTGGGGGCCGGTCGTCCAGCGGCCGACGTACCGCCAGATGGTCCGCCATCTGCGGGCGGAGGCGAACGCGGGCCGGATGCTGCCGTTCGTCATCGAGTACGAGGGCCGGCTCGTCGGCCAGCTGACGGTCGCCGGCATCACCTGGGGCTCGATGTGCGCGGCCCACGTCGGCTACTGGGTGGACCGCGACGTGGCGGGCCGCGGTGTGATGCCGACGGCCGTGGCCCTCGCCGTCGACCACTGCTTCGGGAAGGTCGGACTGCACCGGATCGAGGTGTGCATCCGGCCGGAGAACGGACCGAGCCGACGGGTGGTGGAGAAGCTCGGACTGCGCGAGGAGGGGCTGCGCCCGCGCTATCTGCACATCGACGGGGCCTGGCGGGACCACCTCGTGTACGCGATCACGGTGGAAGAGGTTCCGGAGGGGCTGCTGCGCCGCTGGCACCGAGTACGCCGGCATGGAGTGCCGCCGAAATGAAAAAGCGAATATCAGTTCGAATTTAGGCGCCGGTTGACCGGTTCGCCCATAACCTGATCCGAAGAATCACAAAAAAAGTCCGTGATATCAGCCGGATCGTGCGACACACCGGCCCAATTGGCCGATCCGCTCGGCCGCGCCCCTCTACGGTGTGGGGTGTGAGCAGCAGCGGCCTCATCTACGCAGTCATTGTCGGGGCCTGGGCCGCCTACTTGGTGCCCATGTGGCTCCGGAGGCAGGACGAGCTGAACGAAGCCCGTCCGACGGAACGCTTCTCCACTGCCATTCGGCTGCTTTCCGGCCGGGCGGGAATGGAGCGCCGTTACGCCAAGGGACTGCGTGAGCGCGGTGACGAGGAGGCGGACCCACAACCCCACGCGGACCCGGACGCCGCGACGGAAACGGTGAATTCCGTGGACGCCGACGCCCGGGCCCTTGTCGTACCCCCGACCAGGGCGGAGCCGAGACCCGCCGCCTCCGACCGCGCGGAGCGGGCGGAACGCGGGGAACGGGCGGAGCGGGCCCGGCGCGAGCAGCGCCTCCAGGTCCTCGCGCGCCGCCGGCGCACCACCGCGCTCCTCTTCCTGATCTTCACCGTCGGCGCGGTCGTCGCGGCGGTCGGCGGACTGGGCTACCTGTGGGCGCCAGCCGTACCGGCCCTCCTGTTGAGCACGTACATCGTGCACCTGCGCGTCCAGGAACGGCGGCGCTACGAATTCACCATGGACCGGCGGCGTGCCGAGGCGGCCGCGCGGCACCTGCGCGAGAACCGTCCCCGCCCCCGCCGCCGCGAGTCCGAGGCCACCGCGGGCGCCGAACCGGACCCCGCGCCACCGGTCTCCCCGCAGGAGGCCGACCGGCGCGCGCTGGTCGAGCAGACCGACCACGCCGAGTGGGTGGACCAGCAGCGCGAGCGCGAACGCGGCCCCGCCCGCGGTGACAGCTGGGAGCCCGTCCCGGTCCCGCTTCCGACGTACGTGACGGCCCCGGTCGCCCCGCGCGCCACGGGCCCCGCGACCCCGGACGCCTGGAGCGCGACCCGCTCCAGCGCGGCCGAACCGACGGACCCCCGCCTGCGCGCCCAGCCCCCGGCCCCCCGGTCGGACCCGAAGCCCCAGACCGCCCCGCGCCCCCGCGGCCGCGACCGCGGCCGCACCCCGCTGTTCGACCAGTACGAGAGCGACGACCGCCCGCGCGCCGCGAACGAGTGATCGCTGACCTGTGCGGAGCTCCCGGATTCCGGTTTTGGAGCACCCACGGGGGGATGCTAATGTTTCACACGTCGCAAGGGCCTGTGGCGCAGTCTGGTAGCGCACCTCGTTCGCATCGAGGGGGTCTGGGGTTCAAATCCCCACAGGTCCACAAACGACAGTTCACGGGTTGCTCCCGAGAACGTCACGAGATCCCGTTCCGCCGAGAGGCTGAGCGGGATCTCTGCGTTTGTGGGGTGTGTTCGAGGTGGTGTCCGAACGCGGGCGGGGCCTCGGGTGGCTGTCTGGCGGAGGATCGGCCTGGGTTTCGGGGTGGTTCGGGTGCGTGAGCGGTGCCGGGGCTGCTGTTGGGCGTGCGTAAGCCCGTCATGTGGTGCCGGGGTGTCAGGTACTCGCGTGGACCGTCGGCGGCAGCTGGGGTGGGGAGAGCCCGTTCGCGGTGATGGCGGGCGATGCGATTCCCGCGAGTTCGGTGATGACATCGAGAAGATCACCGTTGGCGGTGGTGCCGGTGGTCTGTGCCCAGCTGAGAGCATCTGCAGGTTGGTGCTGCAGACCATCAGCGCGAGGAGGATGGTCTGGGCGACGCGTCCGTGGGCGAGTCGCTTGCTCGGGTCGGCGATGTTGATGCCGTGGCTCTTGAGCCTCCCGTTTACCCCTTCGATATTCGCTCGTTCGGGCCGGTAGGCGTCCTGCCAGCTGGGGTGGAGGTAGTGCCGGTCCTGACGGAACTTGTCGAGCTTGCCGAGGTCACCAGGACGGACCGTGATCGTCGGCTTCTGGCAGATCCGCGGCAGTTCCTTCCTAGGCAGGGCCCGCAGGCGTTCGGCCGCAGGGATGGGGACGGTCGGTTTGGCCGCGGTGTGTGCGGCGGTGGCCCGCCGGTTGGTGAAGTCCACGATGGCAGGCCGTGGTGCGGGGATCTGGTGGACCTGGTTGAAGCGAGGGCAGGCCACTGCGGGCGAGGGCCCGCTGGCGGGGCACTTGAGTCGGATCGCGCCACGCTCGTCCGCGGATTCTTTGAGGCGGAGGAAGTACGGCTCGCGGGCGGCGATCTGCTCGCGAAGCCGGGTGTTGTCGTCGATGCCGCGTACGTCTTCGTCATCGAGGCCGAGGGTGGCTTGGGCCAGAGCGGTGGGCATGGCGGGGCATGCGAGGGATCCGTCGACCAGCAGGGCGCCGTGATGGGTGCCCTGGACGCCTCGGTGCTCTTGCTTGTAGTCGAGGACGAGCTGGTAGCCGAGGCGGCGGGCGGGTGGGCGAAGTGCTCGGAGACTTGATCGGTGTAGGCACGGTCGGAGGCCCAGGATCCCGGTAGGGAAGCCGAGGGGAACCAGCTTTGTCAGGGCATGGATCGCGTTCGGACCGATCCGCTTGCCGGGAGTGTCCAAGACCAGGCCGAGAACCAGCTGCGGGTGCCAGCTGACGCGCATCCCTGCTTGAGGATGGCCGGTCGGATACCGGCGGCTGGCGGCGACGAGGAGGGTGGCCGAGTGCCCGAAGATCCCTTCATCGGAGCCCCCGCAGAAGTGCCAGCCGGCCGTGAACTCGACGGAGGCAAGACCCCGTCGTCTGCTGGGCGGGCGGTGCCAGGCGGGAACCGGGGTGGTGTCGACGCCGATGTCGCCCTGCCAGCCCTTGAACAGGCCGCGGCGGTGAGCGAGGCGGACCGTGGTCAGGACCAGGCGGTCGCTGATCTCCTGCAACAGGACCCGGCGGCGCAAGAGCTCGCCATCTACGCTCTCCCACGCCGCGACAGCAAGTGCTGCCTCATCGGCGGGCAGTCCTCGACGCCGGTCGACCCGATGCGGGTCGAGGACGGTGGTCAGCCGGTCGAAGGACCGGTAGACGCGCCGGGCGAAGGCGTGCCGTCCGTGATCGTCGAGCGAGGCGGGATCCGGAACCCCCAGCCAGCCCCGGGCGGGCACCCGCAGCTCGTCCAGAAGAACACGGCAGACGTCCGCGAGGCTCGCACTGCGGTGGTAGTGCAGGGACAGCAGCAGTCCCACGAGCACGGTCCGTACCGGCAGTCCGTCCGGACCGGGTCGGCCCGCCAACTCGGTGTCGATCAGCTCCAGCGCACCGGAGCCGCGCAGGAGAGTGTCGAGCTGGCCGACCTTCGAGTCCGGGATCTCGAACGGCGCGTCGGTGACCGGCCGCGGCCGGCACTTCCTGATCTTCTGCGAACTCCGCCAGGCCCGGGGCTTGCTCACCTCTCAGGTCCGCGCAGGAGCCGTGTGGCGGTCGCGTCATCGACGGGAGGGACCAGGTGCTGCCAGCGGGCCAGGGACGCGGCCGAGGCAAGCCTGGCCGCCTGGGCGATCAGATGGTGATCGATGTGCGCGCGCATCAGCTCGACGATCCACGTTGCCCGCGCTCTGCCCGCCGACACAGCCGGCAGGCCCTCCGACGGACGGTGGATCAGGGACCAGGAGCAGATCAGGTTCTTGGCGTACTCAACGGTCCGCCGGGGCCGGAACAAATACCCGCCACCAGCCAGGTCGGCCAGCTCGCCCCCAACCGCTTGGCCGTGCCCACGGTAGGAGTTCTGCAGCTGATCGGAGTCCACGTCCTTGATGTCGGTGTGACGGTGACCTCGCTCCCGGCAAGGTCACAGTGACTGCAGGTGTGGTGATCGGTTTCTCGATTCGTCGGCGGATGACAACACGCCCATAGGCGGCGGCGCGAGAGCGGACATTGTTGGTCAATTCAGGGGTCTACTCCGCGCCGTCGAGCCTCTGCTCGGCGGGGCGGAGTGCTGCGAAGTGCCTGCGATGAGCTGGTACTGGGGGCTGGTCTTCGCGAGGTGGTGGTGGCGGGGCACGTCCGCACGGCGACCTGGGACTTGTCCCAACCCTCGTCCCCTGACCGTCGATCGGCCTGCCATAGGGTCGTGATCCAATGGCGTGATGGCATGGGATGAATGGGACAGCGCGAAAGCGGACGTGACCGCCCAACGGCAAGCCTCGATGCGACTCAACCAACTGCCGGGCGGCCCAGGGGGCGGCGGACAGGCCGACCTCGTCGTGAACCAGGACGACCTCGGCGGTGTCGGCCATGAGGCCTTCATGCTGCACAGCCAGTTGCATAAGGAGGCTGACATCGCCGGCGCCGGCGCCAACAAGGAGGGGGCCGGCTCCACGATGCAGGCAGCAGCAGCCTTGAAGGGCAGCAACTTCGCCCTCGGGGATGAGCTGCAGACGACGGTGTCCGTATGGACCTCGCAGGTCAAGAACGTCCTTCAGGGCTGTGCGCACATATCGAACCACCTGGACTACTCGAAGAAGGCACACGCCGAGGACGACGCCGCGATCGCCGCGTCTCTCCGGAACCGGGACGGCTCGTCCGTGCCCGTTTCCCGCCTCACCGAGTACTTCAAGTAGGGGAGGAGCGCATCATGGACTACACCGAGCTCATGGAAGTCGACCTCGGCAAACTGGGGACGGCGGTTGCCGACTGGAAGCGCGTGGCCGGGGAGATGCGGCGGCTCGGCGGCGAGGCCCGCGACGGTATGAAGGCGAAGTCTGACAAGGCCCGTTGGGAGGGCGTCAACGCGGGCGTGACCCGGGACTTCGTCGGCAAGACGGTGAAGGAGTTCGCGGACCTCCACGCGGAGGCGCAGAGCATCTTCAGTGTCCTCGATGACGCGCACACCGAGCTGAAGAGCATCCAACAGCAGGCCAGGAGCGTGACCGCCGAGGCTAAGGAGAAGGGCTTCAGCGTCGCCGGACGCAAGGACGGAACCGTAGTGATCGCGGATGCCCTCATCTGCGAGGTGGATGGGCCCGGGCAGAGAAAACGCGACATGATGCAGTGGTACGCCGACACACTGACCGGGATCGTGAGCCACGCCACCGAGGTGGACGCAGCTGCGGTACGGGCGCTGCGCGCGAGCCACGGCGGTGATCCGACCAACGCCGGCCACGCGTCGTACACGTCGCTCGACCAGGACATGCTGCCCCGCGCCCTGAAACTCGCCGGTCTGGGAGAAGACGCCAATGACAAGCAGCGCGCGGAGCTGCGGCGGCTGTGGCAGTCCCTGAGTCCCGACGCCCGGGCGCAGCTGTGGACGCAGCACAAGGACGAGCTGTTGGCGGCCGGCCTGTTGACCCCTTCGGTCAAGCGTGTGGCCGCTGACGACGGGGCGGGACCGTACGACGTCGATTCACCCGGCTTCGGGGACTACTGGAATGAGGTCCAGGCCAACGGGATCTCGAACAGCGGTGACTTCATTGGCAAGACGGATGCGGCCTGGCACATGGACCGCTATCTGAACGGGACCGGCAAGACCCTCGACCTCGATGTCGACAGGATGCTGAGCGACGAGGACGACACGGTCCTGCGTGACGTGTCGGCGGCGACGCGCGCCAAGCAGGAGGACGAGTGGCGCCGCCAGGCGCTGGACGCTTTCGCGCAGTCGGGCGGCAAGCCCGTCGCGATCCCCGTGGAGACCACGGGGGAGGGGTACACCCACGACAAGGGCCCGGACGGCACAGCAAACTGGTACCTGGCCGTGGGCAGCGCCATGACGAATACCACGGGTGTCGTGACGGCGGTGCCGGGCCCGGACGGCAAACCGCAGGTCACCATCGACTATCAGGTCAACGTGTGGGACCGGTACAACTGGGACCCCGGGAAGGCCACGCCCATCGGTCCGACCACGGTGACCGACGCCGATATGGCCCGAATGCACACGACGGGACAGGCCAGGGAATTCGACATGAGGGGGAGCAGTTCGGTGCAGCAGCACGACATGAGTTCGGGCGGCGCCTGGCCCGATCCGAAGGAACCGGGACGGGATGGCACACGTACCGACATTGGCCGGAACGGGGACGCCCGATGAGCTTCGAGCCCCGAAGCAGGTGGCGTCCGGCGCTGGTCGGCGGGATGGCCATGCTCGCCGGGCTGGTGGCCGGGTGCTCGGGGACAACGGGGAACGGCACCCCGGCGGCGGACCGCTCATCGGGGCGAGTCTCGCACTGGGTGGACGGGGCCACCGTGGAGTCGGTCGCCAAGACGCTGCATGTGCAGTTGCCCGCCGCGGCAACGGAGGCGAAGGCGGCGCACTTGGAGGGGCTGCAGGACGACGGCCTGATCATGGCGTTCGTCCTCCCCACGGACGAGGTGGACAAGTTCGTCGCACAGCTGAAGCCGGAGCAACCGCTCAGCCTGCGGGAACAGCCACTCGCCCGCAACACGAACCCATCGACGCCGTTCTCGCACCTCGGGTTGCCGGAGCCCGATCTGCTGGCGAGGGTCCGCGAAGGTCAGGTGTGCGCGCCGTGCGAGGACAACCTCAACTGGCTGAAGGTCGCGGTGGCGCAGGTCGACGACCGCACCAGCCGGGTCTATCTCAGCGGCGTCGACTGAGCACCGACCGGTGAACGCCCGTCACGCCAGGCCCTGAACTAACGAACGCGCTGCCGTGCGTCGCAGCCCTGACCTGTGCTCGCCCGCGAGAGGGTGGTTGTGGATCCGGCCGTACGACGATCGTCGCGACTGCGCCGAGGGCTGGGAGCCGCCACGCTGGCCTGGTCGCCGCCGCCGCGTCACTGACCGTGGCCCTGCCCGAGGCGGTCGCCGCGCCGGCCGCCGGCGCTCCCGCCGAGCTGTGCTGCCCGCGGCCCCGCGCGGCCTCCCGGCCAGGGACCAGCTCTTCGTGGCTGGCGACACCGGTCTGCTGCATGCCCGCGAGGGCAGCGACCAGTTGCTGTGGACCCGGTACGACACCGGCGCCACCACTGACACCGGGCTGCGCCTGCCCGCCCGTGTCCCGCAGAGCGGCGTCAGAGCCGTAGTGCTGAAGGTGACGGTGACGGACGCGAAGGACGGCGGGCACCTGACGGTGTGGCCGTCGGGCAGCGAGAGGCCGAACTCGTCCAAACTCAACTGGACGGCCACGGTGGCCAACCTGGTGACGGTGCCGGTGGGCGCCGACGGCAAGGTGGAGATCGCCGACCTCGGTTGGGGCTCCGCCCATGTGATCGTCGACCTGTTCGGCTACCTCGGCTGACCGAGGGAGCCGCGGCACATCGAGAATGGGCCCATGGCGAGCAAGGGGCAGGGCGACCGGGCGACGGCGCAGGCGTGGGCGGCACTGGGCGGGGCGGTGGAGACGGCCGGACGGGTCGGCTATCGCGGGGCCGGTGGGCTTGGTGGAGGGCCTTTGCCCGTACGGGAGTTGGCGCGGGCGACCGTGGGGGTGTGCGCCCTCGCCGCGGCGGAGCTGGGCGCGGTGAGGGCCGGCGGTGGGGTGGACGACGTGGCTCCGCTGGTGGTGGACGAAGGGGCGGTGGCGACCGCCTTCGTCAGCGAGCGGCACCTGCGGGTGGAGGGGCGCGCCCCCGTGAACTTCGCCCCGCTGTCCGGGTTCTGGCGGGCGGCGGACGGGTGGGTGCGCACGCACGCCAACTATCCGCACCACGAGGCCGCCCTGGTGCGGGCGCTGGGGCTCAGAGCGGCGACGCCGGAGGCGCTGCGGGAGGTGGTGGCGGGCCGCAGGGCCGTCGAGGTGCAGGAGCGGGTGTACGGGGAGGGCGGACTGGCCGTCGCAGTGGCGGAGGGGTACGGGCAGCCGCAGCCGCTGGTGGACATCGTGCGGGGGGAGCGCGGGCGGGCGCGGCGGGTGCTCGGACCGGCTCCGGAGGGGCTGCCCGCCGCGGGGGTACGGGTGTTGGACCTGACCCGGGTCATCGCCGGGCCCGTCGCGACGCGGACGCTCGGGCTCCTGGGAGCGGACGTGCTGCGGATCGACCCACCGGGGCTGCCGGAGTCGGACGACGCGTACGCCGACACCGGCTTCGGGAAGCGGTCGACGCTGCTGGACCTGGGGGCCGCGGAGGACCGGGCGGTGTTCGAAGGGCTGCTGGCCGAGGCGGACGTGGTGGTGACGGGATACCGGCCGGGGGCGCTGGAACGGTACGGGCTCAGCGTCCCGGAGTTGTGGGAGAGGCGGCCGGGACTGGTGGTGGCGCAGCTGTGCGCGTGGGGCTGGGACGGGCCGTGGGCCGGGCGGCGGGGGTTCGACTCGCTGGTGCAGGCGGGGTACGGGGTGGCCGCGCGGTATGCCGGCGCGGATGGTGTGCCGGGGGTGCTGTCGGCGCAGGCGCTGGACCACGGGACGGGTTACCTCGTGGCGGCGGGGGTGCTGAGGGCGCTGGCGGGTGGGGGCGGGTGCGGGCTGCGGTTCTCGCTGGCGGGGACGGCGTCGTGGCTGGTGCGGGGGGTTCCGGCGGCGGGGGCGGATTCGGGCGCGGAGGCGGGGGCGGCTGAGGGCGCGTACGCGGCCGAGCCGTGGCTGCGGGAGACGGAGTCGGCGTACGGGGTGCTGCGGCACGCCGCGCCTCCCGTTCCCTTCGGGGAGTGGGGGCGGGGGCCGTCCCGCTGGGGCACGGACCGGGCGGTCTGGCTTGCGCGGTAGCGCCCCGCCTGCCATGGCTTTGCCTCCGCCCCACGGCCAGCGCCGCCCGCGGCGGAGGAGCACCTGGGGCTCCCCCCAGCTACCTCCCCCAGACTCCGTCCGGGGGGACCCCCTCGGAGGTGCCCCCTGACGGGGCTGGACATGCCTGGGGCTCCGCCCCTGGACCCCGCGCCTCGATCGCCGGCGGGGCTGGAAGGCCGCGCCTCAAGGCCGCGCCTCAGACTCCGGGCGGGGTGGGATCGGCTGTGGGCCGGAGGGTGAGGCAGGACCCCGGGGGGTCCCGGCCGGCAAGTCGACGGACGGAGTCCGGCGCAGCGGCGGGAAGCCGGTGAGCGTGCCAGGGCCGAGCCGTCGGAGCGGTGCGTCAGGAAGGGAGCGGCTTGGCCATGCAGCGGCTGGAGTCGTAGAGGCGGTAGTGGCCGAATTTGGGTGCCGGGGTGTAGCCCGCGGAGAGGTACAGGGCTATCGCCTCCGGCTGCTGGTCGCCCGTTTCGAGGACCATGCGGACGCGGCCCGCCGCGCGGGCGCTCGTTTCGAGGTCCGCCAGGATCCGGCGGGCCAGGCCCAGGCCGCGGGCCTCCGGTATCACGTACATGCGCTTCAGTTCGGCGTCGCCGTCCGAGTAGCCCTCCTCGTTCTCGTCCTGGCTGCGCCAGCCGCCGCTGGCGACCGGGGAGCCCGCGGCGTCGTACGCCAGGAGGTAGAGGCCGTTCGGCGGGGTGAACATCGCCGGGTCGAGGGGTGTGACATCGCCCTCGCCGTCGTAGCGCTGCTGGTACTCGAGCTGGACCTGGTCGTTGAGTTTCACCGCGTCCGGGTGGTCGTACGGCAGGGCGCGGAGCTGGATCCCGTGAGACATCCGAACATCGTACGGAACGCTCCCGCTAGGGTGCGGGGATGCTCACTGTGACCTCCGTGAATGTGAATGGGATCCGCGCTGCCGCCAAGAAGGGGTTCGGGGCGTGGCTCGACGGATCTGACGCCGATGTGGTCTGCCTTCAGGAGGTACGGGCCGAGGAGGGGCAGATTCCGGACGAGGTCCGCAGCCCCGAGGGCTGGCACACCGTCTTCGCGCCGGCCGCCGTCAAGGGGCGGGCCGGCGTCGCGCTCTACACGCGCCGGGCGCCCGAGCAGGTGCGGGTGGGCTTCGGCAGTGACGAGTTCGACGCCAGCGGCCGGTACCTCGAAGTGGATCTGCCCGGGGTGACCGTCGCCAGCCTCTACCTGCCGTCGGGTGAGGCCGGGACCGTGAAGCAAGACGAGAAGTACCGGTTCATGGAGGAGTTCCTGACGTACCTGGCGGCGCTGAAGGTGCGCGCCGCCGCGGACGGGCGGGAGGTCGTGGTCTGCGGTGACTGGAACATCTGTCACCAGGAGGCCGACCTCAAGAACTGGAAGACCAACCGCAAGAACGCCGGCTTCCTCCCCGAGGAGCGGGAGTGGCTGGGGAAGGTGTACACGGACGCCGGTTATGTCGACGTGGTGCGGGCGCTGCACCCCGACACCGAGGGGCCGTACTCCTGGTGGTCCTACCGCGGGCGGGCCTTCGACAACGACGCCGGCTGGCGGATCGACCTCCAGGTGGCGACTCCCGGGCTGGCGGCGAAGGCGGTGAAGGCGTTCGTGGAGCGGGCCGAGACGCATCCCGAGCGGTGGTCCGACCACGCGCCCGTGACCGTCGTCTACGAGCTCCGTTCCTGACCGGAGGCCAGCAGGCGGTCCATCGCCATCGTGAGTTCGGCCTCGACCACGCTCTTCGCCAGCGGGCGCAGCCGCGGGAGCGCGTCCGGCGAGATGTGGGTGGATATGAGCTCGGTGAAGAGGGCCGCCATCGCGTCCGCGTGCTCCCGGACGCGGCGGCCCGTCTCCAGGACGGCCGCCAGCGGCACGCCCTCGCGGACCAGGGCCGAGGAGACGTCCAGCAGGCGGCGGCTGACGTGCACGATCTCCTCGCCGTCGGCGGCGAGGTAACCGAGGTCGAGCGAGGCCGCCAGGTTCTCCGGGGTGACCTCGCCCTCGAAGTAGTCGGCCAGTGCCTCGGGTGACAGGCGTACGGGCGTCTCCTCGGACCAGCCGATGCCGAGGAGCTCGCCGAGCTGGCCGACATCGCGGCCGTTCTCGAACGCCGCGGTCAGCTCGGCTATGCCGCCGAGGGTGTGGCCGCGCTCCAGCAGGGCGGCGATGGTGCGCAGCCGGGCCAGGTGGTGGTCGTCGTACCAGGCGATCCGGCCCTCGCGGCGCGGTGGCGGGAGGAGTTTGCGCTCGCGGTAGAAGCGCAGGGTGCGGACGGGGATACCGGCGGCCTCGGCCAGTTCCTCCGTACGGTACTCACGCACGGTCTTCGCTTCCGTCTCTTCCTTCGCCACAGACGCAGCCTATGGCGTACCGGCGGTAACTTTCGCGGCGTGACCCCTACCCATGAGTACGGAGCTGCTCTACTCTCCCGATTGTGCCAGTGATTGCTGGCAGTGTTTGTCTGGGACTGCGGATGATGCGGATGATGCGGAAGGCGGCGGGCATGGCGGGCAGGGGCGAGCACGTACGAGTGGCAGTGATCGGGTCCGGATTCGGCGGACTCGGGGCGGCCGTGCGGCTGCGGCGCGAGGGGATCACGGACTTCGTCGTACTGGAACGGGCGGGCTCGGTCGGCGGGACCTGGCGCGACAACGACTATCCCGGGTGCACGTGCGACGTCCCGTCGCACCTCTATTCGTTCTCCTTCGCGCCCAATCCGGACTGGCCGCGGACCTTCTCCGGGCAGCCGCACATCCGGGCCTACCTGGAGCACGTCGCCGACACCTTCGGCCTGCGCCCCCACATCCGGCTCGGCCACGAGGTCCGCATGATGCGCTGGGACGCGGACGAACTGCTCTGGCGGATCGAGACCTCCGCGGGCGAGCTGAGCGCCGATGTGGTGGTGTCGGCGACCGGGCCGCTGTCCGACCCCAAGATGCCGGAGGTTCCGGGCCTGGCCGGATTCCCCGGCAAGGTCTTCCATTCCGCCCGCTGGAACCACGACTACGACCTGCGCGGCAAGCGCGTCGCCATGATCGGTACGGGCGCCTCCGCCATCCAGATCGTGCCCGCCATCGCACCCGACGTGGAGCGGCTCACGCTCTTCCAGCGAACCGCCCCGTGGGTCCTGCCGCGCACCGACCGGGCCATCAGCGCGGTGGAGCGCTGGCTGCACCGCCAGCTGCCCTTCACCCGGGCCGCCCGGCGCGGGCTGCTGTGGGGGATCCGCGAGCTCCAGGTCAGCGCCTTCACCAAGCACCCGAGCCGGCTGGGCCTGATCGAGTCACTCGCCAAGGCCAACATGGCGCGGTCGATCAAGGACCCCGCGATGCGGGCCAGCCTGACGCCCTCCTACCGCATCGGCTGCAAGCGGATCCTGCTGTCCAGCGAGTACTACCCGGCGCTCGCCCGGCCCGATGTGGACCTGGTGGCCTCAGGGCTGAAGGAGATCCGCGGCTCTGTCCTGGTCGCCGCCGACGGCACGGAGGCGGAGGTCGACGCGATCGTCTTCGGCACCGGCTTCCACGTCACGGATATGCCGATCGCGGACCGGGTGGTGGGCGCCGAGGGCCAGACCCTCGCGGACGAGTGGAAGGACGGGATGCAGGCGCTGCGCGGGGCGACCGCGGCGGGCTTCCCCAACTGGATGACGATCATCGGGCCGAACACCGGGCTCGGGAACAGCTCGATGATCCTGATGATCGAGTCACAGCTCAACTACATGGCCGATTACCTGCGGCAGCTCGCCCTCCTCGATGGAAGCGGCCCGGGTGGGCGGGTCGCCCTCGCGGCCAGGCCTTCGGCCGTGAACGAGTGGAACCGGCAGGTCCAGGCGCGGATGGAGCGCACCGTGTGGAGCACGGGCGGATGCACCAGCTGGTACCTGGACGCGCAGGGCCGCAATACGACGGTGTGGCCCGGCACGACCGGCGAGTTCCGCAAGGAGACCCGGACCGTGGACCTCGCCGAGTACGAGGTCGTACGGAGACGGGAGCGCGAGCCGGTCCCGGCCGCCGACGAGCCGGTGGCGGTCCGAGCGGCGGCTCCGGCCGCGGGCGACAGCGGCGCGGCGGCCACGCCGGGCCGCCGCCAGGCCGGCGCGGCGGCCGAGTCCGGCCAGGCCGAGGCCCCCGCCGTCACCCGCGCCCCTGCCGGTGACGCCGCGTGAGCCGGCTGATGCACGTCACCGCCGGGCCGTACGCGCCCCCGGTCGCGCGGCGGGAGCTGGTGGCGGTCTCCGCCGACGGGGCCCGGCTGCACGTCGAGGTGCACGGGGACGAGGAGGCGCCGGCCGTGGTGCTGGCGCACGGCTGGACCTGTTCCACCGCGTTCTGGGCCGCGCAGATACGGGCCCTGTCGGCCGCCTACCGGGTCATCGCCTACGACCAGCGCGGGCACGGGCGCAGCCCCGCCTCCCGCGCGTGCAGCGCCAACGCCCTCGCGGACGACCTGGTGGCGGTACTGGGCGCCGCCCTCACCCCCGGCGAGCGGGCGGTCGTCGCCGGGCACTCCATGGGCGGGATGACCGTCATGGCGGCCGCGGGCCGGGAGGAGTTCGCCGAACACGTCGCGGCCGCGCTGCTGTGCAGCACCGGCAGCGCCCGGCTGGTCGCGGAGGCGCTGGTGCTGCCCCTGCGCGCCGGGCGCGCGCGGACCCGTATCACCGGCGCGGTCCTCGCTTCCCGCGCCCCGCTCGGGCCGGTCACGCCCGTCGGCAAGAAGGTCCTGCGGTACGCCACCATGGGCCCCGGAGCGGCGCCCGACAAGGTCGAGGCGTGCGCCCGTATCGTGCACGCCTGTCCCACCGGGGTCCGGCACGCGTGGTCCCAGGTGCTGGCCGGGCTGGACCTCGAAGCCGAAGTGGCCCGGCTGACCGTGCCCACCGCCGTCATCGGCGGCAAGGACGACCGGCTCACCCCGGTCGTGCACGCCCGCCGGCTCGCCGCCGCGCTGCCGAACTGCGTCGGGCTGACCGAGCTGACCGGCATGGGCCACATGACGCCGATAGAGGCGCCGGAGGCCGTCACCAACGCCGTCGCCGAGCTGGCCGCCCTGTATCTCGTGCCCGCAGTCCCCACCGAGAAGGACCAGAAGGAGAAGACGCCGTGAGCGCTCGCAGGAGTCTGGAAGGACAGGTCGCCGTCGTCACCGGCGCCGCCCGCGGGGTCGGCGAGCTGCTCGCCCGCAAGCTCTCCGCCCGGGGCGCGAAGATCGCGCTCGTGGGCCTGGAGCCGGAGGCCCTCAAGGAGGTCTCCGAGCGGCTGCACACCGACAGCGGCCACTGGCACGCCGACGTCACCGACCACGCGGCGATGGCCCGGGTCGCGCAGGAGGTCAAGCAGCGTTTCGGCAAGGTGGACATCGTCGTCGCCAACGCGGGCGTGGCCGCGGGCGGGCCGTTCGTCGACTCCGACCCCGAGGCCTGGCGCCGGGTGATCGAGGTCAACCTCATCGGCGGCGCCGTGACCGCCCGGGCCTTCCTGCCCGTCCTGATGGAGAGCCGCGGCTACTTCCTCCAGATCGCCTCGCTGGCCGCGATCACCCCCGCGCCGATGATGACGGCGTACTGCGCCTCCAAGTCCGGCGTCGAAGCCTTCGCCCACTGCCTGCACGCCGAAGTCGGCTACAAGGGCGTCAAGGTCGGCGTCGGCTACCTCTCCTGGACCGACACCGACATGGTGCGCGGCGCCGACCGGGACGACGTCATGCGGGAGCTGCGGCAGCGGCTGCCGTGGCCGTCGAACCGCACCTATCCGCTGGGGCCCGCCGTCGACCGGATCGTCGCGGGCATCGAGCGGCGCTCGCCGCACGTGTACGCGCAGTGGTGGCTGCGCGGCATGCAGGGCGTCCGCGGCTACCTGCCGGGGGTCATCGGGGTGGTCGGGCAGCGGGAGATGAAGCGCTTCGAGCCGCGACTGGGCGGTGTCTCCAAGGGACTTGTGGGGGCCGGCGGGGCCGCCGACGAGCAAGAGCGGGTCCGAGGAGCCTAGTCGGAATGCGAGGAATGTCCGACCGTGTCAGGCTGGTCCAGGCCAATCCCCCACACCCTTCAGGAGGGAACAGCATGGGTCTCAAGGACCAGTTCCACGACAAGGCGAAGCGGCTCGCAGAGCAGGCCATGGCAGGGGCGCAGGGCGCCCAGGACGAGGCCGCGGAACGCTCGCGGGACGCGCAGGCGCAGCCTCATGCCGAGAAGGCCCGCGAGACCTTCGACGACCAGCTCGACAAGTAGCGCGCGGCAGCCGAGGGGCGCGACCCGTGGAACCGTACGGGTCGCGCCCCTTCCCGCGTGGCTAGTGCTGTGACCGGAAAGGTTTGCCGGTAGGCCCGCGGCGTCCGGTGCACTGCACTCGCTTCGCTCGCTCCGCCTCGGCTCTTTGACTGATCCTTCGGATGCCGAGCTGCATCGCAAGGCGGAGGGCCGCAGCTCGTACTCGGCCGTACTCGCGCGGTCCGACAGCTCGGCCTCCAAGGTCCTCGAAGAGGAGCCGAGACGCAGTGAGCGCAGCGAACGCAGTGCAGCGAGGTGCCGTGCCGGGCGTCGCGGGCCGGTGCACCTTTCCGGTCACAGCGCTACGCCCTCGGCGGCAGCTTCGGACGGCTGCGGTCCGGCACGTCGGTGTATCCGGGAGGCTGTAGCGCCGGGTCCTGTTCCAGCAGCTCCAGCGCCAGGTGCACGGCGTCGGCCAGCTGGACGTGGCGGCCCTCCGCCCAGTCGAGCGGAGTGCGCAGCATCGCGAGGTCCGGCTCCACGCCGTGGTTCTCCACCGACCAGCCGTACTCCGGGAACCACGCGGCGTTCATCGGCACGGTGATCACCGTGCCGTCGCCGAGGGTGTGCCGGCCGGTCATGCCGACCACGCCGCCCCAGGTGCGCTGGCCGACCACCGGCCCCAGCCCCAGCAGCTTGAACGCCGCCGTGATCATGTCGCCGTCCGAGGACGTCGCCTCGTCGGCCAGCGCCACGATCGGACCGCGGGGCGCGTTGGACGCGTACGAGACGGGCTCGGCGCCCCGCGTCAGGTCCCAGCCGAGGATCGACCGGGTCAGCTTCTCCACCACCAGCTCGCTGATGTGCCCGCCCGCGTTGCCGCGTACGTCCACGATCAGCGCGGGCCGGGACATCTCCATCCGCAGGTCGCGGTTGAACTGCGCCCAGCCGGAGCCGCCCATGTCGGGGATGTGGAGGTAGCCGCACCGGCCGCCGCTGATCTCCCGGACCACCGCCCGCCGCTTGGACACCCAGTCCTGGTAGCGCAGCGGCCGCTCGTCGATCAGCGGCATGATCGCGACCCGGCGGGAACGGCCCTGCCCTTCCGCGGGCTTGAAGGTGAGCTCCACCGTCGTGCCGCCCGCCGCCGCGAGCAGCGGGTAGGGCCCGGCGACCGGGTCCACCGGCCGCCCGTCCACATGGGTGAGGACCGCACCCTCCCGGATGCCGGTGCCCGCCAGCGGGGAGCGGGCCTTGGAGTCGGAGGACTCGCCGGGCAGGATCCGGCGGACCACCCATGTTCCGTCCCTGGCCACGAGGTTGGCGCCGAGCAGTCCGATCGCCCGCTGGTAGTGCGGGGGGCCTTCATTGCGGCGTGCGGGGGAGACGTAGGCGTGGGAGGTGCCGAGCTCGCCGAGGACCTCGCGCAGCAGGTCGGCGAACTCGTCGGGCGAGGCGACCCGTTCGACGAGCGGACGGTACTGGCGCAGTACCGCGTCCCAGTCGATCCCGCTCATCTTCGGGTCCCAGAAGTAGGCGCGGATGAGCCGTCCGGCCTCCTCGAAGGCCTGGCGCCACTCGGCCCCGGGGTCCACCTCGTGCAGGATGCGCCGCAGGTCCAGGTAGACGGTCGAGTCGCTGTCGCCCGACTCGGTCGCCGGGACCGCCCGCAGATCGCCGTCGTCGTGGACCACGAGCCGGGTGCCGTCGCCGCTGACCGCGAACCAGTCCAGTCCCGAGGCCAGTTCGGTCTTGCGGGCCTTGGCCATGTCGAAGTGCTCCAGCGTCGGCTTCCCGCTGGTGTCGGCCGGGTTGGCGAAGGTCTCGCCGAGCGCACCGGAGATCGGCCAGCGCAGCCATACCAGCCCGCCGCCGTGCACGGGGTGCAGCGCCGAGTACTTCGACGCCGCCACGGGGAACGGCGTGACGCGGCTCTCCAGCCCCTCGACCTCCACGGTCACCGCGCCGTCGCCGGAATCCGAATCCCCCTCCACCGGGTCGAGCCCGCCCGCCGCGGGCCGCCCGTCGGGCGAGAACGCGAACGGCGAGGGGGTCGCGGAGGAGAGCGGGACCAGGTACGGGCGACAGCCCAGCGGGAAGGACAGGTCGCCGGTGTGCACGTCGTAGACCGGGTCGAAACCGCGCCACGACAGGAAGGCCAGGTAGCGCCCGTCCCGGGTGAAGACCGGATTCTCGTCCTCGAAGCGGCCGTTGGTCACGTCCACGACGAGGGGCGCCCCCGGACCGGAGATCCGGGCCATCCTGATCTGCCGCAGCGAGCGTCCGATGCCCGGGTGCGACCAGGTCAGCCAGCATCCGTCGGGCGAGAAGGCGAGGTCGGTGACGGGACCGTTGATGGAGCGGACCAGCTCGGTGACCTCGCCCCCGCCGGGCTGCGAGGCCTGTGCGTCGGAGGCCTCCGGGCCCTCCGCCCCGGCCTCGTCGTCCGGCACGGTGATCAGCAGCAGCCGCCCGTCGTTGGAGGCGACGGCCAGCCGGTTCCCGTCAGGGTCGGACAGCAGCTCCAGTACGCGCCCCAGCCGGCCCGAGGCCAGCCGGCGCGGTTGCCGTTCCCCGGAGGCGCGCGGCAGGTACGCGATCTCGATCGCGTCCTCGCCCTCCGCGTCGGTGACGTAGGCGACCTGTCCGCCGCTGCCGAGCATCTCGGGCAGCCGTACGCGCACGCCCGGAGTGTCGGCGATGGCCCGGGCGGGCCCGTCGCGGTGGGTCAGCCAGTACAGGCTCCCGCGCACCACGACCGCGCTGGCGCGCCCGGTGGTGTCGACGGAGAGGGAGTCGACGTGGCTGGCGGCCGGCACCTGGTAGACGCGGCGGCCCGCGCGCTGTCCGCCCAGCCGGACCTGGAGCTTGCGCGGGACGGCCTCGGGATCGAGCGACTCGACGAGCCAGAGGTCCCCGGCGCACTGGTAGACGATCCGGGAGCCGTCGCTGGAGGCGTGCCGGGCGTAGAACTCCTCGTGGTCGGTGTGGCGGCGCAGACCGGTGCCGTCCGGCAGGCAGGAGTACAGATTGCCGATGCCCTCGTGGTCCGAGAGGAAGGCGATCCTGCCGCTTACGAACATCGGGGCGTCGAGGTGGCCCTCGATGTCCTCCAGCAGCCGCTTTCCGTGCAGCCACAGCCGGCCGGTGGCGCCGCCGCGGTAGCGCTTCCAGGCGGCGGGCTCGTGCGGGGGCTTGCCGGTGAGCAGCAGGGTGCGCCGCTCGCCGCCTTCGACCTCCTGGACCTGGATGTCGGAGACCGGTCCCCACGGCAGGCGCCCGCCGGGGCTGCCGTCGGTGGGCAGGCTGTAGGCCCAGGCGAAGTGGGAGAAGGGCTGGCCGTGGGAGGAGACGGCCAGGATGTCGCTGTGGCCGTGCTCGTCGGGCGGGGTCCAGCCGCAGACCCGGGTGTCGGTGGATCCCCAGTGGCTGAGCCGGCGGGCCGGACCGCCGTCCACGGGGGCGAGGTGGATCTCGGGGTCGAGGCTGCGCCAGGTGGTGAAGGCGATGTGCCGGCCGTCGGGGGAGAAGCGCGGGTGCCCCACGCGGGTCCGGTCGACGGTGATCCGCCAGGCGCGGCCGGGTGTTCGGCGGTCGGGGACCAGCGGGGCGACCCAGAGGTCGTCCTCGGTGGCGAAGCACAGCAGGTCGTCGTGGAGGTGCGGGAAGCGGAGGTACGCGACGTCGTGACTCACCCCCCAATGCTTTCCGTGGAGACGGGGCATGGCAACTCGTACAGGTGATCCATGCCACTCCCTAAACGAAACGGAACGGTTTCGTTTCGATTGGGGCGGGGGTATCGTCGTGAACGTACGCAACCGTTTCGTTCGGATGGGAGACGCGGAAATGCCCGAAGCGATGTCGGCGATGTCGGCTCGGCGCAGCCGGATCACCCCCGAGCGCGAAGCCGAACTGCACGGGGCGGTCCTCGACCTCCTGCGCGAGGTCGGCTACGAGGCGCTGACCATGGACGCGGTCGCCGCCCGTACGAAGTCCAGCAAGGCCACCCTCTACCGCCAGTGGGGGAGCAAGCCGGAGCTGGTCGCCAAGGCCCTGCGATGTACGCAGCCCGTCTCGCTGCGGGAGATCGACACGGGCAGCCTGCGCGGGGACCTCGCGCGCATGGTCGAGCACTCCGACGACGCCCAGATGGCCAAGGACAGCGCGCTGATCAGGGGCCTGGCCCACGCGGTCCACGAGAGTCCGGAGCTCCACAAGGCGCTACGGGACCTGCTGGTCGACCCGGAGATCACCGGACTGCAGGTGATGCTGCAGCGAGCGGTGGACCGGGGCGAGATCGCCCCCGGCTGCCCGGCCGTGCCCTTCGTACCGCACATGCTCATCGGAGCGTTCATCGCGCTGCCGCTGATCGAGGACCGCCCGGTGGACCGGGCCTTCCTCGGTGACTTCATCGACGCCGTGGTCTTCCCCGCCCTCGGCGTCTGATCCGCCGGCTCACCTTCCCCATCCACCGCTGTGCTGCTCCTGACACGCCGCTCTCGTCGTCGGGCCGGCTCTCCATGCCCTGATCCATCCCGGATCCATCCCACGACCTGAACGGGAGAACCACGACGTGGCCACCTTCCTCTACCGACTCGGCAGGGGCGCCTTCCGCCGCCGCCGGCTCGTCGCCCTCGTCTGGGTGGCGCTGCTGTTCCTCGCCGGCTTCGGCGCGGCCTCGGCGTCCGCGCCCACCTCCGGCTCCTTCTCGATACCCGGCACGGAGGCCCAGAAGGCCTTCGACCTGCTGGACCAGCGCTTCCCGGGGATGGCCGCCGACGGCGCCACCGCCCGTATCGTCATCAAGGCCCCGGCGGGCGCCAAGGTCACCGACCCCGGCACCAAGACCGAGGTCGAGAAGATGATCTCCGGTCTGAAGGACGGCCCCGGCGCCGACCAGATCGCCTCCGTCGACGACCCGTACCAGATGCGGGCCGTGAGCGAGGACGGCTCCACCGCCTACATCAGCGTCAAGTACGACGTCAGCGGCATGGAGCTGAAGGACGCCACCCGCGAGACGCTCAAGGACTCCGGCACGGCGGCCCAGAAGCAGGGACTCACCGTCGAGATCGGCGGCGACGCCCTGATGACGGCGCCCCAGACCGGCTCCGGCGAGATCATCGGCATCCTGGTCGCCGCGATCGTCCTCGTGATCACCTTCGGCTCGCTGATCGCGGCCGGGCTGCCGCTGCTGACCGCGCTGATCGGCGTCGGCATCGGCGTCTCCTCCATCACCGCGCTCGCCAACGTGCTGGACCTCGGTTCCACCACCTCCACCCTCGCGATGATGATCGGCCTCGCGGTCGGCATCGACTACGCGCTCTTCATCGTCTCCCGCTACCGCGCGGAGCTCGCCGAGGGCCGCGAGCGGGAGGAGGCCGCGGGCCGGGCCGCCGGAACCGCCGGCTCCGCCGTCGTCTTCGCCGGTCTGACCGTGGTCATCGCCCTGGTGGGCCTGGCCGTCGTCAACATCCCGATGCTGACCAAGATGGGTGTCGCGGCCGCCGGAACGGTCGTCATCGCGGTGCTCGTCGCCCTGACGCTGGTCCCGGCCATCCTCGGCTTCGCGGGCAAGAAGGTCCTGCCGGCCGGTGCGAAGAGCAAGCTCTTCGGCAAGGGGAAGGCCAAGGGCGCGGCCGCCGACGCCGGGTCCGCCGACGCCGGGTCCGCCGACGGCGCGGACGAGGCGGCCAAGCCCAACGGCGGCACCCGCTGGGCCCGCTTCGTGCTGCGCCGCCCGGTGATGGTGCTGCTGGTCGGTGTGATCGGACTCGGCGCCATCGCGATCCCGGCGGGCAAGCTGGAGATGGGCCTGCCGGACGACGGGGCCCAGCCGGTCTCCACGACCCAGCGCAAGGCGTACGACCTGCTGTCCGAGGGCTTCGGCCCGGGCTTCAACGGCCCCCTGATGGTGGTCGTCGACGGCGACAAGGCCCTCGCCGACCGCACGGTCGACCAGATCAAGGGACTCGAGGGCTGGGCGGCGGTCATGCCGCCGCACCTCAACGAGGCCGGCGACGCCGGGATCATCACGGTCGTCCCGAAGGACCGCCCGTCCTCCGCCCAGACCGAGGACCTGGTCCACAAGATCCGCGAGGTCAGCGGGGAGGACGTCCTCGTCACCGGCGCCACCGCGATGAACATCGACTTCTCGCAGAAGATGAACGACGCGCTGCTGCCCTACCTGGCGCTCGTGGTCGGCCTCGCCTTCCTGCTGCTGATGCTGGTGTTCCGCTCGATCCTGGTCCCGCTCAAGGCCGCGCTCGGCTTCCTGCTGTCCGTCGTCGCCGCTCTCGGCGCGGTCGTCGCCGTGTTCCAGTGGGGCTGGCTCGCCTCGCTCTTCGGAGTGGAGCAGACCGGCCCGATCATGTCGATGATGCCGATCTTCATGGTGGGTGTCGTCTTCGGCCTGGCCATGGACTACGAGGTCTTCCTCGTCACCCGCATGCGGGAGGCGTACGTCCACGGCGAGCGTCCGGGCCAGGCCGTCGTGACCGGCTTCCAGTACAGCGCGCGGGTGGTCGTCGCCGCCGCCGTCATCATGATCGCCGTGTTCGCCGGCTTCATCGGAGCCAGCGAGCAGATGGTCAAGATGATCGGCTTCGGCCTGGCCGTCGCCGTCTTCTTCGACGCCTTCGTGGTCCGGATGGCCATCGTCCCGGCGGTGCTCGCGCTGCTCGGACACAAGGCCTGGTGGCTGCCGCGCTGGCTGGACCGGCTGCTGCCGAACGTGGACGTGGAGGGCGAGAGCCTGCGCCGGCACCTCAAGGACGCGGCGGCCTCCCCGGAGGGTCCGGACAAGGACCGCGAGCTGGTCGGCGCCTGACCGGTCGCCTGACCGGTCGCCTGACCGGTCGACGCCTGATCTGACCCGCCCCGTACGCGTGCCCCGTACGGATGCTCCGTACGATGCCGGACCGGCCCCGCACCGCCTGATGACCAGGGGGCGCGGGGCCGGATCCGTTCCGCCCGCTTACGCCTACCGGGTGGCGGACGCGTTCGTACGGCGCAGGAAGCGGCGCAGCGCCGAGATGTCGAACTGGACGACGGCGACGCCCTCGGGGGAGTGGAACTCGACGATGGCCTGCACGCGGCCGCAGGGCCAGACGCGTACGTCCCCGGTTCCGGTCGGGGCCGCGAGGCCCGCCTCCAGGAGGGCCCGGGGGAGGACCCACTCGTTGTCGGTGCCCTCGGGGGACAGGTCGGCGGGGAAGACGATCCGTACGGCCAGCGGCTCGGCGGGGGCGAAGCGCAGGGCGACCGGGATGGTCCGGTAGAGCGGGTCGTCGGTGATCACGCGGGCGGTGACGCGCTCCTCGACGGCGGCGACTGTCGCGGTGGCAGGGGGATTCTCGGCGGTCGCTGACATCGACACGACTCCTCGAAATCGGAACATATGCGTCCGTTTGTCCGTCCAGCCTCGCACATTCCGACGAAACCGCGCGGGTCTATTTGGTACGTGAACGCTCTTGCCAACGGTTTGCAACTGGGCACTATTCTTGAGCGGCTGAACACTTTGTGAGGAAGCGGAGCCACTCCATGCATGTGCCCGACGGATTCATCGACACACCCGTCTCGCTGGCCGCCGGAGTGGTGGCCGCCGCCGCGGTGGCCGTCAGCCTGCGCGGAGCCCGCCGGGAACTCGCCGGCCCGTCCCAGATCGGGGGCTCGGGGACGGAGCGCACCGCCCCGCTGGCCGGACTCGTGGCCGCCTTCATCTTCGCCGTCCAGATGCTCAACTTCCCCGTCGCCGCCGGGACCAGCGGTCACCTCCTGGGCGGGGCGCTCGCCGCGATACTCGTCGGCCCCTACACCGGCGTGCTGTGCGTGTCCGTGGTGCTGCTGATGCAGGGCATCCTGTTCGCCGACGGCGGGCTGACCGCCCTCGGCGTGAACATCAGCGTCATGGGCGTCGTCACCGTGGTCGTCGCCTACGCGATCTTCCGCGGGCTGCTCAAGGTGCTGCCGCCCACCCGCCGCTCCGTCACCGCCGCGGCCTTCACCGGAGCCCTGCTCTCGGTGCCGGGCGCGGCCGCCGCCTTCACCGCCGTCTACGCCGTCGGGGGGACCACCGACGTGCCCCTCGGCAAGGTGTTCACCGCCATGGTCGGCGTGCACACGCTCATCGGCATCGGCGAAGCCGCCATCACCGCCGCCACCGTGGGCGCCGTGATCGCCGTACGGCCCGACCTGGTGCACGGGGCGCGCGGGCTGACCACACCGCTGAAGCTCCGCATCGACGGCGCGCTCGTCGAAGTCCCGGCCGCCTCCGCCGCGGCGCCCGCGGCCGCCGCCGGCTCCACCCGGAAGGTCTGGGCGACCGGACTGGTCACCGCCCTCGTCCTGGCCGGTTTCGTCTCCTTCTACGCCTCCGCCAGCCCCGACGGCCTGGAGAAGGTCGCCGCCGACAAGGGCATCGACCAGAAGGTCGAGGAGCACGCCGCCGCCGGCTCCCCGCTCGCCGACTACAGCGTCAAGGACGTCGACGACGCCCGCCTGTCCGGCGGTCTCGCCGGGGTCATCGGCGTCGGCGCGACCGTCGCCGTGGGCACCGGGATCTTCTGGACGGTACGCCGCCGCCGCGCCGAGGACCGCGACCCCGCCTCGACGCCGTCCGCAGCCTCCCCGGCGGGCTGACATGGGCGCCGGCCACGCCCATAGGCTCTACCGGCACGGGCACTCGCCGGTCCACACCCTGCCGCCGCACTGCAAACTCGCCGCGACCTTCGGCTTCGTCGTGGTCGTCGTGTCCACACCGCGCGAGGCGATGTGGGCCTTCGGCCTGTACGCCGTCCTCATCGCGGCGGTCGCGGCCGTGGCCCGCGTCCCCGCCGGCTTCCTGCTGCGGCGGCTGCTCATCGAGATCCCGTTCGTCGCCTTCGCCGTGCTCATGCCCTTCGTGGCGCAGGGCGAGCGGGTGGACGTACTCGGCATGTCGCTCAGCGTCTCCGGCCTGTGGGGTGCCTGGAACGTGCTGGCCAAGGGCACCCTCGGAGTCGCCGCGTCCGTCCTGCTCGCCTCGACCACCGAACTGCGGGCGCTGCTGCTGGGCCTGCAGCGGCTCAAACTGCCGCCGATGCTCGTACAGATCGCGACCTTCATGATCCGCTACGGCGACGTCATCACCGACGAGCTGCGCCGGATGTCGATCGCGCGCCGCTCACGGGGCTTCGAGGCCAGTGGCATCCGGCACTGGGGGGTGCTGGCCAAGACGGCCGGCGCGCTGTTCATCCGCTCCTACGAGCGCGGCGAGCGGGTCTACCTCGCGATGGTCAGCCGCGGCTACACCGGCTCGATGCCGGTGATCGACGACGTCGCGGCCACGCGCGCCCAGTGGGCGCACGCGGCCGCACTCCCGGTGACGGCGCTCGCCGTCTGTCTGATGGGCTGGACGCTGTGACCCCTGCTCCCTCTCCCTCTCCCTCTCCCTCTCCTTCGCCTTCTCCTTCGCATTCCTCCGCTCCTTCCTCTCCTTCCGCTCCCTCTCTAGATGTGTCGGGGCTCGCGTACGCCTACCCGGACGGCCACCAGGCCCTCTTCGGGGTGGACCTGACCGTCGGCCACGGCGAGCGGGTCGCCCTGCTCGGACCCAACGGCGCGGGCAAGACCACGCTGGTGCTGCACCTCAACGGCATCCTGGGCGGCGGAGTCGGCTCCGTGACCGTGGCCGGGCTGCCGGTGGAGAAGCGGAACTTCGCCGAGATCCGGCGCCGGGTCGGGATCGTCTTCCAGGACCCCGACGACCAGCTGTTCATGCCGACCGTGCGGGAGGACGTGGCCTTCGGCCCGGCCGCGGCCGGTCTGCGGGGAGCGGAGCTGGAGGCGCGGGTCCAGGCAGCGCTGGAGCAGGTCGGGATGGCGGCCTTCGCCGACCGCCCGCCGCACCACCTGTCCTTCGGCCAGCGCCGCCGGGTCGCGGTGGCGACCGTACTGGTCATGCGCCCGGAGATCCTGGTCCTGGACGAGCCCTCGTCCAATCTGGACCCCGCCTCGCGCCGGGAGCTGGCGGACATCCTGCGGTCGCTGGACGTGACGGTGCTGATGGTGACGCACGACCTGCCGTACGCGCTGGAGCTGTGCCCGCGGGCCGTGGTCCTCAGCGAGGGGGTCATCGCGGCGGACGGCCGTACGCGGGACCTGCTGTGCGACGAGGAGCTGATGCGGGCCCACCGCCTGGAGCTGCCGTTCGGCTTCGACCCGCGGACGCCGTCTCTGGCGCGGTCCTCCGGCTGAGAGCACCCCGGGAAGCAGGGCCGTCCGGTGGGCGTTGCATCCTGTCGGGCGGCGCCGTCGGGGCGCCGTGGCCGTACGCGAGGAGTCGCACGTGGTGGTCCAGGGGACGGTTGCGGAGGGCTTTGAGCCGGTCCGGGACGCCTTCGTACGCAACTTCGAGGTGCTCGGGGACCGGGGTGCGGCCGTGGCGGTCTACCGGGACGGACGCAAGGTCGTCGACCTGTGGGCGGGCACGAGGGACGCGGACGGCGGGGACGGCGCTGAGGGCGGGGACGGGACGGACGGGGCGGACGCCCTGCCCTGGACGGCCGGTACGGCGCAGGTCGTGCGGTCCGCCACCAAGGGGGTCGCGGCCGCGGTGCCGCTGCTGCTGCACCAGCGGGGGCTGCTGGACCTGGACGCTCCGGTCGGGTCGTACTGGCCGGAGTTCAAGGCGGGCGGCAAGGAACGGCTGACCGTACGCGACCTGCTCGCGCACCGGGCCGGGGTGCCGGCGCTGGACCGGGGCCTGACTCCGGCCGAGGCCGTGGACGGGACGTCCGGGCCGCGCGCCGTCGCCGAGCAGCGCCCCTTCTGGGAGCCGGGCACGGCACACGGCTACCACGCGCAGACCTACAGCTGGCTCCTGTCGGAGCTGGTGCTCCGGGTGACCGGGGACTCGCTGGGCAGCTGGCTGGCCCGGGAGGTCACGGGGCCGCTGGGACTGGACTTCTGGATCGGCCTGCCGCAAGCGCAGGCGGCGTCGGGCCGGGTGGGCCGGGTCGCCCCGGTGGAGCCGCCGCAGGGCGCGGGCACGCTGAAGGTCCGCCCGCGCAGGAACGTTTCGGAGGCGTACGAGGACCCGTCCTCGCTCACCCGCCGCGCCTTCGCCGCGATCGACCCGCTGCCGGACGAGAACGCCCCGGAGTACCGCGCGGCCGAACTCCCGGCCTCGGCGGGCATCGGCACGGCGCGCGCCCTGGCCGGGCTGTACGCGGCGCTGCTGGACGACACCGAGGACGGCGGCCGCCTGTTCACCGCGGAGACCACCGCCCTGGCCGGGACGGAGCTTTCCGCGGGACCCGACCACGTCCTGGTCGTGAACACCCGCTTCGGCCCGGGCTACATGCTGCACGGCCCGGCGTCCCCGCTGCTGTCCCCGGCCTCCTTCGGCCACCCCGGCCGCGGCGGCTCACTGGCCTTCGCGGACCCGGAGGCGGGCATCGGCTTCGGCTACGTCACCAACGCCCTGGCCAAGTCGGTAACCGCCGACCCGCGTGCGCAGGCACTGGTCCGAGCCGTGCGCGCTGCGCTGGGCTAGGCGGATCCCGTACGTCCGCCCGCCCGCCCCCCCGTCGGCCCACAGGTGCGGCGCCGTCGCGGGGGCTCTGCCCCCGAGCCCCCGCGCCTCGAACTCCCCCGGCTACCTCCCCCAGACTCCGTCCAGGGGGACCCCTCGTAGGTGCCCCCTGGCGGGGCTGAGATCTGCCGACGGGGCTTGAGGTTGGCTCCGTCCCGGGCCGCGGGGCTCAGCCGGCGTTGAGGACCGATGCGACGATCGGGCCCGCCGTGTCACCGCCGTGGCCGCCGCCCTCGACCATCGCCGCCGCGGCCACGTCCCCGCTGAAGCCCGTGAACCAGCTGTCCGGGCTGCCCGCGCCGTCGACCTCCGCCGAGCCGGTCTTCGCGCCCTTGTCCGTGCCCTTGACCGGGGCCATCGCGGTGCTGCCGGTGCCGCTGGTCGCCGTCTGCCTCATCATCCTGACGAGCTGAGCCGACACCCCCGGCTTCATGGAGCGCGGGGCCGAGGCGAGGGTCCGTCCGTCCAGCGAGGCCTTGACGATCACCGGCTGCCGGAACACACCGGTCCGCGCGGTCGCCGTGATCGAGGCGATGTTCAGCGGGTTCATCTGGATGGTGCCCTGGCCGATGTACTCGGCGGCCGCCACCGGCCCCGAGGCCACCGGTACCGAGCCGTCCCAGGAGCGGACGCCCGCCTTCCACTCCAGCCCGATCCCGAAGACCTCCTTGGCCTCGCGGGGCAGTGCGCCGTTGTCGTCCACGTCGTCGATCAGGCTGATGAAGGCGGTGTTGCAGGACTTGGCGAAGCTCGTCGCGAAGGTCTGCCCGTCCAGACTGAAGTTCTTCAGGTTGCGGAAGGGCTTCCCCTCCCAGGTGGCGGTCGGGGGGCACGCCGCGACCTTGTCCGCCGCCACCAGACCCTTGTCCAGCAGCATGGCGGCCGTCACGATCTTCATCGTCGAGCCGGGGGCGCGCATGCCCTCCATGGCCGCGTTGAAGCCGTCCTTGCGGTGGTTGGCCACGGCCAGGATGTCGCCGGTGCTGGGCTTCACGGCGACGACCGACGCCTCGGCGTACTTCTCCACCGCCTTCTCCGCCGCGGCCTGCACATCGGCGTCGAGCACGGTCTCGATCCGGCCCGGCTTGCCCTCCACCAGCGTCATCAGCGTCCGCCGGGGCGCTTCCGGGGTGGCCGGTTCGATCCACACCTCGGCGCCGGACGTGCCGCCCGCCTTCTCCCCGTACGTCTTGCGCAGGGAGTCCAGCACCGGGCGCAGGGACGGGTACTTGTCGGCCGTCAGCTCCTTGCCGTTGCGGTCGACCGCCGTGACCGGCGGGCTCGGCGGGGCGCCCGCGCGAAGCTTCTCGTCCCGCTGGAGCTCCGGGTGGATCACCGAGGCCTGCCAGTCGACCAGCGGCTTTCCACTGGTCAGCCCGCGCGCCACGGTCAGCTGGGACGCGTAGGCGAGGGGCTTGGTGGCACCCTCGTACGTGATCTCGGCGGCGACGGTGAAGGGCACGGTGGTGCCGTTCGCCGCGCCGGGGGTGATCACGGCCTTGGACACGTGGGCCTTGGCCCCGTAGTCGGCCACAGCCGTCCTGGCCGCCTGCGTGTTGTTCGTCAGCTCGGCGGCCGTCAGCTCGTCGCCGGCGGCCCATGCCGCCAGGAAGGCCTTGGCGGTCGCGGCGGCCTCCTTCTCGGTGACGGGCCCGCTGCCCTTCTCCGACCGGACGGAGGTCTCGCCGGTCTTTCCCCCGCTGCTCTCGCCGTCCCCGCCGCTGTCCCCGACCAGCGCGTACACCCCGTACGCCGTCCCGCCGAGCATCGCGAGGAACACCCCGCCGACGACCGCGCCCTTGGCTGCCCCGTTCACTTGCGTCCCCTCCCCAGGAGCCACGGTTCTCTGAACATGTTCAAAGAACCCTTGGTGCAGACCTTACGTCGTGCTCACACCACCCTCCATCGTTGTTACCGGACCGGAACATCCGGCACTCCGGCCTTTCACACCCACGTGTCCAGCCACATCCGGGCCCGCCAGGAGTCCATCGGGATGGTCTGGGCGGTGTAGACCGGCCAGAAGTAGATGAAGTTCCACACGATCAGCAGGACCAGGACCCCCGCCCCGATCGCGCCCAGGGCGCGCCGCCGCTCGGTCGAGCCGGCCGGGCCCAGCAGTGCGCCGATCATCATCGCCACCGCCAGGCACAGGTACGGGACGAAGACCACCGCGTAGAAGTAGAAGATGGTCCGCTCCTGGTAGTTGAACCAGGGCAGCAGGCCCGCGGCCAGCGCGCACGCGATCGCACCCGCCCGCCAGTCGCGGCGCAAGACCCACCGCCACAGCACGTACAGCAGCGCGAAGCAGCCCGCCCACCACAGCAGCGGGGTGCCCAGGGCCAGGACCTCGCGGGCGCACTTGCCCGCTTCGGTCGCGGGGCAGCCCTCGGTGCCCGGTTCGGGGGACTCGTAGAAGTAGGAGACGGGGCGGCCCAGGACCAGCCAGCTCCACGGGTTCGACTCGTAGGTGTGCCCCGAGGTCAGGCCGACGTGGAACTTGTAGACCTCGGTCTCGTAGTGCCACAGGCTGCGCAGCCACTCCGGCAGGAAGGACAGCGCGCTGCCCTGGTCGTGCTTGGCGGCCCAGTCGCGCAGGTAGCCGCCCTTGCCGTTGTCGGGGCTCAGGATCCAGCCCGTCCAGGAGGCCACGTACGTCGCGACCGCGACCGGGACCGTGGACACGAAGGCGGGCAGCGCGTCGCGGCGCAGCATCGAGGCGTACGGGGCCCCCGCGCCCGCGGTACGGCGCGCGGCGGCGTCCCACAGCACGGTCAGGACGCCGAAGAAGGCCAGCACGACGAAGCCGTTCCACTTCGTGCCGGCGGCCAGGCCGAGGCAGACGCCGGCCAGGATCCGGTACGGGCGCCATCCCAGCCGCAGCGTCTCCGCGATCCCCGGGTCGGGCCGGGTCCGGCCCTCCGCGTCCACCGGGAGCGCGGCCGCGAGCCGGGCCCGGGCTCTGTCCCGGTCGATGAGCAGCGCCCCGAAGGCGGCGAGCACGAAGAACATCAGCACCAGGTCGAGCAGCGCCGTGCGGCTCATCACGAGGTGCAGGCCGTCCACCGCCAGCAGGGCGCCCGCCAGGCAGCCGAGGAAGGTGGAGCGCAGCAGGCGGCGGCCGATCCGGCACAGCATCAGCACCGAGAGGGTGCCGAGCACGGCAGTCATGAACCGCCAGCCGAAGGGTGTGAAGCCGAACATCCACTCGCCGAGTCCGATCACCCACTTGCCGACGGGCGGGTGCACGACGTAGCCCGGGTCCACGGGGAGGGAGATCCCGTCGGGGTTGGCGAGAATCGACTTGTCGATGTCCTTGGGCCAGCTCGCCTCGTAGCCCTGCCGGATCGTGGCCCAGGCGTCCTTGGCGTAGTACGTCTCGTCGAATATCACCGCCTTCGGGCTGCCCAGGTGCACGAAGCGCAGCACCCCGGCGACCAGCGCGACCAGCAGCGGGCCCGCCCACGCCAGGACGCGCCGCCAGGTGTCCACCGCCGCGGCGGGCACGCCGAGCGCCGTCCACAGCTGCTCGGACGGGCGGGCGTACGGGGGCACCAGGCGGGTGCGGACGTCGCCGCGCGCCGACGCGGAGGCGGGCGGCGCGTAGCCGAAGCCGCGCAGGCGGCGCAGCCAGGTGGGCGGCTCTGGTGCGCGTCCCGCGGACGGGGCGGGCGGGGCCCCCGCGGGGCTGGGCGGCGGCGTCGCGGTCTTGGTCACCGGGTCATCGTAAGGAACGCCGCTGTGCGCGCCCCGGTAGCCGGGTGCGTCGGGCTCCGGGGCTGAGAGGATGGGCCGGTGACAACTGACCAGTCCCGCGGTACCGCACCCGTCCACCAGCCCGCCGAGGGAGCCGGCGTGCTCGTCCTCGCCGGCACCCCCATCGGTGATCTCGCGGACGCCCCGCCCCGGCTCGCCGCCGAACTGGAGCGGGCCGACGTGGTGGCCGCCGAGGACACCCGGCGGCTGCGCCGGCTGACCCAGGGGCTCGGCGTGCACACCACCGGGCGGGTCCTGTCGTACTTCGAGGGCAACGAGTCGGCGCGCACCCCGGAGCTGGTCGAGGCCCTCGTCGGCGGCGCGCGCGTGCTGCTGGTGACGGACGCGGGCATGCCCTCGGTCTCCGACCCCGGCTACCGCCTGGTCGCCGCCGCCGTGGAGAAGGACATCAAGGTCACGGCCGTGCCCGGACCGTCCGCGGTGCTCACCGCGCTCGCGCTGTCCGGGCTGCCGGTGGACCGGTTCTGCTTCGAGGGCTTCCTGCCGCGCAAGGCGGGCGAGCGCCTCGGCCGGCTCCGCGAGGTCGAGGGCGAGCGGCGCACGCTGGTCTACTTCGAGGCCCCGCACCGGCTCGACGACACCCTGGCCGCGATGGCCCAGGTCTTCGGCGCCGAGCGGCGGGCCGCGGTGTGCCGCGAGCTGACGAAGACGTACGAGGAGATCAAGCGCGGCGGGCTCGGCGAGCTGGCCGCGTGGGCCGCCGAAGGCGTGCGCGGGGAGATCACCGTCGTCGTGGAGGGCGCCCCGGCGGCCGGTCCCGGCGATGTGGACGCCGAGGAGCTGGTGCGCAGGGTGAAGGTGCGCGAGGAGGCGGGGGAGCGGCGCAAGGAGGCCATCGCGGCGGTCGCGGCCGAGGCCGGCGTACCCAAGCGCGAGGTCTTCGACGCCGTCGTCGCGGCAAAGAATGCGGCACAAAAGGTGCCGTAAGTCGGTAAAGAGCTAACCTGAAAGGCAAAGCTCAGACCGCGCACCGGGCGCTTTGGGCATGATTGGCCCAAAGACCGTCCAAAAGGAGACAGGGCCTGATGCGCTCCCGCCCGAAGAGGCGTCCACTGGCATGGCACCAGTGGAACAAAAGGAGCTCGCATGAGTGAGATCGCAGACACCTCGGTACCTGTGCCCGCTGCTCCCCTGTCCGACGTGCACACCGTGCACGAGGCCTACTCCTTCGCCTGCATGAGGTGCGGTTACGGCTGGGAGCAGGCGTACGAGATAGAGCACCACGTCGACGGCAAGGGCGAGCCCTTCATCATGTACAAGGTGAAGGGCGAGCGGGTGCGCTCCCCGCTGTCGAACCCGACCTGCCTGAACTGCGGCGGACACGTCCTACGGATCATGCGGGCGGGGCAGGTCTCCTCGGTACTGGGCATGCTCGACGAGCTCTACCACCACCCGGGGATCGCCCCCGGGATCGCGGGACCCGTGCCCGCCACCGGTGCGGGCTACCAGCGCGAGCACCGGCCCCGGGGCGGCCGGCACGCGGAGAGCCTCGCGGCGGGCGCGCCGGGTGCGCCGGGTGGGCCGGGGGACGTGCCGCACGACGCGCCCGGACCCGTCCACGTGACGGCGGCGCAGGAGCGCGGCGGTCCGCTGTCCCGCCTGCTCGGGTGGCTGCGCCGGTCATAAGATCGGCCGTATGAGCCCCAGCCCCGCCCCCTCCCCGAACTCCGTCTCCAAGGACGCGCCGCCCCCGCTGCCCGACCCCCTCCGGGTGGCGGTGGCGGACTCCCACACCCACCTGGACATGCAGTCCGGCACCGTCGAGGAGGGCCTCGCGAAGGCCGCCTCGGTGGGCGTGACCACCGTCGTCCAGGTGGGCTGCGACGTGAAGGGCTCCCGGTGGGCCGCCGAGACCGCCGCCGCGTACGAGAACGTCCACGCGGCCGTCGCCCTTCACCCGAACGAAGCCCCCCGGATCGTGCACGGGGTCCCGGGGGACCCCTCCGGAGCCGGGGGAGGCCGGTCGTGGCACGGGGGGCGGCCGGGCGGCGGTGACGCCGCGCTGGACGACGCGCTGGCCGAGATCGAGGCGCTCGCCGCGCTGGACCACGTCAAGGCGGTCGGCGAGACCGGGCTCGACTACTTCCGCACCGGGCCGGAGGGAATGGCCGCGCAGGAGCGTTCCTTCCGCGCCCACATCGAGATCGCCAAGCGGCAGGGCAAGGCGCTGGTCATCCACGACCGCGAGGCCCACGCGGACGTGCTGCGCGTGCTGCGCGAGGAGGGCGCCCCCGAGCGGACCGTCTTCCACTGCTACTCCGGGGACGCCGAGATGGCCCGGGAGTGCGCCGCCGCCGGGTACTACATGTCCTTCGCCGGGACCGTCACCTTCAAGAACGCCCGCCCGCTGCGGGAGGCCCTCGCCGTGGCCCCGTTGGACCTGGTGCTGGTCGAGACGGACGCGCCGTTCCTGACCCCGGCGCCTTACCGCGGACGGCCCAACGCGCCGTACCTCATTCCGCTGACGGTACGGGCGATGGCCGCGGTCCGCGGCCTCGACGAGGACGCGATGGCCACCGCCCTGGCCGCCAACACGGCGCGCGCCTTCGCGTACTGAGGACCCCACAGCCACGACACGTTCCGTAGTCGTCCGACTTTGGTGAGTGACGGTGACTCCGCTAGGGTGCCGTGCCCGAACCAGCATGGGCCGGACCAGTGGAGCGAGCGTCGTGAGCGATACGCAGGGCAGTCACCGCCGTGGCGGTCCCGTCCCGGGGGCGTACGAGGACGAGCCCGGCACCGGGAGCGCCTGGCCGGCCGGCGCCGGGGTCGGGCCCGGGGACGGTGCGGCGACCGGGGACGAGCCGGGGGTCCCGGGCCCGCGCGGCGGGGACCGGCGGGCGGGGCGTCGCCGCAAGGCCCCGGACGCGGCTCCCGGCTCCGGCCACCGCCGGGGCGCCGGACAGCCGACCGAGGTCCCCGCTCACACCGGGCCGGCCGCAGGCCGCCGCCGGGCCGGGGCGCCGGAGACGGCGCCCTTCCCCGACCCGCCAGGCAGCCATCGCGGGGGCGCGGCGGCCGAGGACCACGGTCCCGCGCTCTTCGCCCCGCCCTTCGCCCCGCCGGACGCGGGCGCCCCGCCCGCCGGCGGCTCGGGCCGTCGCCGGGGCGCGGCGGCCGAGACCTGGCCCCTGAGCGCGCGGTGGCCGGACCACTTCGCCCCGCCCGAAGCAGAGCCCGCGGCGGACGGGAGCGGACCGGGCCGTCGCCGTGGTGGGGGACCGCAGGCCGACGAGCCGGGTGTACGGCCGGCGCCCGCCGCAGCGGGCTCGGGGCGGCGTCGCAGGGCGGTGGCCGAGCCCGCGGACCCCGGGACGCTCCTGGCTCCCGCCGGGCCCGGGCGGCGCCGCGGCGGCGTACCGGCGGCCGACGACCCCGAAGTCGCGCTGCCGTCCCCCGGACCGGGCAGACGGCGGCATGCCGGGGCCGCGCCCGGCGGCGCCCTGCCCGCCCCCGCCGCCGCCGGGACCTGGCGGCGGATCGTCCCGCAGGCCCTGGTCGTCGCCTTCCTCGCCGGGGGCACGACCGCGTTCGTCGCCGCCGACAAGTCGGTACGGCTCACCGTGGACGGCGTGCCCAGAACCCTCCACACCTTCGCCGACGGGGTGGACGAGCTGCTCGTCGCCGAAGGCGTCGGCATCGGACCCCACGACCTCGTCGTCCCCGCCCGAGGCGAGCCCCTCGACGACGGCGAGGAGATCGTCGTCCGCTACGGCCGCCCCCTGCTCCTCACCGTCGACGGGCAGCAGCGCCGGGTGTGGACCACCGCCCGCACCGTCGAAGGAGCCCTGCGCCAGTTCGGCATCCGGGCCGAGGGCGCCTACCTCTCCGCCCCCCGCACCGCCCCCGTCCCCCGTTCCGGCCTGACCCTCGGCGTCCGCACCGAGCGCAGCGTCACCTTCATGGCCGACGGCAGCGAACGCACCATCCGCACCAACGCCGCCACCGTCCAGGAGGCCCTCGACCAGGCCGGCATCAGCCTGCGCGGCCAGGACACCACCTCCGTGCCGCCCGGCTCCTTCCCGCGCGACGGCCAGACCGTCACCGTGCTGCGCATCACCGGCACCCGCGAGGTCCGCGAGGAGCGCATCCCGTACGCGACCGAGCGGGTCGAGGACGACGGCCTGTTCGCCGGCACCGAAGTCGTGGAGCGCGCGGGCCGGCCCGGGGCGCGCAGGGTCACGTACAGCCTGCGCACCGTCAACGGCGTCCGGCAGAAGCCCCGCCGCATCGCCGAGGAGGTCGTCCGCGAGCCGGTCACCCAGCTCGTCAAGGTCGGCACGAAACCGCTGCCGACGTCCGTCGCGGGAGCGGACGGCCTCAACTGGGGCGCACTGGCCCAGTGCGAATCCGGCGGGCGGCCCTCGGCCACCGACCCCTCGGGGACGTACGGCGGGCTGTACCAGTTCGACGTCCGCACCTGGCAGGGGCTCGGAGGGAGCGGGCGCCCGCAGGACGCGTCCGCCGCGGAGCAGACGTACCGGGCGAAGAAGCTCTACATGCAGCGGGGGGCGAGCCCGTGGCCGCACTGCGGCCGAAGGCTCACGTAGTTCCCCGGGTATGCGTTCCCCGGCTACGCGTAGCGATCGGTTCGTGTGCGCCTCGCCGGGTTCAGGCGCTCCTCGAACCAGACGCCCGGTCCGGCTCGGGATCACTCAGCCGATCTGAGACGCTTTACCGGTGAGCACCGCAGAGCAGCAGCCCGAAACCCCCTCCTCCGCCACCCCCGACGCCCTCCTCGGCCCGGCCGACATCCGGGAGCTGGCGGCAGTCCTCGGCGTACGCCCGACGAAGCAGAAGGGCCAGAACTTCGTCATCGACGCCAACACGGTGCGCCGGATCGTGCGCACTGCCGAGGTGCGCCCCGACGACGTGGTCGTCGAGGTCGGGCCGGGCCTGGGCTCGCTGACGCTCGCGCTGCTGGAGGCCGCGGACCGGGTGACCGCCGTGGAGATCGACGACGTCCTGGCGGCGGCGCTGCCCGCGACCATCGAGGCCCGGATGCCGGAGCGGAAGGACCGCTTCGCGCTGGTCCACTCCGACGCGATGCTGGTGACGGAACTGCCCGGTCCGCCGCCGACCGCGCTCGTCGCGAACCTGCCGTACAACGTGGCCGTGCCGGTCCTGCTGACCATGCTGGACCGCTTCCCGAGCATCGAGCGGACGCTGGTGATGGTGCAGGCGGAGGTCGCCGACCGGCTCGCCGCCAAGCCCGGCAACAAGGTGTACGGAGTCCCCTCGGTCAAGGCCAACTGGTACGCGGACGTCAAGCGGGCCGGGTCCATCGGCCGCAAGGTCTTCTGGCCCGCCCCGAACGTCGACTCCGGTCTCGTCTCGCTGGTGCGGCGCGCGCAGCCGGTCCGGACGACCGCCTCCAAGGCGGAGGTCTTCGCGGTCGTGGACGCGGCGTTCGCGCAGCGGCGCAAGACCCTGCGCGCCGCGCTGGCCGGCTGGGCCGGCTCGGCGGCGGGCGCCGAGGCGGCGCTGGTCGCCGCGGGCGTCTCGCCGCAGGCGCGCGGTGAGTCGCTCACGGTGGAGGAGTTCGCCGCGATCGCCGAGCACAAGCCGGCGGCGCCGAGGCCCGCGCTGTGAACCCGACCGGTACGACGAGCGTGACGGGCATGGCGAGCGTGACGGGTGTGACGGGTGTGACGGGTGTGACCGTACGGGTCCCCGCGAAGGTCAACGTCCGGCTCGCGGTGGGCGCGGCCCGGCCCGACGGCTTCCACGACCTGGCCAACGTCTTCCTGGCCGTGTCCCTCTTCGACGAGGTGACCGTCACCCCGGCCGACGGGCTGACCGTGACGTGCTCGGGCCCGGACGCGGAGCACGTCCCGCTGGACCGCACCAACCTCGCGGCGCGCGCCGCCGAGATCCTGGCGGTCCGGGCCGGCATCGAGCCCGCGGTCCACCTCCACATCGCGAAGAACATCCCGGTCGCGGGCGGCATGGCGGGCGGCAGCGCGGACGGCGCGGCGGCCCTGCTGGCCTGCGACGCCCTGTGGGGTCTGAACACCCCGCGCGCGGAACTGCTCGACATGTGCGCCGTGCTCGGCAGCGACGTCCCGTTCAGCCTCGTCGGCGGGGCGGCCCTCGGCACCGGCCGCGGTGAGGTGCTCACCGCCGTGGACGCCGGCGCCTTCCACTGGGTGTTCGCGGTGGCCGACGGAGGCCTGTCCACCCCGGCGGTGTTCCGCGAGTTCGACCGCCTCTGCGCCGGTACGCGGATCCCGGAGCCCGAGGCCTCCCCGGCCCTCCTCGCGGCCCTCGCCTCCGGCGACCCGCGGGCACTGGCCGCCACCCTGGCCAACGACCTCCAGCCGGCCGCGCTGTCGCTGCGCCCGCGCCTGGCGGACACCCTCGCGGCGGGTACCGCGGCCGGCGCCCTGGGCGCGCTCGTCTCCGGCTCGGGACCCACGACGGCCTTCCTGGTCCGCGACCCGCAATCCGCCGCCGAGGTCGCTGCCGCGCTCGACGCCTCGGGCACCTGCCGGGCCACCCGCGTGGCGTCGTCCCCGGCCCCCGGAGCCACGGTCCTGCCGTCCTGACCCTCCCCCCGCCGCCGCCCGGGGGCTCCGTACCCGGACCCCCGCGCCTCCCTTTTCCCCGGCCACGGCGGGCGAGTGGTTCCCGGCGGAGCGATCCGGCCCGGCCCGGAGGGTTAGGCTGAGGGGCTGATCCCCATCCCTTCCCTGGAGCGCGTCTGATGGCCGTCAATCTGGTCAATGTCGAGGCAGTCAGCAAGGTGTACGGCACACGTACCCTGCTCGACGGCATCTCCCTCGGCGTGTCCGAGGGGGACCGGATCGGCGTCGTCGGCCGCAACGGCGACGGAAAGACCACCCTCATCCGGATGCTGGCCAAGCTGGAGGAGCCGGACACCGGCCGGGTCACCCAATCGGGCGGCCTGCGCATGGGTGTCCTCACCCAGCACGACTCCCTCGACCCCGAGGCCACCGTCCGCCACGAGATCATCCGGGACATGGCCGACCACGAGTGGGCCGGCAACGCCAAGATCCGCGACGTGCTGACCGGACTCTTCGGCGGCCTCGACCTGCCGGGCTTCGGCCAGGGCCTCGACACCGTCATCGGCCCGCTCTCCGGCGGTGAGCGCCGCCGGATCGCGCTCGCCAAGCTGCTCATCGCCGACCAGGACCTCCTGATCCTCGACGAGCCCACCAACCACCTCGACGTCGAGGGCATCGCCTGGCTGGCCAAGCACCTCCAGGAGCGTCGCTCCGCGCTCGTCTGCGTCACCCACGACCGCTGGTTCCTCGACCAGGTCTGCACCCGCATGTGGGACGTGCAGCGCGGTGACGTGCACGAGTACGAGGGCGGCTACAGCGACTACGTCTTCGCCCGCGCCGAGCGCGAGCGGATCGCCGCGACCGAGGAGTCCAAGCGGCAGAACCTCATGCGCAAGGAGCTGGCCTGGCTGCGCCGCGGCGCCCCCGCCCGGACCTCCAAGCCGCGCTACCGCATCGAGGCCGCCAACGAGCTGATCGCCGACGTGCCGCCGCCGCGCGACCGCTCGGAGCTCATGCGCTTTGCCAACGCCCGCCTCGGCAAGACCGTCTTCGAGCTGGAGGACGTCACCGTCCAGGCCGGGTCCAAGACCCTCCTCAAGCACCTCACCTGGCACCTCGGCCCCGGCGACCGGATCGGCCTCGTCGGCGTCAACGGCGCCGGCAAGACCTCCCTGCTGCGGGCCCTCGCCTCGGCGGCCCGCACCCAGGGCGAGACCCAGCCCGCCGCCGGCAAGATCAGCGTCGGCAGGACCGTCAAGCTCGCCTACCTCTCCCAGGAGGTCGGCGAACTCGACCCGTCCCTGCGGGTCCTGGAGGCCGTCCAGCGGGTCCGCGACCGCGTCGACCTCGGCCAGGGCCGCGAGATGACGGCGGGCCAGCTGTGCGAGCAGTTCGGCTTCACCAAGGAGAAGCAGTGGACGCCGGTCGGCGACCTCTCCGGTGGCGAGCGCCGCCGGCTGCAGATCCTGCGGCTGCTGATGGACGAGCCCAACGTCCTCTTCCTCGACGAGCCCACCAACGACCTCGACATCGAGACCCTGACGCAGCTGGAGGACCTCCTCGACGGCTGGCCGGGCTCGTTGATCGTGATCTCGCACGACCGGTTCTTCATCGAGCGCACCACCGACACGGTGATGGCGCTGCTCGGCGACGCGAGCCTGCGGATGCTGCCGCGCGGCCTGGACGAGTACCTGGAGCGCCGGCAGCGGATGATCGAGGCGGCCGTCCCGGCCGCCGCTCCGGCCGCCGCGGCGAAGTCGGGTGCGCCCGGAGCCGTGTCGTCCAAGGACGACCGTGCCGCGAAGAAGGAGCTCCAGAAGATCGAGCGGCAGCTGAACAAGCTCTCCGACCGCGAGAGCAACCTGCACGCGCAGATCGCCGCGAACTCCACCGACTACGACAAGGTGGCCAAGCTCGACACCGAGCTGCGGGAACTCCTGACCGAGCGCGACGACTTGGAGATGCGCTGGCTGGAGCTGGCCGAGGACGCGTAGGAATCCGGCGCCCCGCGGGTCAACTGGCCGGATAACGGCGGCATCACGGGCCGGTCCTCCTCTGGGAACAGGGGGTGGACCGGCCCGGTGCGTGTCGGCCGGCAGTGATAGAAAGGTCATCCTCCACGCCCCCTGAAGCCGAAAGTGTCGCTGATGACCGAGCCGCCCCAGCCGCCGAACCAGCCGCCGACACCTTCCGGTTACGGCCACCTGCCCGGCCCACCGCAACCCGGTTACGGTTACCCGCCGCAGGGCGCCAACCCGTACGCCCAGCAGACCCCGTACGGCCAGCAGCCCCCGCAGCCCCAGCAGCAGCCCGGCTACGGCTACCCGCCGCCGCCTCCCGGCCCGCCCGGGATGCCGCCGGCCGCCCCCGGCACGAACCCCAAGAAGAAGCTGACCGTGCTGATCGCGGCCTCGGTCGCCGCCGTTCTCGTCCTCGGCACCGTCGCCTACGTCGGCTTCTTCAAGGGTGACGACGAGGACCCGAAGCAGCCCGTCGCACAGGGCTCCACGCCCGCCGACGGCAAGCCCTCGGGCTCCCCTTCCGTCGACAAGGGCGACGGCAGCGGCGACGGCGGCGAGGAAGCCGACCTCAACTCCGGCCGCAAGCAGGGTGAGGACAAGGTCCTCTGGCTCAAGACCAGCAAGATCGACGGTCCTGGCGCCGGTGTCGAGACCAAGGGCCAGTGGGTGGTCGGCGACACGGTCGTCAAGACCGTCTGGAAGTCCGTCATCGGCTACGCGGTGGCCGACGGCAAGGAGAAGTGGAAGATCGACTTCCCCACCGAGATCTGCGGGGTGACCGACCAGACCACCGAGGACGGCAAAACCGTGATCACCTTCAAGGAGGGTGAGTCGGAGACCGCCACCTGCAGCCAGATGAAGATGGTCGACCTCAAGGCGGGCAAGGAGGGCTGGACGAAGGAGATCCCCAAGGAGGGGGCCTTCGACCTCATGAGCGAGGCCAACCCCACCATCACCGGGGACACCGTCGCCATCAACCGCTTCATCTCCAGCAGCGCCTTCAAGGTCAGCACCGGCGACAAGCTCTTCACCGGCGCCGTCCCCGAGGGCTGCAAGCCGTCCTCGTACGCCGCGGGCCAGGGCAAGATGATCGCCATCGCCACCTGCCACGACGCCGACTCCACCCAGGAGATCCAGGACGCCGACCCGGTCACCGGCAAGAAGACCTGGTCCTACCCGCTCCCCAAGGGCTGGAAGGTCACCCAGATCTACTCGGTCGACCCGATCGTCCTCGACATCGGCGACCAGACGAAGAAGGAGCGCTCCATCGTGGTCCTCGGACCCGACGGGAAGCTGCGCACCACCGTCTCCGGCGAAGGCAGCTTCGCGAGCGGCTGCGGTCTGGGCAACCGCTCCCTGCAGGGCTGCGCCGACGCCGCCGTCGACGCCGGCATCCTCTACCTGCCCACCTCCCCGTCGGCGGGCACCGGCAACGAGATCGTCGCCTTCGACCTGGCCACCGGCAAGGTCAAGTGGCGCACCCCGGCCGGGGACAAGCGCACCCTCACCCCGCTCAAGGCCGCCAACGGCCAGCTGGTCGCCTACCGCGAGGCGGAGTACGACAAGGGCGGCGAGATCCTCACGATCCCGGCCGCCGGAGGCACTCCGACCGCGGTCCTGCGACACCCGTCGGGCCCCGCCGCTCCGGTCGAGAGCTCCTTCCACTCCCCGAAGGCCGACTACGTGGACGGCCGGTTCTTCATCTCCGCTTCCCGCCTGCTCGCCAAGGGCAAGGACGAGAAGCTCCTGATGGTCTTCGGCAAGTGAACGAGTCCACCGAGCCGCCCACCGAGAGGCACAGCAACCGATGAGTACCCCGCCGCCCCCCAGCCAGCCGCCCTCCGGCGGCTTCGGAGCCCCGCCGCCGCCCCCGGGCCGGCAGCCTTCCGGCGGCTTCGGCGCGCCCCCGCCGCCCGACCAGCCGCCGCAGCCGCCGTCCGTACCTCCGGCGCCCCCGCAGCAGCCCCCGGGCGGTTACGGATACCCGCAGCAGGCCGCCGGCCCGCCGCCGTTCGGCCCGCCCACCGCGCCCATGTACGCACCCCAGGCCCCGGCGGCCCCGGGCGGCGGCAACAACGACAAGCGCACCCAGCTGATGATCGTCGGCGCGGCCCTGCTGGCCATCGTCCTCATCATCGGGAGCGGCTTCTGGTACGTCTCGGGCGACAGCGGCGGCGGCACCCAGAACACCGCGGACGGCGGCCCCGCCACCAACCCGGGCGGCGACAAAGGCCAGGCCGGCGCGGGCGGTACCGAGAAGGTGCCGGCCAAGACCAAGTCGAAGACGCTGGTCAACGTCCCCCTGCCGCAGCCCGAGGAGCAGGTGATCGTCGAGGGCTCCTGGATCACCGACTCCACCTACATCAAGTCCGATGTGGCCAAGGTCGTCGGCTACAACCTCGTCGACGGCGGCAAGAAGTGGGAGATCCCGCTCCCCGCCCAGATCTGCGGCGCGACCAAGCACGTCAGCGAGAACAAGTCGGCCATCCTCTTCCAGGAAGCCCTGCCGACCCCGGAGAAGAAGTACCAGCCCTGCACCCACGTCGGCGTCATCGACCTGGAGACCGGCAAGCTCCTCTGGTCCGCTGCCGCCAAGTCCGCCACCGGCGGCGACAAGAACGTGACCTTCGCCGAGGTCACCGTCAGCGGCCAGACCGTAGCCGCGGGCGGCCTCTCCGGCGGCGCCGCCTGGAACCTGACCGACGGCAAGTCCCTGTGGCAGCCCAAGGTCGACGGCGAAGGCTGCTACGACGTCGGCTATGCCGGCGGCGAGGCCCTCGCCGTCATCCGCAGGTGCGGCCGCAGCCCCAACCAGACCCTGCACGCGCAGTCCCTCGACCCGGCCACCGGCGCGCCCAAGGCCTCGTACAAGCTCTCCCCGGGCATCGAGTACGCCGGCATCATCTCCACCAAGCCCCTGGTCGTCGCGGCCAACGTCGGCAGGACCGCCAAGAACGCCACCAACGTCAGCGACCTGTTCGTCATCGACGACGCCGGCCAGCTCAAGTCGCGCATCTCGCTCTCCTCGGGCAACTTCGGCCCCGACTGCCCCGCCAACGACGTCGAGAAGTGCGTGTTCATGGTGGTCGGCAACGGCAAGGTCTACCTGCCGTCCTACGAGCACCAGGGCAAGGACAGCAGCGGAGCCCGCACCAACGAGCTGCTCTCCTTCGACCTGGAGACCGGCAAGCAGACCAACGAGAGCGCCCCCGCGGGCGAGCGGTACACCATCTTCCCGCTGCGCATGGACGGGTCGAACATCATCGCCTACAAGAACCCCCCGTACGACAAGGGCGGCCAGATCGTCAGCATCGACGGCACGACCATGAAGGAGACCCTCCTCATGGAGAACCCGGGGGACAAGACCAGCCAACGCGCGGAGACGCGCACCACGCCCACCGGCGCCGAGTACCGCTACCACAACGGCAAGCTCTTCATCTCCCGCGTGTACGCCCGCAAGACGTCCTCGGTGGGTGACGACCCCGAGTACCTCTTCGTCTCGTTCACCACGAGCTGACGCCTCACCATGCCCGTCGCGAGCCCCCGGAAGGTCCTTCCTTCCGGGGGCTTCTGCGCGGTATCCGCCGCGCACCGTCGAACAAGCGTGTAGCTTGCCGGGTCAGAAGGAACGGGGGTGGCTGCCTTCATGGGCGTACGGGTCGTCGTGGTCGACGAGCACCGGCTGCTGGCCGAGGCGCTCGCCTCGGCCCTGAAACTGCGCGGTCACCGGGTGCTCGCCGCGGCCGCCCCGGCCGCGGGAGCCGCCGAACTGGTCATCAGCCGCGCCCCCGAGGTCTGCCTGCTGGGCACCTCGGCCCCCGCCGAGCCCGGGGTCTTCGAACCCGTGGTCCGGATCAAGCGGGAGCGGCCGCAGATCGCCGTCGTCGTCCTCGGCCCGGTGCCCAGCCCGCGCGGGATCGCCGCCGCCTTCGCCGCCGGCGCCTCGGGGTACGTACGCCAGGACGAGCGGGTCGAAGGCGTCGAGCGGGCCCTGGCCAAGGCGAGGGCAGGCGAAGTGGCGATCTCCCCGCAGCTGTTGCAGGGGGCCTTCGCCGAGCTCCTCAACCCCGCGGTCCAGCCCGACGACGAAGGCAGCCGGCTGCTGCGCCTGCTCACCCCGCGCGAGGTGGAGGTACTGGTCCGGGTCGCCGAGGGCGAGGACACCCGGCTCATCGCCGCGGGCATGGCGATCGCGCCGAGCACGGCCCGTACGCACGTGCAGCGGGTCCTGATGAAGCTGGGCGTCGGCTCCCGGCTGGAGGCGGCCGCGCTGGCCGCCCGTACCGGCCTGCTGGACCGCGCGACGCCGGTGCCGGCGCCCGCCGCCGGGGGCTGAACGGGACCCGGATTTCCCCGCGGGCGCGGAATCGGGTATGCCAGTGAGCAGCGTGTGCAGGCATCCTGCGTGCGGTTCCCCGCGAGAGGCAGTAGGCGAGTGAGTAGAACGCCGATTCGTAAGTACATGGTCACCGGTGGTGCCGGATACGTCGGCGGCGTGGTCGCCGCCCACCTCCTGGAGGCCGGCCACGAGGTCACCGTCCTCGACGACCTCAGCACGGGCTTCCGCGCCGGCGTCCCGGCGGGCGCCGCCTTCATCGAGGGCCGGATCCAGGACGCCGCCGAACACCTGGACCCCTCCTTCGACGGGGTGCTGCACTTCGCGGCCTCCTCACAGGTCGGCGAGTCCGTCGCGAACCCGGGCAAGTACTGGGACAACAACGTCGGCGGCACCCTCGCCCTGCTGAGCGCGATGCGTGAGGCGGACGTGCGCACCCTGGTGTTCTCCTCCACCGCCGCCACCTACGGCGAACCCACCGAAGGGCTTCTGACCGAAGCCTCGGTGACGGCGCCGACCAACCCGTACGGCGCCTCGAAGCTGGCCGTGGACCACATGATCGCCGGGATGTGCGCGGCGCACGGCCTGGCCGCGGTCTCGCTGCGCTACTTCAACGTGGCGGGCGCGTACGGCCGGTTCGGGGAACGGCACGACCCCGAGTCCCACCTGATCCCGCTGGTCCTCCAGGTCGCCCTCGGCGAGCGGGAGTCCATCTCGGTCTTCGGCGAGGACTACCCGACGCCGGACGGCACCTGCGTGCGCGACTACATCCACGTCGCCGACCTGGCGGAGGCGCATCTGGCCGCGCTGCGGGTGGCCGCCGCCGGGGAGCACCTGATCTGCAACCTGGGCAACGGCAGCGGCTTCTCGGTCCGCGAGGTCATCGAGACCGTCCGCAAGGTCACCGGCCGGGAGATCCCCGAGGTCGTCGCCCCGCGCCGGGCCGGCGACCCGGCGGTCCTGGTCGCCTCGGCGCGGACGGCCCACGAACGCCTCGGCTGGACCCCGAGCCGCTCGGACCTCACCGGCATCATCACGGACGCGTGGAACTTCGCGCGCGGGCGCACCGCCTGAACCGTCCGGCAGGCCCGGCCTACCGTTTTCCCCTCGCCCTCCGCACCTCCCCGCCATCCGCCCCCAGCTACCGCTGGGAGGTGCCCCCGGGGACCCCTGGTGCGGGGGGCGTGTGCGTCAACGCCGGGCGCCGTGGCCGGGCGCCGTGCGCGGGCGCCCGGCGTGCACACGCCGGGTGAAATGGACCCCGTGCAACTGCCCGCGGCACACCCCGGGCGCTACACCGCCGTCCGGACCTTCGGGGCAGTCGAATTCAAGCCACCATAAAGGCCGTTCAGGACGGCCCCATCGGAAAATCGCTGGGAAAACTTCTGCTATTCGGCCAACCGCGACCCGCCCCCGGGCCTACGCTGATGCGTGACACCGGTGGGGGCCGGTGTTGATTCAGGGGTCGAGACAAGTCGGGTACGACGTCCGGTCCGGGGTAGTGCAGAGATGTCACGGCGGCGGCCGCGGCAGCTGTGGATCACCCGGTCCGGGCGCCGTACCCGCAGCCGTCCGTTCCCCGACCCTTGGGGGTTTTGTGGTTCGTATCCGGGTTCTCGTGGTCGATGATCACCGCATCTTCGCCGAATCTCTCGCGGCCGCGCTCGCGGCCGAGCCGGACGTGGACGTGTCCGCGGCCGGCAGCGGCCCCGCCGCGCTGCGCTGCCTCGAACGCGCGGCGGCCGAGGGCCGCCGCTTCGACGTCCTGCTCGTCGACGCCGATCTCGGCACCGTCGCCGGGACCGTGCCCGTCCAGCGGGAGTCGGGGTCGGGCCCACCGCCCGGCTCGGACGGCATCGCGCTGGTCGCCGGGGTGCGGACGTCCCAGCCCGAGGTCCGTACGGTGGTCCTCGCCGGGCGCGACGACCCCCGCCGGGCCGCCCTCGCGCTCCAGGCGGGAGCCTCGGGCTGGGTGGCGAAGGACTGCTCGCTGTCGCGGCTGCTGGCCGTCATCCGAGGTGTCCTGCGCGAGGAGACGCACCTGCCGCCCGCGCTGCTCACCGGCGTGCTCCGGGAGTTGACCGCGGCGCGCAAGCACCGTACGGACAGTGAAAGGCTGGTCGAGTCGCTCACCCCGCGCGAGCACGAGGTGCTGTGCTGCATGGTGGCGGGGCTGGGCCGCAAGGACGTGGCGTCGAGGCTGTTCCTGTCCCCGCACACCGTCCGCACGCACATGCAGAACGTGCTGGGCAAGCTCGGTGTGCACTCCACGCTGGCGGCGGTGGCGCTGGCGCGCCGGGCCGGCGTAAGACCGGCGGAGCTAGCCGGGGACGTTGTCGAACGGAGCGGTCAACTGGCGTAGCAGTGCGGCCAGATCGCCGCGCTGGTTCCGCGAGAGCTGGGCCAGGATCGCCCGTTCCTGGGCCAGCAGTCCGGCGAGGGCCTGGTCGGCTCGGTCACGCCCCTCGGGGGTCAGCCGCACCAGGACCCCGCGCCGGTCGCTGGGGTCCGGCAGCCGCTCGACGAGGCCCTTCTTGGCGAGCCGGTCGATGCGGTTGGTCATGGTGCCGGAGGTGACGAGGGTCTGGGTCAGCAACTGACCGGGGGAGAGCTGGTAGGGCGCTCCGGCCCGGCGGAGCGAGGTCAGGACGTCGAACTCCCACGGCTCCAGGCCGTGCTCGGAGAAGGCCAGCCTGCGGGCGCGGTCGAGGTGGCGCGCGAGCCTGCTGACGCGGCTCAGTACCTCGAGCGGTTCCACGTCGAGGTCAGGGCGCTCCCGCCGCCATGCCGCGACCAGTCGGTCGACCTCGTCCTCCATGCCGATCATTGTAAGGGGTCTGTCGACATGAAGTCTCTTGAGCTCAAGTTTCTTGATTTCAAGTATCTTGGAATAGAGATATAAACGCGGCGAACCTGGGGCATGGACGGGCCGGAACAGCTTCCGCTTCCGCCCGCCCCGCCAGTAGGGAGGCTCGAACATGTATTCCGATACCGCGCAGGCCGGAATCCCCACGGCCACCGCACCCTCCGCACCCGTCTGGGACCCGCAGCAGTACCTCCGGCACGCCGGCCACCGCACGCGGCCCTTCCTGGACCTTCTGACCCGCATACCCGAACTCCCCACCAGCCCCGCCCGCATCGCCGACCTCGGCTGCGGCCCCGGCAATGTCACCGCGCTCCTGGCCGAACGCTGGCCCGAAGCCCGGATCACCGGCTTCGACCTCTCCCCGGACATGCTCGACCGCGCCACCTCGGACCACGCCGGACCCACCAGCGGCGGCGGCAGCCTCGAATTCCGCCAGGCGGACCTCGCCGGCTGGCTCCCCGAGGAGCCCTACGACCTGATCGTCTCCAACGCCGCCCTCCAGTGGGTGCCCAGCCACCCGGGCTCCTTCGCCGCCTGGACGAACAGCCTGCGCCCCGGCGGCACCTTCGCCTTCCAGATTCCCGGCAATTTCAACGCCCCCAGCCACGCCCTGATCGCCGAGCTCTGCGACACGCCGCGTTGGCGGTCCCGCCTCGCCGGGCAGGGAGCCCGCTACATCCATCTGCTCGAACCCGCCGAATACCTCGCCCGGTTCACCGAACTCGGCTGCGCCGCGGACGTGTGGGAGACGACCTACCACCAGTTGCTCCAAGGCCCCGACCCGGTGCTGGAATGGGTCAAGGGAACCGCCCTGCGGCCCATCCTCACCACCCTCGGCGACGACAAGGACGCCGTCGACGCCTTCATCGCCGAATACCGCGACCGACTGCGCGCGGTCTACCCGCCCGGGCCGCGGGGCACCGCCTTCCCCTTCCGCCGCATCTTCGCCGTGGCACGCAAGGAGGCCTGACCATGCCGACCGCCGTCGAGCGCGTCCCGCCCGGCAACCGGCTCGAACCCCTGGAAGCACACCGCCCGCGACCCGTCATGTGATCCGGACACGACGGCGCCCCGCCACCGGATCCCGGTGACGGGGCGCCGTCGCACTCCGGCCGCGTACGCGAAGGCGCGTACGCGGCCTCAGCTCTTACGGTGGCCCACCAGGCGCGGCTTCGCCTCCAGCCCGTCCAGCCCGTGCCAGGCCAGGTTCACCAGGTGCGCGGCGACCTCCGCCTTCTTGGGGCGGCGCACGTCCAGCCACCACTGCCCCGTCAGCGCCACCATGCCGACCAGCGCCTGCGCGTACAGCGGGGCCAGCTTCGGGTCGAAGCCGCGGGCCTTGAACTCCAGGCCCAGGATGTCCTCGACCTGCGTGGCGATATCGCTGATCAGCGAGGCGAAGGTGCCCGTCGACTGGGCCACGGGGGAATCCCGCACCAGGATGCGGAAACCGTCCGTGTAGGACTCGATGTAGTCCAGCAGGGCGAAGGCCGCCTGCTCCAGCAGCTCCCGCGGGTGCCCGGCCGTCAGCGCGCCCGTCACCCCGTCCAGCAACTGGCGCATCTCCCGGTCCACGACGACCGCGTACAGGCCTTCCTTGCCGCCGAAGTGCTCGTACACCACCGGCTTCGACACCCCGGCCTTCGCCGCGATCTCCTCCACCGACGTGCCCTCGAAGCCCTTCTCGGCGAACAGGGCCCGACCGATGTCCAGCAGTTGCTGACGCCGCTCCGCGCCCGTCATCCGGACCCGGCGACCGCGCCTGGGCTTGTCGCTGCTGGAATTACCGCCGTCGATCGCCACGCCCCCCATCATGCCGCGTTCGGCTCGTTTTCCCTGCGCCGGGCGTCGAGGCGGGCCTCCGAAGGCCAGCGCACGTCCGTCGCCCAGCCCAGCTGCTCGAACCAGCGGATCAGCCGCGCACTGGAGTCGACCTGGCCGCGCAGGACACCGTGCCGGGCGGAGGTCGGGTCGGCGTGGTGCAGGTTGTGCCAGGACTCGCCGCAGGACAGCACCGCCAGCCACCACACGTTGCCCGAGCGGTCCCGGGACTTGAACGGCCGCTTGCCCACGGCGTGGCAGATCGAGTTGATCGACCACGTCACGTGGTGCAGCAGCGCCACCCGCACCAGGGAACCCCAGAAGAACGCCGTGAAGGCGCCCCACCAGGACATGGTCACCAGGCCACCGACGAGCGGCGGGATCGCCAGCGAGAGGATCGTCCAGTAGACGAAGTCACGCGAGATGCGGCGGATCGCCGGGTCCTTGATCAGGTCCGGGGCGTACTTCTGCTGATCGGTCTGCTCCTCGTCGAAGAGCCAGCCGATGTGTGCCCACCACAGGCCCTTCATCAACGCGGGCAGCGTCTCCCCGAAACGCCACGGCGAATGCGGGTCACCCTCGTGGTCGGAGTACTTGTGGTGCTTGCGGTGGTCCGCCACCCAGCGCACCAGCGGGCCCTCCACCGCCATGGAACCCATGACGGCCAGAGCGATCCGAAGCGGCCGCTTGGCCTTGAAGGAGCCGTGCGTGAAGTAACGGTGGAAACCGATGGTGATGCCGTGGCAGGCCAGGAAGTACATGAACACCATCAGGCCGAGGTCCAGCCAGCTCACCCCCCAGCCCCAGGCCAGCGGGACAGCCGCCAGCAGCGCCAGGAAGGGAAAGACGATGAAGAGCAGAAGCGCGATCTGCTCGACGGATCTCTTGCTCTCGCCGCCGCGGGTCGCGGACGGCTCGGACGGAGTACCGGAGGGCGCGCGTGAGGCGTCCTCGATCAGGTCGGAACTGAGGGTCATGGGAATCCCCTGGGGGTGAGGAGTCGGCGAGGGGGGAGCCTCCCAGCAGGAGCTGGGGGAGCCCGATCACGGACCTACGGAACCGTAACCTACGGCATCGTAAGTATGGCAAAGGTGAAGCCGGCGGCAAGAGGAGCACGGTCCGGACACGGTCCGGACACGGCCCCGGACGGGTGGTGTGCGCCGACCGCGCAGGTTCCACCTACTGACACGTTTGCCCAGGCACGGGCATCGGACACCTATCCTGGTGTCGTCGGACAGCGCGGTCCGCACGGGCAGCCCGAGCTGCGCACCAGGCGGGGGTCCCCCCGAGGGACACCTCCCAGCGGTAGCTGGGTAGGAGTCCGGGGGAAGAACCACCGCGCGCCGCCGGGGGCCCACAGCCCAGTAGCGCTCGAACACTGCAAGGAGCCGCACCTGTGAGCAGTGCTGACCAGGCCTCCCAGGCCCCCGTCAACCCGGCCACCGTTTCCCCCGCAGACATGGCCAACGCGGAGCTGCGCGCGGACATCCGCCGACTCGGCGACCTCCTCGGCGAGACCCTCGTACGCCAGGAGGGCCAGGACCTGCTCGACCTCGTCGAACGTGTCCGCGCCCTCACCCGCACCGACGGCGAAGCCGCCGCCGCCCTGCTCGGCGAAACCGACCTGGAAACCGCCGCCAAGCTGGTGCGCGCCTTCTCCACCTACTTCCACCTGGCCAACGTCACCGAACAGGTGCACCGCGGCAAGGAGCTGCGCGCCCACCGCGCCGCCGAGGGCGGTCTCCTCGCCCGGACCGCCGACATGCTCAAGGACGCCGACCCCGAGCACCTGCGCGAGACGGTCAGGAACCTCAACGTCCGCCCGGTCTTCACCGCACACCCCACCGAGGCCGCCCGCCGCAGCGTCCTGAACAAGCTGCGCCGCATCGCCGCCCTCCTGGAGGAGCCCGTCACCGGCCCCGGCGACCGCCGCCGCCACGACCTGCGCCTCGCCGAGAACATCGACCTCGTCTGGCAGACCGACGAGCTGCGCGTGGTCCGCCCCGAGCCCGCCGACGAGGCCCGCAACGCGATCTACTACCTCGACGAGCTGCACGCCGGAGCGGTCGGAGACGTACTCGAAGACCTCGCCGCCGAGCTCCAGCGCGTCGGCGTCGAGCTGCCCCCCGGCACCCGCCCGCTCACCTTCGGCACCTGGATCGGCGGCGACCGCGACGGCAACCCCAACGTCACCCCCGACGTCACCCGGGACGTGCTGATCCTCCAGCACGAGCACGGCATCACCGACGCCCTGGAGCTCATCGACTTCCTGCGCGGCCTGCTGTCCAACTCCATCCGCTACACCGGAGCCACCGAGGAACTCCTCTCCTCGCTCCAGGCCGACCTCGAACGCCTCCCCGAGATCAGCCCGCGCTACAAGCGGCTGAACGCCGAGGAGCCGTACCGCCTCAAGGCCACCTGCATCCGGCAGAAGCTCGTCAACACCCGCGAACGCCTGGCCAAGGGCACCCCGCACGAGGAAGGCCGCGACTACCTCGGCACCGCCGAGCTGCTGAGCGACCTCACCCTCATCCAGACCTCCCTGCGCGAACACCGCGGCGCGCTCTTCGCCGACGGCCGCATGGACCGCACCATCCGCACCCTGGCGGCCTTCGGCCTCCAGCTCGCCACCATGGACGTACGCGAGCACGCGGACGCCCACCACCACGCGCTCGGGCAGCTCTTCGACCGGCTCGGCGAAGAGTCCTGGCGCTACGCCGACATGCCGCGCGACTACCGGCAGAAGCTCCTCGCCAAGGAACTCCGCTCCCGGCGCCCGCTGGCCCCCACCCCGGCCCCGCTCGACGCCGCCGGACACAAGACCCTCGGCGTCTTCTTCGCCGTCAAGGACGCCTTCGAGAAGTTCGGCCCCGAGGTCATCGAGTCCTACATCATCTCGATGTGCCAGGGCGCCGACGACGTCTTCGCCGCCGCCGTCCTCGCCCGCGAGGCCGGCCTCATCGACCTGCACGGCGGCTGGGCCAAGATCGGCATCGTCCCGCTCCTGGAGACCACCGACGAGCTCCGCGCCGCCGACGTCATCCTCGACGAGATGCTCGCCGACCCCTCCTACCGGCGCCTGGTCTCGCTGCGCGGCGACGTCCAGGAGGTCATGCTCGGCTACTCCGACTCCTCCAAGTTCGGCGGCATCACCACCTCCCAGTGGGAGATCCACCGCGCCCAGCGCCGCCTGCGCGACGTCGCCCACCGCTACGGCGTGCGGCTGCGCCTCTTCCACGGCCGTGGCGGCACCGTCGGCCGCGGCGGCGGCCCCTCCCACGACGCGATCCTCGCCCAGCCCTGGGGCACCCTCGAAGGCGAGATCAAGGTCACCGAACAGGGCGAGGTCATCTCCGACAAGTACCTCGTCCCCTCGCTGGCCCGCGAAAACCTCGAACTGACCGTCGCGGCGACCCTTCAGGCCTCCGCCCTGCACACCGCCCCCCGCCAGTCCGACGAGGCCCTCGCCCGCTGGGACGCGGCCATGGACACCGTCTCCGACGCCGCCCACGCCGCGTACCGGGCACTCGTCGAGGACCCGGACCTGCCCGCGTACTTCTTCGCCGCCACCCCCGTCGACCAGCTCGCCGACCTCCACCTCGGCTCGCGCCCCTCGCGGCGCCCCGACTCCGGCGCCGGACTCGACGGCCTGCGCGCCATCCCGTGGGTCTTCGGCTGGACCCAGTCCCGCCAGATCGTCCCCGGCTGGTACGGGGTCGGCTCGGGCCTCAAGGCGCTGCGCGAAGCGGGCCAGGACGCCGTCCTCGCCGAGATGGGCGAGCGGTGGCACTTCTTCCGCAACTTCCTGTCCAACGTCGAGATGACGCTGGCCAAGACCGACCTGCGGATCGCCCGCCACTACGTCGACACCCTCGTCCCGGACCACCTCCAGCACGTCTTCGCCCGCATCGAGGCCGAGCACGAGCTCACCGTGCGCGAGGTCCTGCGCATCACCGGCGGCCGCAAGCTCCTCGACTCCCACCCGGTGCTCCAGCAGACCTTCGCCGTCCGCGACGCCTACCTGGACCCCATCTCCTACCTCCAGGTCTCCCTGCTGGCCCGCCAGCGCGCCGCCGCCGCCCGCGGTGAGGCCGCGGACCCGCTGCTGGCCCGCGCCCTGCTGCTCACGGTCAACGGCGTCGCCGCGGGCCTGCGCAACACCGGCTGAGTCTCCCCGTACGCACGAGAAGGGGTCCCCCGCGCCGTCGTGGCGGCGGGGGACCCCTTCTCTCGTGCCGGGTGCCTACGGGGTGCCTACCGGGTGCCTACGGGGTTCAGCCCGTGGCGCCGGCCTTGCGGCGGCGGACCACCAGGACGGCGCCCGCGGCGATCAGCGCACCCGCCATCGTGGCGATCAGGCCAATCGGGGCGTCCGAGCCGGTGTTCGCCAGGTCCCCGCCGGTGGAGCCGCCGGCGGCGGCCACCGATCCGGACGGAGCGGGGGAGGACGCCGAACCCGACGGCTTGGCGGACGGGCTGCCGGACGGCTTCGCGGACGGGCTGCCCGAAGCGGACGCGCTCGTCGAACCGGACGGCGTCCCGGAGGGCGTACCCGACGGCGTGCCACCCGGGTTGCCCGGCTTGGACTCGTCGGAGCAGTCGACCCAGAACACCTTGTGCTTCGCCCGGCCGTGCTCGCCGTCGAAGTTCCAGAACAGCTTGTAGTGGCCGTCGGGCAGGCTCAGGTTCTCGGTGCGCTCGTGACCGGAGCCGTCCAGCTTCAGCGAGCCGGCCTTCACCTCGGTGCCCTTCACATCGGCGGTCGGGGCCCAGGCCTCGATCCGCCAGGACACCTGCTGGGCACTGTCGAACTGGAAACCGTCGAGGTAGAAGGTGCAGACGTGGGGCTCGTTCTTCTTGAGCCACTCACCGGTCTTCGCGTCGTGGATCTTCACATTGCCGTTGTCCCCGGGAGGGGTGGCGTGGGCGGCGGCGGGGGCGAGCAGCACGGAGACGGCTACTGCCGCTACGACCGCACCCGTTGAAGCAAAGGCGCGCATGGGCATACCAACTTCGAAAGCAGGAAGGGCGGACAGGAGTGGGGGGTGAGGCGGAGTAGCCAACTCCGGTTCTCCCGGCCGGTCAAGGCGGGTTTGACCCCTCCAGCCCCATAACAGCTCCAGCACACCAAAGGTCGCGGATAACGATCCAGCGACGGCGGGCCCCCCGCCGCCGCCGGAACCCCGACGGCCCTACCCACCTCAGGAGTTGTACGCCGACTGCGCCCGCTCCAAGCCCTCCTGGACCAGGCACTCCACCGAGTCCGCCGCCCGGTCCACGAACCACTCCAGCTCCTTGCGCTCCGTGGAGGAGAAGTCCTTCAGCACGAAGTCGGCGACCTGCATCCGGCCCGGGGGCCGGCCGATGCCGCAGCGGACCCGGTGGTAGTCCGGCCCCATCGCCTTCGTCATCGACTTCAGGCCGTTGTGGCCGTTGTCCCCGCCGCCCAGCTTCAGGCGCAGCGTCGGGTAGTCGATGTCCAGCTCGTCGTGGATCGCGACGATCCGCTCCAGCGGGACCTTGTAGAAGTCGCGCAACGCCGTCACCGGCCCGCCGGACAGATTCATGTACGTCATCGGCTTGGCCAGCACCACCCGGCGGCCCGCCGGTCCCGGCGGGCCCATACGGCCCTCGACCACCTGGGCCCGGGCCTTGTGCGCCTTGAACTTCCCGCGGATCCGGTCCGCCAGCAGATCGGCCACCATGAACCCGATGTTGTGGCGGTTGCCCGCGTACTCCGGCCCGGGATTCCCGAGGCCGACGATCAGCCAGGGCGCCGCGTCGTCCGACATCAATAGCTCCTTAACGAGGACGACCGCCGTCCCGCTCCAGTGGAGCCGGACGGCGGTCGTTCAGCAAGTGCTGAGGGGAAAGGGCGAGGCTCAGGCCTCGGTGCCCTCGGCCTCGGCGGCCGGCTCCTCGGCCTGCGGGGCGACGACCTGCAGCACGGCGATGTCACCGTCGACGGCCAGCGTGGTACCGGCCGGCAGGACCAGGTCCCGGGCGTGAATGGTGGCGCCGGCCTCAAGGCCCGCGATGGAGACGGTGACCTCGGTCGGGATGTGGGTGGCCTCGGCCTCGACGGAGATCGTGTTCTGGAGGGTCTCCAGCATGTTGCCGCCGACGGCCAGCTCGCCCTCGGTGACGATCGCGACGTCGACGGTGACCTTCTCGCCCTTCTTGACGATCAGGAAGTCCACGTGCGAGATGGAGCGCTTCAGCGGGTGACGCTGCACGGCCTTCGGGATGACCAGCTCGGTGCCGGCGCCCGTGATGTCCAGGGAGATCAGGACGTTCGGGGTGCGCAGCGCCAGCAGCAGGCCGTGGCCCTCGACGTTGACGTGCTTCGGGTCCTGGCCGTGGCCGTAGATCACGGCGGGAACCAGCGCGTCGCGACGGGCCTGGCGGGCAGAGCCCTTGCCGAAGGTGTCGCGCAGCTGGGCGGAAAGCTTGACCTCGGACATGCTCACTCCTCGTGGGGTGACGGAAATGGACAGAGTCACCCGGCCGGAACGGCCTGCTACGAAGAGCGCGTCGATAACGGAGTGTCCGCACATGAAAGTGCGGCCTCCCTCGCCGAGCAACTTCATGAGTCTACCCGGCGTGGGGGCCGCACTTCAAAAGGATCTCTCCCGGCTCCTGGGAGCCGGTGTTACTGCCTGTCTTACTGCTGCTCTTCGAAGAGGCTGGTGACCGAACCGTCCTCGAAGACCTCGCGCACCGCGCGGGCCAGCATCGGGGCGATCGACAGGACCGTGATCTTGTCCAGCTCCAGGTCCGACGGGTCCGGCAGCGTGTTCGTGAAGATGAACTCGCTGACCTTCGAGTTCTTCAGACGGTCGGCCGCAGGGCCCGACAGGATGCCGTGCGTGGCCGTCACGATGACGTCCTCCGCACCGTGCGCGAACAGCGCGTCGGCGGCTGCGCAGATGGTGCCACCCGTGTCGATCATGTCGTCGACCAGGACACAGACACGGCCCTTGACCTCACCCACGACCTCGTGGACGGTCACCTGATTGGCGACGTCCTTGTCACGGCGCTTGTGCACGATGGCCAGCGGGGCGTCCAGACGGTCGCACCAGCGGTCGGCCACACGCACCCGGCCGGCATCCGGGGAGACGATCGTCAGCTTGGAACGGTCCACCTTGGCACCGACGTAGTCCGCCATGACCGACAGCGCCGAGAGGTGGTCGACCGGGCCGTCGAAGAAGCCCTGGATCTGGTCCGTGTGCAGGTCGACCGTGAGGATGCGGTCCGCACCCGCGGTCTTCAGGAGGTCGGCGACCAGACGGGCCGAGATCGGCTCGCGGCCCTTGTGCTTCTTGTCCTGGCGGGCGTACCCGTAGGACGGGACGATCACCGTGATGGAGCGTGCCGACGCGCGCTTCAGCGCGTCGATCATGATCAGCTGCTCCATGATCCACTTGTTGATCGGAGCCGTGTGGCTCTGGATCAGGAAGCAGTCCGCGCCGCGAGCCGACTCCTGGAAACGGACGTAGATCTCACCGTTCGCGAAGTCGAAAGCCTTGGTCGGCACGAGGCCGACTCCCAGTTGGTGCGCGACCTCCTCGGCCAGCTCGGGGTGGGCGCGGCCGGAGAAGAGCATCAGCTTCTTCTCGCCGGTCGTCTTGATCCCGGTCACAGCACTGTCTCCTCAGACGTGTTGAAGCTGCTCGCCCCCATGTGCGTCCGTCCCGCACACGGTGAGCCAGCCGAATTGCGTGCACTATCACGGTACGCCGTCCCGGACGCACCCGTTTCCGGTCAGTTCACCTCAACGGCGCTCGGAGTCCTCCGAAGCCGCCGACTGAGCCGCCGTCGCCGCCGCACTGCCCGGACGCTTCCGGGCCACCCAGCCCTCGATATTCCGCTGCTGGCCACGGGCCACCGCCAGCGCACCGGGCGGCACGTCCTTGGTGATCACCGAACCGGCGGCCGTGTAAGCGCCGTCCCCGATCGTGACGGGAGCCACAAACATGTTGTCGGAGCCCGTCTTGCAGTGTGAGCCGACGGTGGTGTGGTGCTTGTGCTCACCGTCGTAGTTCACGAAGACGCTCGCCGCACCGATGTTGGTGTACTCACCGATCGTCGCATCGCCCACGTACGACAGGTGGGGCACCTTCGTACCCTCGCCGATCGTCGCGTTCTTCATCTCGACGTACGTACCGGCCTTGGCCTTCAAGCCGAGCTTCGTGCCCGGACGCAGGTACGCGAAGGGACCGACGCTCGCCGACTCGCCGATGACCGCGCTGTCGGCCACGGTGTTGTCCACGCGAGCGCGCGGGCCGACCTGAGTGTCCTTCAGCCGGGTGTTCGGGCCGACTTCGGCCCCCTCGGCGACATGGGTGGCACCCAGCAGCTGCGTACCGGGGTGGACGATCGCGTCCTGCCCGAAGGTGACGGTCACGTCGACCAACGTACTGGCGGGGTCCACGACCGTCACACCCGCGAGCATGGCCCGCTCCAGCAGCCGCGCGTTCAGCAGCGCGCGGGCCTCGGCGAGCTGGACGCGGTTGTTGATGCCGAGGATCTGGCGGTGGTCACTGCCGACCGAGGCACCCACGCGGTGCCCCGCCTCGCGGAGGATCCCCAGCACGTCGGTGAGGTACTCCTCGCCCTGGCTGTTGTCGGTGCGGACCTTGCCGAGCGCGTCGGCGAGCAGGGCGCCGTCGAAGGCGAAGACCCCCGAGTTGATCTCCCGGATGGCGCGCTGGGAGTCGGTGGCGTCCTTGTGCTCGACGATGGCGGTCACGGCGCCGCCGGCGTCGCGCACGATCCGCCCGTAGCCGGTGGAGTCCGGAACCTCGGCGGTGAGCACCGTGACGGCGTTCCCGTCGGCGGTGTGCGTCCGCGCGAGCTGCTCCAGGGTCTCGCCGGTCAGCAGCGGCGTGTCCCCGCAGACGACGATCACGGTGCCGTCGACGGGCCCGCCGAGCTCTTCGAGGGCCATCCGGACGGCGTGGCCGGTGCCGTTCTGCTCGTACTGGACGGCGGTGCGCACGCCGGCGTCGATCCCGGCCAGGTGTGCGCCGACCTGCTCCCGGGCGTGCCCGACGACGACGACGAGTTCGGCGGGGTCCAGCTCGCGGGAGGCGGCGACGACGTGACCGACGAGCGAACGCCCGCAGATCTCGTGCAGAACCTTGGGAGTGGCCGACTTCATGCGGGTGCCTTCACCCGCTGCGAGTACGACGACGGCTGCCGGGCGGTTGGCGCTCACGGGGATGCCCTTCGGCTTCGGGAGTGGACGCAGGAAGGATACCGGGGGCCCCAGTGGCCACGAACGAACGCGGGTCCCGACCTCGATGGTCAGGACCCGGTGCAGGGCTCCCCCGTCAGGACTCGAACCCGAACCTAATGGCACCAAAAGCCACTGTGCTGCCAATTACACTACGGGGGAATATAGCCGACTAAATCGGGCATTACGTGCCGGTGATCGAGTCGACGCCACCTACTATGCCGCACCACGTGCCTTCGATGCGACGGTACAAGTCGCATCCGGATGAGACGCGGACGATCAGGCACCCGCGGTATGCGCTGCCCGTGTTCTTCCGGACGGTCTTCGGGTTGTGCTTCTTGAGGGTGGTCCGCTGAAGCTGGTCGTGGTCCACGCCCACGTGATCCGCCCAGTACTTCTCGGCCCCGCTCACGTCGGCGGATTCATGGATCATCACCCGGAAGCGGAAGCGGATGCGGTCGCGGGGTATCTCCATCAGGCGCAGCCAGGCCAGGTAGACCCGAATGACGCCCGGGTCGCTGTTGATGAACGTGACGCTCTCATCGCGCCGGTACGGCTTGCTCTTGCTCCCTTCCGCCCAGTAGAGGGCGACGCCCGCGAGGAAGAGTTCGCGGGCGCTCAGCGCACCCACAGCGTCTTCGGCCGTCGAGACGGCCGCCTCACGTCGAGCCTCCCGCAGGGGTCCTTCATGCGCCCAGCGCTTGAGGGCCGCGTCCCTCCCCTGCTCCGCAGGGGACCGGTGATCGAGCTTCGGGAGGTCGCGGACCCAGAGGGAGATCGAGCTCTTCGAGCAGCCCAGCTCCACCTGGATCTCGTCGTAGGTCATGCCCCGGAGGCGGAGTTCACGGGCCTTCGCGCGGAGGTCGTCCTTGGCGCGGGGGCGCTTCGTCCACGCGGGCGGGGGTTCGCCCTTCACCAGGGCGTTGAGGATGGTGTTGTTGTGGACGCCGAGGCGGTCGCGTATCTGGCGCAGGCTCAGCCCTTCGCGGCGCAGGGTGACGGCCTGCTCGCGGAGGGATTCGAAGGTCGCGGTTCCGGTGCGGAGGCCGCCGGTGCCGTCGCCGGGGCGACGTCGGATTTCGGTCATGTCGCCAATATCGTCCGGAATGTGGGATTCAGGTCTTGATTCGTGGACGATTCAGTCGTACGTGCGATGACCGGCAGTTTCCGGGATTTCCGGTGGCCAGTGTGCTGGGGCCGCTGCGTAGGCTGGACGGCATGACCAGTACGGGGGAAGTGGAAGGCCGCGCTGGGCCGCCGGCGTGGTGGGGGCGGCGGCGGGATGCCGTGTGGGACGTGGGGCTCGGCGGGGTGTCCGCCGTCGAGTGCGCGTGGGAAGGGGTGGCCTTCGCCCGTGAGGCGGGGGTACCGACCGTGGTGGGGGTGCTGTTCGGGCTGGGGGTGGGGGCCTCGCTCGTCCTGCGGCGGCGGTGGCCGATCGCGGTGGTGCTCGTGGGGATCGCCGTGGCGCCGGCCGCGATGGGGTTCGTGCTCGGAGTGGTGGGGCTGTACACGCTCGCCTCCTCCGACGTGCCCCGGCGGATCACCGCGGTCCTCGCCTCGATGTCACTGGGCGGGACCTTCGTGGTGATGTACCTGCGGACCCGCGGGGACGTGGAGGCCGACCCGACGCTGGTGGTCGTGCTGTCCTGCTTCGTGGCGGTGGCGCTGACCGTGCCGCCGGTGCTGTTCGGGCTGTACATAGGGGCCCGGCGGCGGCTGCTGGAGAGCCTTCAGGAGCGGGCGGACTCCCTGGAGCGGGAGCTGTCGCTGCTGGCGGACCGGGCGGAGGAGCGGGCCGAGTGGGCCCGTACCGAGGAGCGCACCCGGATCGCGCGGGAGATGCACGACGTGGTGGCGCACCGGGTGAGCCTGATGGTGGTGCACGCGGCGGCCCTGGAGGCGGTGGCCCTGAAGGACCCGGCGCGGGCCGCGAAGAACGCCGCGCTGGTGGGGGACATGGGGCGGCAGGCGTTGACGGAGCTGCGGGAGATGCTCGGCGTGCTGCGGGCGCAGGCGCCGAAGCCGGCCGTGGCGGCCGTGTCGGCCGCGGCGGCGGTGTCGGCCGGGCCCGCGGTGCAGGCTGCGCCCGTGGTGCTGGTGGGCGGTTTGGAGGACGGGCCTTCGCTCGATGCGCTGGAGGACCTGGTCGGGCAGTCGCGGGCGGCCGGGATGGCCGTGGAGATGGTGGTGCGGGGCGAGGGGGTGGCGTACGCGCCGGAGGTGGAGCAGACCGCGTACCGGGTGGTGCAGGAGGCGCTCACCAACTGCCACAAGCACGCTCCCGGCGCGCGGGTCGTGGTGCGGCTCGCGCATCGGGACGGGGAGGTGGCGATGCAGGTGGAGAACGGGCCCTGTGACGGCAAGGCCGCCGAGCCCGGGCTGCCCAGTGGCGGTAACGGGCTGGTCGGGATGCGGGAGCGGGTGCTCGGGCTGGGCGGGGTGTTCGTGTCCGGGCCGACGGATGCGGGCGGGTTCCGGGTGTCGGCGGTGCTGCCGGCCGAGTAGGCCGCCCGGGTCGGTGCGGGTGGTGGCCGTACGCCGGGCGTCCGGCCACGTGGCCGGACGTGCGCCCGGCCGCGCGCCCGCCCGCCGGTCCGGACCGTATGCCGGTCAGCCGGTGGTGAGGCGGGTCGGCTGGAGGCCCGTCAGGAGGAGGGTGAGGGCCTCGTCGAGGCTTGAGCCGAGGTACCAGTCGCCCGTGTGGTCGATGCCGTAGACGCGGCCTTCGCGGTCGATGGCGAGGTGCGAGCCGCCGTCCGCGCCGACCCCGAGGGGGCAGAGCTGGGTGGTAAGGGCGCGGCCGAGGTCGGCGAAGGTTCGGGCCAGGTGGAGTCCGGTGAGCGGGTCGAGCCGGACCGCGGTGGGCGCTATCTGCCGGCCGGGTCCCGGGGCGGTGACGGTGAGCCCGCCGAATTCGGCCCAGGCCTCGACGGCGGCGGGGAAGACGGTGTGCCGGTGCCCGGCGGGGGTGGTGTGGTCCCGCAGTGCGTCGGCCCAGTACTCGGCCTGCTTGATGTCCCAGCGGCCGGGTTCCCAGCCGGCGGTGCGCAGGGCCGAGTCCACGGCGACCGGGAAGCGGGTGGTCGAGGAGCGGTCGTAGGAGGCTGAGGCAGTGGTCATGGCTACTCGGATGCGGTGAGGTCGACGGGGCGTACGCCGAAGTGGGCGAGGAGGGCGTCACAGGAGCGGCAGGGGGGTGCGTAGCTGCCGTGGAGCGGGTCGCCGTCCTCGCGGATGCGGCGGGCGGTGATCTTGGCGTGTTTGAGCGAGCGGCGGGCCTCGCTCGGGGTGAGGGGCTTGCGGGAGGCGCGTTTGCTGCGGGCGCCTTCGACGGTGGTCAGGTGGCGGGAGAGCAGGATCGCCTCGGGGCAGCGGCCCGTGAATCGTTCGCGCTGGCCGCTGGTGAGGGTGTCCAGGAAGTCCTGGACGAGGGGGTGGAGTACGGGCGGCTGGTCGGCCTTGCCGGCGGTGCCGGTGAGGGTTTCACCGCGTACGGAGAGGGCGGCGGCGACGGTCGGGAGGATGCCGTCGCGGCGGAAGCGCAGGACGGGCGCGGCGGGGCGGCCGTCGGCGCTGCTCCAGCGCAGGCGGGGGTCGCCGGCGGGGCCGCCCGCGTCGGCGGCTCCTCCCGGGGCGCCGGTGGGTGCCGGTGTGCCGGGTGTACTGGGTCTGTCTGGTGTGCCCGGTGTGCCCGGTGTGCCGGGCGTTCGCGGGGTCCCTGAGGCCGTGTCGGCTGGTTCCGTACGTGTCGCGGTGTTCTGCATGGTCGTGCTTTCCCTCCCGTGCCGCGGTGGTGGCCGCTGTCGCGCACGCCCCCGTGGTGCGGGGACAGCCTGCCAAATGTCCCCTGTCGCGCGGAAGCGGGGTCGAATATTCGTATCAATTCGGATGTTCCCGGCCCGCGCGCGGGTGCGCGGGTCGCGTGCGGGTGGGTCCCTTGCCCCAGCACATAGGCTGTGGTGAACCAGCCAGATCCAGCAGGGGGCTACCGCCATGACGACAGGTCGGCTCGGGCATCACGCCGCGCCACCCAACGCCGCTTATTCGGGGCAGGTCGTGCATTTCCCGGACCCGGTCCGGGCCGCTCGGCATCCCCACGGAGTGCGGATGGACGAGGGCGGACATCCGGACCTCTCCCCGTACGCGCGTGCGGCCGTGGAGATCGCCGAACCCCCGGAGGGCTTCGGCGTGGACGAGCTGCGGCTGACGGACTACGTGTCCGCGAACGCCGCGATGCAGGCCGTCGGCCACGAGCTGTGGGACACCGTCGGCCCGGTGGCGACCCCGCACGGCTGGACCTGGCACCACGTGGCGGGTTCGCGGCGGATGGAGCTGGTCCCGGTCGAGGTGAAGGCGCTGCTGCGGCATCACGCGGGACTGGCGACGGCGCCGGTCGACCACGAGAAGCGCGGGACGCGGTCGCTTCAGGAGGTGCGCCCGGCGCACCTGGGGCTGCCGAAGTCGGTGGTGTCGGTGTCCGAGCAGCAGGTGCAGGGGGTCGAGGAGGACCTCGGCTACCGGCTGCCGGAGCCGTACCGCTCGTTCCTGAAGGCCGCGGGCGGCTGCGCTCCCGTGGGCGCGGGCCTCGACGTGGACCTCGGTCTGCTGGTGGACCAGCCGTTCTTCACGGTGCGTGAGGAGGCGGCGGTCAATGACCTCGTGTACGTCAACAAGTGTCTGCGGGACCACCTGACGAAGGACTACCTGTGCGTGGCCTTCGTCCAGGGCGGACTGCTCGCCGTGAAGGTGAAGGGCGAGGCGATCGGTTCTGTGTGGTTCTCCCCGTACGACGATGCGCGCGACCGGGACGGCTGGTCGGTGCAGGAGCGCGTGGAGCGGCTGTTGCTGCCGTGCGGCGGTGATTTCGACGCCTTTCTGGAGCGGTTGGCGGGGAATCCGCCGGAGCTGGAGACGGTGGCCGGTCTGATGGTGGACGGCGGATTCGCACGCTCGGTTCCCGTGGCGGGGCCGGTTCCGGTGGCGCGTTCCGGTACGGATGAGGGGTGACGGCGCGGTGGTGACGTTTGCGCAGGCGCAGGAGCGCGCCGAGGAGTGGATCAACGGTGAGGTGCCCGCGTACCAGCACCGCGAGGTGCGCGTACGGGAGTTCGGTCTGGGGTTCGTGGTGTGGGCGGAGGACCGCGCGACGGGCCCCGTGTCCGGCGGCGGCCGGCAGCGGCTGGTCATCGCGCGGGACAGCGGCGAGGTGACGTTGTGGCCGGGGCTGCCGGTGGGTGAGGTGATCCGCCGGTACGAGGAGGAGTACGGGGCTCCGGCCGCGCCGGTGGCGGAGGCTTCGGTGCCGACGCCGCGGATCGACTCGGAGCAGACCTCCTTCATGCTGAGTCCGCCGGAGTGGTTGCAGGAGGCGGCGGACCGGGCGGGGATTCCGGGCGGTTCGTCGAGCTCGGCTGCGGCTGTGGCTCCGGCTCCGGCTCCGGCGCCGGTGGCCCCCGTGGCTTCGGCCGAGCCGGTTTCGGCTGCTCCTGCCGAATCCGCCGCTCCCGTTCCGGTGGAGCCCGTTGACGCCGTGTCGGCGCCGGTGGACCCGGTGCCGTTGCGGCGTGAGGGAGGGATCCCGTACGAGCCGACCGCCAACGACGGGGTGCCGGCCCGGACGCCCGCCCCTGTCCCGACCGGCTCCACGCCGTGGGCCGGGACGGACGTGAACTCCGGCGCGGACGACGACGTGTCCGTGCCGCTGCCCGCGACCGTGTTCGCGCCGCCGCTGTCCGGGTCGGACCTGGACGACGCCCCGCCGCCCGTCACGGCGGCGGAGGCGAAGACCACGCTGATGGCGGGGGGCAGCCAGCTGCCGAAGACCGCGATCGCGCCGGCGCTCGGGCCGGTGTCGGCGGCGGGGCCGGGCGCGGGCTCGGGTCCCGGAACGGGTTTGCAGGGCTCGCAGGGTTCGCACGGGGGCGACATCGCCGACGCGCCGACGAGCAAGGCCCAGATCTCCCGGCCGGGTTCCCCCGCCCCCGCCGGTGCTCCGGGTACTCCGGGTGCGCCGCAGCCTCCCGGTCCGCCGGGGTCTCCCGCGTCTTCCGGGCGTGGGCTGGACCATGCGGCGACGATGCTGGCCGGTCCGGCTGTGGGTCGGCCGCCGGCGCCTCCCGGTCCGCCGGGTGCTCCGGGTGCTCCGGGTGCGGGGCAGCCGCCCGCGCCTCCCGGTCCGCCCGGGGCCCCCGGTGGCGGGGCGCATCATGCCGGCACCATGCTCGCGGGTCCGGGCGTACCGCAGCCTCCCGGTCCGCCCGGTGCTCCCGGTGCGCCGCAGCCTCCCGGTCCGCCGGGGTCTCCAGCCTCTTCCGGGCGGGGGCTGGACCATGCCGCGACGATGCTGGCGGGTCCGGCTGTGGGGCAGCCGCCGACGCCTCCCGGTCCGCCCGGGGCCCCCGGTGGCGGGGCGCATCACGCTGCCACCATGCTCGCGGGTCCCGGCGTACCGCAGCCTCCCGGTCCGCCGGGCGCTCCCGGTGCTCCCGGGGGCGGGCTGGAGCATGCCGCCACGATGCTGGCCGGTCCCGCCGTGGGCCGGCCGCCGGCTCCTCCCGGGCCCGCGCCCCAGGCCGTGTCCGGGCCCGTCGGCGGGCCCACCGGTGTGCCGACCGTCGGCCCCGGCTATCAGGCCGTGCTCCGCTACCGGGCTCCCGACGGCTCCGAGCAGCAGCTCATCCGCCGCTCGGCCCCCGGCACCCCGCACCCCGAGTGGCAGATCCTGCACGAGCTGCGGGCGATGAACGTGCCGCCGCAGCAGGTGCTGGAACTGCACACCGAGCTGGAGTCATGTGAACTGCCCGGCGGCTACTGCGCGCGGATGATCCGCGAGACCTGGCCGCAGGTGCGGATCACCAGCGTGGCCCCGTACGGCAAGGACCACGCGGGTCGCCAGCAGGGCATGCGGCATCTGCTGACCCATCAGGGAGAGCTGCACCAGGTGGCGGACGGCCCGGCGCGCCCCGCGCCGGTACGGGCACCGCTGCCGCAGGTGCCGCTCCAGCCGGCGATCCCGCTGGACGCGATCGCGCAGGAGCTGGCGGGGGCGTTCGGCCCGCAGGGTGTCTTCCGTTTCGACCAGCGGGCGGTGTCCCGTCAGGGCGTGCCGGAGATCGTGGCGCAGACGCTGATGTGGGCGGGCGTGCCCGTCGACTTCGGGCCGTTCTTCTGGGGCCAGGCGGTGCCGGGCCAGCCGGTGCCGACGCTCGCCGAGATGGCCGCGCAGCGGCAGGTGCAGCCCGCGTCGGACGCCGGTTCGTACCTCGTCGTCGGCAGCGACTTCGGCAAGGCGCTCTGCGTGCAGTACGGGACCGCGCACATCGTGGCGGTGCCGGTGGAAGGCGGTCCGGGCGGTGCCCCGGTACCTCCGCAGTTCGTGAATTCGAGCCTGCCGCAGTTCGTACGGTCCCTCGCGATGCTGGGTCACATGTGGCGGCTGCGCCAGCATCTGACGCCGGAGCAGGCGGGCCGCTGGACCGTCGATTTCCAGGCGAATCTGGCGGGGCTGGACATCGCGGCCCTGGCCTCGCCGGAGAGCTGGTGGTCGGTGCTGCTGGAGCAGATGTGGGACGGATTGCTGTGACGCCGGACTGAACCGGTGTCGATCGGGTGATCAGTTGAATGGCCGGGTGGAGACCCTCGAACAGGGTCTCGGCCCGGCCATTCCGGCTTCTGCGCGCAAATGACGCATCCTTGACAGGAATCCCCGCGAGAGAGGCGCTTCCAGGATGAGTGCACCCATTGCGACCGTGCGTGGCCGTGGCTATCGCATCGAAGAGGTCGACCGGTATCTCGCCCGGCTCTCCGGCAGCCGCGACGAGGCCTGGGAGCGGGTGGCACGGCTGACCGTCCTGGCGAAGCGGATGGAAGGCGAAGCGGCGCGGCTGCGTGAGGCGGTGTCCACGCTGGCCCCGCAGACGTACGAGGAGCTGAGCGAACGGGCCCGCCGGATCCTGCTCCTGGCGCAGGAGGAGGCGGACGCCGTACGGGCGGACGCGCGGGTGGACGCGTCCGCGGCGCTGGGTGCGGCCGAGGCACACGCCGACCGGGCGGCGGAACTGGCGCGTCAGGACGCGGACGCGGTGCGCGAGCAGACGGAAGTCCGGGCCCGGCAGGGGCTGCTGCGGGCGCAGCGGGAGGCCGACGAACTCCGGGCGGAGGCGCGGGACGAGGCGACGGCATGGCGGACGGAGGCGCAGACGGCGCTGACGGAGATGCGGCGGCGGTCGGACGCGCTGCTGGCCGAGCGCGAGCAGGAGCACGCGGAGCGCTGGGATGCGGCGGAGCGGGAGCTGGCGGCGCGGGAGGCGGAGCTGGAGGCCCGTCACGCGGAGCTGGAGCGGTATGCGCAGGGGCGGCTCTCGGAGGCCCGGCGCGGCTTCGCGGAGGCGGAGGAGTCGGCGCGGCACGGCCAGGAGGACGCGGAGGCGCAGGCCCACGAGCTCCTCGCGGCGGCCCGGGTCCAGGAGGAGCGGATCGGCCGCGAGACGGAGCGGATCCTGCGGGAGCACGCGGAGGCGCAGGAGGAGATGCGGGCGCACATGAACCACGTCCGCGCCAGCCTGGCGGCCCTGACGGGCCGCACCCCGGCGGAGGGCTAGCCCCGCCGCCACCCCGCTCCCGCCGCCACCCCGCTCCCGCCGCCACCCCCCTCCCGCCGCCACCCCGCCCCCGCGCGAGCCCCGCTCCCGCCGCCACCCCGCCCCCGCGCGAGCCCCGCCCCCGCCGCCACCCCGCCCCCGCGCGAGCCCCGCCCCACCCACGCGCCTCGACACCGCCGACGGGGCGGTGTGCCTGCGGGACGGGGACCAGCTCCGCGCAGCGGCACCCCGCACCGAGTACCCGGCCCTCAGGGCGAGACGGCCTCATCGGTGTCCAGTCCTCCGGTCTGCTGCTGCGCCGGCAGGGCGATCGGAGCCGCCGGAGCGATCGAGACCGCCGGCGCGACGGGGACCGCAGCGACCGGTGCCGCCGCAGCGGCCGAGGCCGTCGGGGCGATCGGGACAGCCGGAGCCGCCGGGGCGAGGGGCGTAGGAGCAACCGGAGCGAGCGAGGCCGTCGGGGCGACCGGGACCGCAGCGACGGGCGCCGCGGGGGCCGCCTCGGGAAGGGGCGCAGGAGCGATCGGGGTCGCGGAGGCGACCGCGGCCGTCGGGGCGTATCGGTACGGGTCGCTGCGCAGGCCGCGCGCCGTGGCGACCACCGTGAAGGGGGGCTCCGTCGCGGCCGGGAGGGGGGCCGTCAGGGCGCCCGTCACGGGGTCGAGGGCGGCCGGAAGCACGGCGCCGTCCACGCTGAGCTGCGCCGGCCGCCCCGCGGGGTCAGGGGCGAAGCCGCCGCCCGCGACGGTCAGCAGGCCGGCCTCATGCGTGACGTCGGTGATCACCGGAGTCGCCCGCGTGGCCATCTTGTTGATCAGGTAGGCCCCGGCCGGGGCGCCCGTCAGGGCCCACATCTCGGCGGGCAGGCGCGGCAGTCCGCCGCCCACGTCCGCGAGGAAGAACAGCACCACGTACAGCATCGTGACCGCGCTGAGCGCGACGTACTGGAGGTCGATCAGGTCCGTCCGGCCGCTGTCGTTCGCGATGAGCTCCCGCAGCGGCCGCCGTCCCGAAGCGGTGGGCTTGGGCGCCGGTTTGGCCATGCCGCCGCTCTCCACGCGCATGCCGACGACCGTCTTGGCCGCGATCAGGGCCACGTACGGGCCCCCGAGCAGCGGCAGGTACACCGTCGTCAGCGTGGACAGCGGGCCGTGCTCGCCCTGGAACCAGTCGACGCCGCCGCCCGCGGTGAGCCCGTACACGAGGATCGTGAGCAGCAGCCAGAGCAGGATCACCGTCCAGGCCAGGGCCAGGGTGATCGAGGTGGACAGGCGGCCGTCGCGGCCGGTGATGAAGCCCGGGCGGCGGTAGAGCCGCCGGCCGATCGGCCCGGCCAAGGCGGCCAGTAACGCGAGCGCGAAGAGTGTGGAAGCCATGTCGTCCCCCGGAAACGGTCGGTCCTGACGAGAGACTTACCCACTGGCCCCGGCCGTGACAAGCCGCACCGGCATGCGCCGGTGACGGCTCGTCACTCCTCCCGGTGCTCCCCCTGCTCCGGCAGTACCGGGAACTTCCGCGGCGCCACCAGCAGCAGGACCAGCAGTGAGGCCACGGCCGCCGCCGTCGCGCCGAGGAAGATGTGGTCCACGGCGGCGGCCACCGCCTCGCGCAGGTAGTCGGCGGTGGCCCGGGGAAGCAGTCGCGGCTCTTCCAGCGCCCTCGCCACGTCGTCCAGGCTGCCCGGGAGTCCCGGCACGGGGGAGTCCACCAGCCGGGCCGCGATGGTCGCGTTGGCGACGGCGCCCAGCAAGGCCGCTCCGACGCTCTGGCCGAGCTGCCGGCAGAACAGCACCGAGGCAGTGGTGGTCCCGCGCTCCGCCCAGCCCACGGTGGACTGCACCCCGACGATCAGCGGGAGCTGGAACAGGCCGAGGGCGCCGCCGAGCAGCAGCATGATCAGCGCGGGCTGCCACGGCTCGGCGGAGTACGGGAGCAGGGTGAAGGAGTAGAGGATCACGGCGGCCAGGGCGATCCCGACGGCCGCGGTGTTCCGGAAGCCGATGCGCCGGTAGACGTGCTGGCTGAGGGCGGCGCTGATGGGCCAGCTCAGGGTCATCACGGACATGACCAGGCCGGCGCTGATGGGTCCGAGGCCCAGTACGGACTGGGCGTAGGTCGGCATGAAGACCATCGGGGCGACCATCAGCAGGCCGAGCGCGCCCATGGCCAGGTTGACGGCGGCGATGGTGCGCCGGCGCCACACCCAGCCGGGGAGGATCGGTTCCTCGGCCCGGCGCTCGACGCGGACCACAACCGCGGCCAGCACCGCGCTTCCTCCCAGCAGCGCCAGTGAGGGCGCCGACAGCCAGGGCCAGGCCACCCCGCCCTGCACCAGCGCGAAGAGCAGCAGCCCGCCGCAGGCGAAGACGCCCAGCGCTCCCGCCCAGTCGATCGGGCCCCGGCGGCCTGGGGACCGTACGGGTTCGGCCAGGTGGCGGGCGATCATCCACAGGGCCAGGGCGGCCAGCGGCAGGTTGATCAGGAAGATCCAGCGCCAGTGCGCGTACGCGGCGAGCAGCCCGCCGAGCGCCGGGCCGGCGACGGCCGAGGTGGCCCAGACCGCCGACATCCGGGCCTGGATCCGCGGCCGGTCCTTGAGCGGGTACAGATCGCCGGCCAGGGTCTGGATGGTTCCCTGGAGGGCGCCGCCGCCCAGGCCCTGGATGATCCGGAAGGCGATGAGGGCGGCCATGTTCCAGGCGAGCGCGCACAGCAGCGAGCCGACGAGGAAGAGGCCGATGCCGAAGAGCAGTACGGGCTTGCGGCCGAAGGTGTCGGAGAGCTTCCCGTAGACGGGCAGGGTGACGGTGACGGCCAGCAGGTAGCCGGAGAAGAGCCAGGAGAAGACGGAGAAGCCGCCGAGGTCGCCGACGATCTGCGGGACGGCGGTGGCGACGATGGTGCTGTCGAGGGCGACGAGGGCCATGCCCAGCATCAGCGAGGCGACGACCGCGGCCGGCGGTCTGCCGGGTGGTCTGCCGGACGGTCTGGCCGGCGGCCGGGTCGCGGCGGCCCCGGTGTCGCCCGTGGCCGAAACCGTCCCTCCGCTCACCCCGTCCGAAGCCTTTCCGGATATGCCGTCCGGGCTGCCGCTCGCGCTCTCTCCTGAGCCCACCGAGATTCCTTCCCCCTGCACGCACATGCGGGGAACACCTTCTCACCACGGGCATACCCCGCGGTATCCCGCACGGCGGCTCGCCCGGAGGGTGGAGAACCCCTAGGGGCCGCTCCGCACAAGGGGCCAGGGGTCTTTCGTCCGGGCGGAGGAGGAAGAAGCCTCCGGCGCGTCCTTAACTGGTTCATACAGGCGGGGCCGGGGGTGGGGTTAACCCCCGGGCGGACACGGCGATGGGCACCAGCGCGCCCCAGACCCTCCCGCCACAGACTTCATGACGGCGACGTACGCAGCGCGGCGAGGTGCTCGCGCGCAATCGAACGAGGAGAGACACCGTGACAACGGCTGTGACCGAAACCAGGCACGGGGGCACTGGAGGCCATGAAGCCGTCGCGGCCCGGGCCCGCGAGGTCGTCAAGGCCTACGGCTCCGGCGAGACGCGCGTCGTCGCCCTCGACGAGGTGGACGTGGACATCCGGCGCGGCGAGTTCACCGCGATCATGGGCCCTTCGGGCTCCGGCAAGTCCACGCTGATGCACTGCCTCGCCGGTCTCGACACGGTGACCAGCGGTCAGATCCACCTGGACGACACCGAGATCACCGGGCTGAAGGACAAGAAGCTCACCCGGCTGCGGCGCGACCGGATCGGCTTCATCTTCCAGGCGTTCAACCTGCTGCCCACGCTGAACGCCCTGGAGAACATCACGCTCCCCATGGACATCGCGGGCCGCAAGCCCGACGCGGAGTGGCTGAACCGGGTCGTGGAGACCGTAGGCCTCGCCGGACGGCTGAAGCACCGCCCGACCGAGCTCTCCGGCGGCCAGCAGCAGCGCGTGGCGGTCGCCCGCGCCCTCGCCGCCCGCCCCAGCATCATCTTCGGGGACGAGCCGACCGGAAACCTGGACTCGCGGGCCGGCGCCGAGATCCTCGGCTTCCTGCGCCGCTCGGTGGACGAGCTGGGCCAGACCATCGTGATGGTCACGCACGACCCGGTCGCCGCCTCGTACGCGGACCGCGTCATCTTCCTGGCCGACGGCCGGATCGTGGACGAGATGTACGGGCCCACCGCGGACCAGGTCCTCGACCGCATGCTGCGCTTTTCCGGGGGGCGCCCCCAGACCCCCGATTTCGACGCACGCGGGCGGACCTCATGACCGTCCTGAAGACCTCGCGGCGCAACTTCGTCGCGCACAAGGGGCGGATGGCGCTCTCCGCCGTCGCGGTCCTGCTCTCCGTCGCCTTCGTCTGCGGCACCCTGGTGTTCACCGACACCATGAACACCACCTTCGAGAAGCTCTTCACGACCACCGGCGCCGACGTCACCGTCAGTGCCAAGGCCGCCGCCGGGTCCGCCGAGGACGACGTGGAGAACCCGAGCAGCGGCCGGCCGGCGACCCTGCCGGCCGACGCCGTCGAGAAGGTCTCCGCCGTGCGGGGCGTCCGGTCGGCCCAGGGCAGCGTCATCTCGATGTCCGTCACGGTCGTCAACGCCGAGAACAAGAACGTCGGCCCCACCTCGGGCGCTCCCACGATCGCCGCCAGCTGGAACGACAACGAGCTCACGTCGATGGAGGTCAGCTCGGGTCACCCGCCGCGCGGCCCCACCGAGGTGATGATCGACGCCGACACGGCGAAGAAGCACAAGCTCAAGATGGGTGACGAGCTGCGCACCATCGCCGTCACCGGCGACTTCCGCGCCACGATCTCCGGCATCGCCACCTTCAAGATGACCAACCCCGGCGCGACCATCGTCTACTTCGACACGGAGACCGCCCAGCGCGAACTGCTCGGCGCTACGGGTCAGTTCACCAACATCAACGTCACCGCCGAGGACGGCGTCAGTGACGAGCAGCTCAAGCAGAACATCGCGTCCGCCGTCGGCGCCGAGACCTACACGCTGCAGACAGCCAAGGAATCCGCGGACCAGGGCCGCAAGGACGTCGGCTCCTTCCTCGACGTCATGAAGTACGTGATGCTCGGCTTCGCCGGGATCGCCTTCCTCGTCGGCATCTTCCTGATCTTCAACACCTTCTCCATGCTGGTCGCCCAGCGCACCCGTGAGATCGGCCTGATGCGCGCCATCGGCGCCGACAGCGGGCAGGTCCTCAAGTCCGTCATCGTCGAGGCCTTCCTCCTCGGCATCGTCGGCTCGGTCCTCGGCGTCGGCGCGGGCGTGGGCCTGGCCATCGGGCTGATGAAGCTCATGGGCCAGATGGGCATGAACCTGTCCACGGACGAGCTCACCATCGCCTGGACCACCCCGGTCATCGGCCTGTTCCTCGGCATCGTCGTCACCGTCATCGCCGCCTTCGTCCCGGCCCGCCGGGCCAGCAAGGTCTCCCCGATGGCCGCCCTGCGCGAGGCGGGCACCCCCGGCGACAGGAAGGCCGGCATCGTCCGCGCCGTCCTCGGCCTGGTCCTCACCGGCATCGGCGGAGCCGGCCTCCTCCTCGCCGCGAGCGCCGAAGAGGCGAAGGCCGGCGGCCTGTGGCTCGGCCTCGGCGTCGTCTTCACCCTCGTCGGCTTCATCGTGATCGGCCCGCTGCTCGCCGCGGGCGTCGTACGGGTGCTGTCCGGCGTGGTGCTGCGGCCCTTCGGGTCCGTCGGCCGCCTCGCCGAGCGCAACGCCCTGCGCAACCCGCGCCGCACCGGCGCAACCGCCGCCGCGCTGATGATCGGGCTCGCCCTGGTGGCCTGCCTGTCGGTGGTGGGCTCCTCGATGGTGGCCTCCGCCACCAACGAGCTCGACAAGTCCGTCGGCGCCGACTACATCGTCAACGCCACGACCGGGCAGCCCGTCATGCCGCAGGCCGAGGAGGCGCTGCGCGCCTCCGCCCGCCTCGACCACGTCACCGCCTACCGGCAGGTGCGGGCGAAGATCACCGCACCCGACGGCACCACCAGCGAGGTGGGTCTGGGCGCCACCGACCCGACGTACGCCAAGGACATCCGCCGCGAGATGGTCGCGGGGGAGCACGCGGCGGCGTACGGCAAGGACTCCATGTCGGTCGGCTCGATCTACGCCACCGAGCACCACATCGAGCTCGGTGACGAGCTGACGGTCGCCTTCACCGGCGGCAGCACCGTCAAGCTGAAGGTCGCGGCGATCACCAGTGACGAGGGCAGCCTCGACAAGACCATGAAGTACGTCAGCACCGCGGTCGCCGAGGCGAACCTCCCCGCCGACCGGATGCCGCGCCCCTTCATGCTGCTGGCCACCGCGAAGGACGGTCAGGCCGAGGCCGCGTACGCCGAGGTCAAGGCGGCGCTGGCGCAGTACCCGCAGTACAAGGTCCTCAACCAGTCCGACTACAAGCAGGGACTGAAGGACGAGGTCGGCTCCCTGCTGAACATGGTCTACGGCCTCCTCGCCCTCGCCATCGTCGTCGCGGTCCTGGGCGTCGTGAACACCCTCGCCCTGTCGGTGGTCGAGCGGACCCGGGAGATCGGCCTCATGCGCGCCATCGGCCTCTCCCGCCGCCAGCTGCGCCGCATGATCCGCCTGGAGTCGGTGGTCATCGCCCTCTTCGGCGCCCTGCTCGGCCTCGGGCTGGGCATGGGGTGGGGGGCCACCGCGCAGCAGCTGCTCGCGCTGGAGGGCCTGAAGGTGCTGGAGATCCCGTGGCCGACGATCCTCGGGGTGTTCGCCGCCTCGGCCTTCGTGGGCCTGTTCGCCGCGCTGGTCCCGGCCTTCCGGGCGGGGCGGATGAACATCCTGAACGCGATCGCGAGCGAGTAGGACGGCCGCGGTCGTACGGGGGAGGCGCCGGTCGGGGACCTTGGGTCCCGGACCGGCGCCGTGCCGTTCAGCCCCTGCGCATCAGGACGATCCCCCCGGCCTCGTCCACGAGCGTGAACCGCTCGCCGGGGTGCAGCTGGCGGGCGTAGGCGGTCGGGTCCTCTCCGGCCCACTGGGAGGAGTTGTCGATCGCGATCCAGTCCGGGACCACCCCGCGGGAGCCGCCGATCCAGAAGACGCGGCAGCGCGAGGTCAGCCGGGTCAACGGAGTGGTGTCGGCCTCCACGCTGGCCCCGTCCGGGATCTGGGCGAGGAGCCGCTCGATCGCCCCGGCGCGGGCGGGTTTCTCGTACGTACGCGCCTCGGCGAGCTGAGCGGTCGGCAGGGTGGTGGCGCTGAGCGCGAGGCCCGCGGCGAGGACGGCGGTGGGCAGGTGGAGGGCGTACGCGCGCAGCCTGGGCCGGTGGCCCCGCCGGACGGTGTCGATGGCGTCGACGAGGGCGAGGGTCACGACCGGCATCAGGACGGCGCTGTAGTGCCAGTCGGTGGACCAGTAGTGCTCGTCCCCGGAGAGGAACCGCCACCCGAGGGTCGGGGCGGCGACCAGCAGCAGCGGCGAGCGCAGCGCGAGCAGCCCGGAGGTGGGGATCAGTACCCACGCCAGGGTGGGGAGCTTGGTGGAGAGGCCGTCGAGCGGACCGGCGCCGCCGATCTTGTCCCAGTAGCCGTAGCCCGCGGTCGCGAAGGCCGGTATGACGACCGTGAACACGAGGACGGCGGCCACCGTGGCTCCGGCGGCGACGGCCAGCGCGGTCCAGCCCGCGCGCCGGTCGCCGGGCATGGCCCGCCAGGCCACCACCACGGCCAGGGCGGCGAGCGTGAAGCCGAGGTCCTCCTTGACGAGCAGCAGCGGCAGCCCCCACAGCAGCGCGGCGCGCCAGCGCCGGGCGAGCAGCGCCTCCAGGGCGAAGGCCAGCAGGGGTACGGCGAAGGCGATCTCGTGGAAGTCGAACTCCACGGCCCGCTGGATGCCCCAGGACAGCCCGTACGCGGCCCCGACGGCGAGTCCGCGCGGCCGTCCCAGCAGCCGCCCGGCGGCCCGGGTGACGGGGACGGCGGAGAGCGCGAACAGCGCGGCCTGGGCGACCAGCAGGGTCACGGGCCCCGGGAACACCCGGTAGAGGGGGGCGATCAGGGCGATGATCGGGCTGAAGTGGTCGCCGAGGATGTTCGCCCCGGGCCCCTTCAGGTCGGCGACGGGCGTCTGCAGGTGCGCGTACGCCCGGATGGCCTGCTCGAAGATCCCCAGGTCCCAGGAGGTCCAGTCCATCCGGCGGAACCGCCCGACGGACAGCACCAGGTACACGAGGAAGAAACCCGCGGCCACCAGGTAGGGCCCCGCCCACCGGGTGCCCTCCCGCCGCACGGGGGGAGCGGCGGACGCAGGGCGGGCTATCGCGTCACGCGTCACGGGACTGGTGCTCCCTCGGCCGGGCGGGGTGAACTCCTGCGCGAGCGACGCGGCGAGCTCAGACGGTCAGTACGTCGACATCGTAGAGCGGGATGAACTTGTCCCGGGTGACGAGGGTCAGCCCTTCGGACTGGGCCTGGGCGATGAGCATCCGGTCGAAGGGGTCCCTGTGGTGGAAGGGGAGCTGGCCTGCCCGGATGCCGTGCAGGGCAGTGATGGGGAGCGGCCGGAGCTGGCAGTCCCTGGCTCGTTCGGGCAGGTCTTCCGGGCCGTCCAGTTTGCCAAGGGCCTGCTTGACCGCCAGCTCCCAGGGGGTGACGGCGCTCACGTAGACGAGTCGCTCGGTGTCGAGCAGGTGCTTGACCTGTTCCGTCAACTGAGGCGAGTCCATCAGCCACCACACGATGACGTGGGTGTCGGCCAGGAGCTTCACTCGGCTGCCTCGGCGGGGGGGAGCAGTCCGAAGGCCTCGGCGAAGCCGGCGTCGTCGGACATGTCGTCGAAGTCCTCGGCGAAGACAACGGCTTCCCGGACGGATCCACGTGAGGTCCGCAAGACCTTTCCCGCGAGCGGGATCACCTTCGCTACGGGCTCGCCGGCCTTGCTGATGATCACTTCCTCGCCCGTGGCGACCGCCTCCAGGATCTTGGAGAAGTTCGTTTTGGCCTCGTGGACGTTGTACTGCCGGGCCGCTTCCATGGGAGCTCCAGGGCCGAGGTGGACTAACTACTGGGCCAAGCTTAATCAGATCGGCCCAGTCCGCGCCAGCTCCGTCACGCCCAGGGGGGATACCGTTCCCCCGCGCGGGGGAACGGAGGCAGAAGCGGCGGCGCGCAGCGATTCCGTGAGGGGCGGGGGTCGGGAGACGGGCGGGCGTAGGCTTGGAAACCCCGGCCCGTGTGACGTGTCGGGCCCTTCGCGTTGCCCCTTCAAGCACTCCATCGGACGGAAAGCCCCTTCATGAGCTTGCACGGACTGCTCGATGCCGTCACCCGGGACCCCGCCCTCGCCGAGGCGGTCACGGCGGCCGGAGACGGCAGCCGCATGCATGTGGACCTGGTCGGACCCGCCGCCGCGCGGCCCTTCACGATCGCCGCGCTGGCGCGGCAGACCGAGCGGACCGTGCTCGCGGTCACCGCCACCGGGCGGGAGGCCGAGGACCTGGCCGCCGCGCTGCGCTCGCTGCTGCCGCCCGACGAGGTGGCGGACTACCCCTCCTGGGAGACGCTGCCGCACGAGCGGCTGAGCCCGCGCAGCGACACCGTGGGCCGCCGGCTCGCCGTACTGCGCCGGCTCGTGCACCCGAGCAAGGACGACCCGGCCGCCGGGCCCGTCAGCGTGATCGTCGCGCCCATCCGGTCCGTGCTCCAGCCGCAGGTCAAGGGGCTCGGGGACCTCGTACCCGTGAGCCTGCGCCAGGGGGAGAACGTCGACCTCGGCGAGATCACCCAGGCGCTGGCCGCCGCCGCGTACGCCCGTGTCGAGCTCGTCGAGAAGCGCGGGGAGTTCGCCGTGCGCGGCGGCATCCTTGACGTGTTCCCGCCCACCGAGGAACACCCGCTGCGCATCGAGTTCTGGGGCGACGAGGTCGAGGAGATCCGTTACTTCAAGGTCGCCGACCAGCGGTCCCTGGAGGTCGCCGAACACGGCCTGTGGGCCCCGCCCTGCCGCGAGCTGCTGCTCACGGACCAGGTACGGGAGCGTGCCGCCGCCCTCGCCGAGGCGCACCCCGAGCTCGGCGAACTGCTGAACAAGATCGCCGAGGGGATCGCCGTAGAGGGCATGGAGTCCCTGGCCCCGGTCCTGGTCGACGACATGGAGCTGCTGATCGACGTCCTGCCGGCGGGGTCGATGGCCGTCGTCTGCGACCCCGAGCGGGTGCGCACGCGCGCCGCGGACCTGGTCGCCACCTCGCAGGAGTTCCTCATGGCCTCCTGGGCGGCCACCGCCGGCGGCGGCGAGGCCCCCATCGACGTCGGCGCCGCCTCGCTGCGCGGCATCGCGGACGTCCGCGACCGGGCCCGCGAGCTGGGCATGATGTGGTGGTCCGTCTCCCCCTTCGCCGCGGACGAGGAGGCGGGCGGCGATGTCCTCAAGCTCGGCATGCACGCCCCCGAGGCGTACCGGGGCGACACCGCCCGCGCGCTGGCCGACACCAAGGCCTGGATCGCCGACGGCTGGCACACCGTCTACCTCACCGAGGGCCACGGCCCGGCCGCCCGCACCGTGGAGGTCCTCGGCGGCGAGGGCATCCCGGCCCGGCTGGAGGCGGACCTGCGCACCCTGGAGCCGAGCCTGGTCCACGTGGCCTGCGGCTCCCTCGGCAACGGCTTCGTCGACCCGGCCCTCAAGCTCGCCGTCCTCACCGAGACCGACCTGACCGGCCAGCGCACCGCCACCAAGGACCTCGGCCGGATGCCGACCCGGCGCCGCAAGACGATCGACCCCCTGACCCTGGAGGCCGGCGACTACATCGTCCACGAACAGCACGGTGTCGGCCGCTACGTCGAGATGGTGCAGCGCACCGTCCAGGGCGCCACCCGCGAGTACCTCCTGGTCGAGTACGCACCCGCCAAGCGCGGCCAGCCCGGCGACCGCCTCTACATCCCCACCGACCAGCTGGAGCAGGTCACCAAGTACGTCGGCGGCGAGGCCCCGACCCTGCACCGGCTCGGCGGCGCCGACTGGACCAAGACCAAGGCGCGGGCCAAGAAGGCGGTCAAGGAGATCGCCGCGGACCTCATCAAGCTCTACAGCGCGCGCATGGCGGCGCCCGGCCACACCTTCGGCCCCGACACCCCCTGGCAGCGCGAGCTGGAGGACGCCTTCCCGTACGCGGAGACGCCCGACCAGCTCACCACCATCGCCGAGGTCAAGGAGGACATGGAGAAGTCGGTCCCCATGGACCGGCTGGTCTGCGGCGACGTCGGCTACGGCAAGACCGAGATCGCGGTGAGAGCGGCGTTCAAGGCGGTCCAGGACGGCAAGCAGGTCGCCGTCCTCGTGCCGACGACCCTCCTCGTGCAGCAGCACTTCGGCACCTTCTCCGAGCGCTACAGCCAGTTCCCGGTGAAGGTGAAGGCGCTCTCCCGCTTCCAGGGCGAAGCCGAGTCCAAGGCCACCCTGGAAGGGCTGCGCGAGGGCTCGGTGGACGTGGTCATCGGCACCCACCGCCTCTTCTCGCAGGAGACGAAGTTCAAGGACCTGGGCCTGGTCATCGTCGACGAGGAGCAGCGGTTCGGCGTCGAGCACAAGGAGCAGCTGAAGAAGCTCCGCGCCAACGTCGACGTGCTCACCATGTCCGCGACCCCGATCCCGCGCACCCTGGAGATGGCGGTGACGGGCATCCGCGAGATGTCGACGATCACCACCCCGCCGGAGGAGCGGCACCCGGTGCTCACCTTCGTCGGCCCGTACGAGGAGAAGCAGATCGGCGCGGCCATCCGGCGCGAACTGCTGCGCGAGGGCCAGTGCTTCTACATCCACAACCGGGTCGAGTCCATCGACCGGGCCGCCGCCAAGCTGCGCGAGATCGTGCCCGAGGCGCGCATCGCGACCGCGCACGGCCAGATGGGGGAGAGTGCCCTCGAACAGGTCGTGGTGGACTTCTGGGAGAAGAAGTTCGACGTGCTGGTCTCCACGACGATCGTCGAGTCGGGCATCGACATCTCCAACGCCAACACCCTCATCGTGGAGCGCGGCGACAACTTCGGCCTCTCGCAGCTGCACCAGCTGCGCGGCCGCGTCGGCCGTGGCCGCGACCGCGGTTACGCGTACTTCCTGTACCCGCCGGAGAAGCCGCTGACCGAGACCGCCCACGAGCGGCTCGCGACGATCGCCCAGCACACCGAGATGGGCGCCGGCATGTACGTGGCGATGAAGGACCTGGAGATCCGCGGCGCGGGCAACCTGCTCGGCGGCGAGCAGTCCGGCCACATCGCGGGGGTCGGCTTCGACCTGTACATCCGCATGGTGGGCGAGGCGGTGGCCGACTACCGGGCCGCCGTCCAGGGAGGGGTGGAGGAGGAGCCGCCGCTGGAGGTCAAGATCGAGCTGCCGGTCGACGCGCACGTCCCGCACGACTACGCGCCCGGCGAGCGGCTGCGCCTACAGGCCTACCGGTCCATCGCCTCCGCCAACTCGGAGGAGGACGTCAAGGCCGTACGGGAGGAGCTCACCGACCGCTACGGCAAGCTGCCCGAGCCGGTGGAGAACCTGCTGCTGGTGGCCGGGCTGCGGATGCTGGCCCGCGCCTGCGGGGTCGCCGACATCACCCTCCAGGGGCCCAACATCCGCTTCGGGCCGGTGGAATTGCGCGAGTCGCAGGAGCTGCGCCTCAAGCGGCTGTACCCGGGGGCGGTCCTCAAGCCCGCCACCTCGCAGGTGCTGATCCCGCGGCCGAAGACCGGGAAGATCGGCGGGAAGCCGCTGGTCGGCCGCGAACTGCTGGGCTGGACGGGGGAGTTCCTCACCACCATCCTCGGCTAGGCCCTCTAGGCCGGTCCGGCGGCGCGAGCTCGTGCGACGGCGCGAGCCCGTGCGACGGCGCGAGCCCGTGCGACGGCGGCGGCCGCGGCGGGGACGTGACGGTCCCCGGCCGCGGCCGCACGCCGTTCGGGGTGATCCGCCCGCCGGGGGAGCGGAGCCCCCTGGTTCAGACGGCTTCGCCCGGGACGCCGCCGCCCAGCTTCGACAGGTCGAGGATGTCCGAGTCCTTCGGCGAGGTCACGTCGACCGGGGCGCCGAAGCCGGAGAGGGAGATCTCCCCGGTCGTGTCCCCGGAGATGGCGGACTTCAGCAGGTACGGCGTGCCCTGGGTGGCCACGTAGTCGGTCTGCATTCCCTGCTTGGCCGGTGAGGTGATCGCCAGCGTCTGCTTGCCGTCGACGGTCGCCGTCTCGCCCTTGCGCGCGAGCGGGCTGCCCTTGCCGAAGTGGCCCGTCAGCTTGTCCAGATCGCAGCTGCTCGTCATCGTCGCGGCGCGGGGATCGGAGGTCTGGATCCGCACCCAGCGGTCGGCGAGCGTCGCCACCATCTGGTCGGTCTGCTTCTTCGGGGCGCTCTTGGCCTTGGCCGTGCCCCGCCAGTAGGCGGCGTCACCCTTGAAGTGGATGAGCTCCGTCGACTTGACGAGGGTCATCGTGCCCATGCCCTCCAGCCGGATGACGCCGTTGCAGTTCCCCTTCTTGTCGAGGGAGAGGTCGATCTCCATCGGCTTGCCCTGGTCCCGCACCTTGGCGACGACATGGGCCGACTCGGCCTTGCGCGTGACCTCGTAGGACCGGGTCAGGATGTCGGCGCCGGACATGCCCTCGATCCCGTCCGAACCCTTGGCCGGCGCGGAGGCCGTAGGCGCGGGCGCCGTGGCGCCGGCCGAAGCCCGGGCCGCCCTCCCGATCTCCGCCGCCTTGTCCCCGCCGGACCCGGGCACGCAGGCCGTCAGCGCGAACAGGGCCGTCGTGCCGAGCGCCGTCGCGGCGATCGTCCCGCTACGCATGTGCATTCCCCCCTGGAACAACTGTCGACCCGACACTAGCCGTCCCCACGCGCCGCTCGCGCCCCGGTTGTTCCGGGGCCGGGCGGCGCCGCCGGACGCCGCCCGCGGAACTGCCGGGCGGCATCCGTACAACGGTTGGGACATCCCCTCACCGACGGCCGGAAACGCTGTATACGCTCAGACCCGAAACCCCTTCCGCACGGCCCGTCAGGAGCAGCGATGCACGCCCCCGGCCTCCCGCCGCAACACGGCCCCCAGCCCAGTACCGGGGGCGTGGTGGCGCTGCGTGTGCTGTTCGCCCTGCTGCCCGTCCTGAGCTGCGGGTTCCTGGCCTGGGGCACGATGCTGCGGCTCGCGATCCTCACCCGCAAGCCCCGTGACTGGGCGCTGCTCGTGCTCGTCAGCGTCCTCAGCGTGAGCTGGCTCGCGCTGATCGGCGCCGACCCCACGCCCGACACCAACGGCTGGCAGGGCAACACCGGCGCGGGTGGCGTGATCCTGACCGGTCTCGTCACCTGCGTCTACTTCCTCTACTCCGACATCCGCCACCACGAGGCCAGGGCCGCGGCCCGGTCCGCGCACTGGTACCCGCAGGGCCCCGCGCCCTACGGGGTCCCGCAGCAGACGACCCAGGGGTACGGCTACCCGCCGGCGCCGCAGCAGCAGACGCGGCCCTCGCACCAGGCTCCCGCGCAGCCGCCGCACCAGGTCCCCGCGCAGCCGCCGCAGCCCACTGCGCCGCCCCGCATCGGGCAGGTCCGCGCCGAACTCGACGAGCTCAGCGAACTCCTGCGCAAGCAGACGCCGCACCCGCGGCAGCCGCCCCGCGAAGAGGACCCGCACCGGTGACCGACCGCCTCATCGGCGACCGCTACCGGCTCGCGAGCATCCTGGGCCAGGGCGGCATGGGCCAGGTCTGGACGGCGTACGACGAGCGCCTGGACCGGCGGGTCGCCGTCAAGCTGCTGCGCCCCGACAAGGTCGCCGGCCCGGGCGCGGTCGCCGAGGAGCTGCGCCTCCGCTTCGTGCGCGAGTGCCGGGTCACGGCGCAGGTGGACCACCCCGGTCTGGTCACGGTGCACGACGCGGGCAGCGACGGCGACGAGCTCTTCCTCGTCATGGGCCACGTCGAGGGCTCCGACCTGGCCGACCACCTCGCCGAGCACCACCCGTACCCCTGGCCGTGGGCGGTCTGCGTCGTCGCGCAGCTGTGCGCGGTGCTGTCCGCCGTGCACGCGGTGCCGATCGTGCACCGGGACCTGAAGCCGCGCAATGTGATGGTCCGCCCGGACGGCACCGTCCTGGTCCTGGACCTCGGCGTGGCCTCGGTGATGGACACCGACACCACCCGCCTCACCAGCACCGGTTCGCCGATCGGCAGCCCCGCGTACATGGCGCCCGAGCAGGCCATGGGCGGCGCGGTGGGCCCCCACACCGACCTCTACGCGCTCGGCGTGCTGCTGTACGAACTCCTCAGCGGCACCGTCCCATTCGCCGGATCCACCGCCCTCGGCGTCCTGCACCGCCACCTGTACGAGCCGCCGGCCCCCATCCGCCCGCTGCGCCCCGAGGTCCCGCAGGAGCTGGAGGCGGTCCTCCTGCGCATGCTCGCCAAGGACCCGCAGGACCGCCCCGCCTCCGCGCAGGAGGTCTACGAGGCCCTCGCCCCGCTCCTGCCCGCCCGCGGCAGCGGCGCCCCGGGAGTCCACCCGGGCCGGGTCCGGGGGACGGGTCCCCTCGACCCGACCCGCCCCTTCCTGCGCCCGCACGCCCCCTGGCCGGACAGCGCCGCGGCTCTCATCCCGCCGCGCCCGACCGTCCCGCCGATGACGCCGGCGACGCCCACGACACCGCCCCGGCCGGACATCCCGGGCGCCGTGGACGAGGCCCGCAAGCTCCTCGACGAGGGCCTGCTCACCCAGGCCGTGGACATCCTGGGCGGCATCCTCCCGGCGGCCGCCGCCGAGCACGGCGAAAACTCCCCGGTGGTCCGCTCCCTGCGCAAGCAGTACGCGGCCACGCTGATGGACGACGGCCAGTACCGCCGCGCCCTGCCGGAACTGCGCCGCCTTGCGGGGGGCACCTCCCCGTCGAAGACGGGGGGAGAGCTTTCCGCCGGTGACCCGCAGGTCCTGCGCTTTCGCTACGACGCGGCCCAGTGCCTGGAACAGCTCGGCGAACCGGCGGCCGCCCTCGCGGAATACCGCGCGCTGCTCCCGCTGTTCGAGAACCACTACGCCAACCCGGACCCCGGCCTCCCCCTCGAGGTCCGCCGCCGGATAGCGCACCTGCTGCTCTCCCTCGGCGACCGCCCGGCGGCCCACGACACCCTGGCCCGGCTCCTGTTCGACGCGGAACGCCTGCACGGCCCCGCCCACCCCTTCCCGGCCGAGGTCCGCCGTACCCTCCACTGGCTCGGTCAGGTGCGCTGACGCCGCCGCCGGAGCGCCAGGCCGAGCAGGGCGGCCAGGGCCGCGCCCGCCACCGCCGTGCCCGGCAGGAGGCCCGGAGGATGGCCGCCGGGTGAACACGCACCCCGACACCTGCGGAATCGTTGGTCGAACCGGTGGCCCGGACCACCTCGACTGCATACCATCGATCACCGCACGGCCTGAGGGGGTGTCCTGTCGACCGGGCGGGGCCCGCGACGCCCGCGGCGCCCGGTCCGGTCGACAGGACGCCCCCTCTGCACCGACGCACCATCTCCCGGCCCTGGAGGCTCCTTTGCACCGTCGCACAGCGCTCTCCGTCTCCACCGCCCTGCTCCTGGCGGCCCCCCTGCTGTCCGCCTGCTCGGGCCAGGCCCGCCCCGGCACCGCGGCCGTCGTCGGCGGCGAACGGATCACCACCTCCGCGGTCCAGGCCCAGGTGAAGGACGTACGCGCCGCCCAGAACCGCTCCGGGGACGCCGCCGCCGAGCTCATCGCGAGCACCCCCGGCCTGGACCGGATCAAGCTCGGCTCGATGCTCCAGAGCCGGATCATCGACAAGATGGCCGAGACCGCCTCCCTCACGGTCTCCCCCAAGGAGATCGAGGACGAGCGCAAGGCGTACGTCGAGGACAACGGCGGAGCCGAGCAGTTCGAGGCGCTGCTGCTGCAGAAGGCCGCCACCGCCCCCGGCCAGGTCGACCGCTTCCTCCGGGACCGGGTCCTGCTCACCAAGCTGAACACCAAGTACGGCAGCGGGAAGCTCACCGAGCCAGCCGCAGCCGCCGCCAAGGCACTGCGCATCGAGGTCAATCCCCGCTACGGCGCCTGGGACGCCCAGCAGCTCCAGCTCGGCGAGGGGCAGACCCCCTGGATCACCCAGAAGACCCGCCCCGAGCAGGCCCCCGCCGGAGCCTGACGCGGCGCCGCAGAGGTAGGTTCGAAGGGTGACCGACCACGCATCCGCCGAGCCTGCCCCGGCCGGGCCCGCACCCGCCGAGCCCACCGGCCGCATCGTCCTGCTGACCACCAGCCACCGGGTCGCCCCCGGCGTGCTGTCCTGGCCGGCGTGGCAGACCCTGCACGCCGCGGACCGGGTCCTGTGCGCCGACCCCGGCCACCCGCAGCTGCCGTACCTGCGCGAGGCGGGCATCGAGGTCGCGTACGAGACCCCGGACGCGCACGAGCTCGTCGAGGCCTGCGCGGGCGGGCGCACCGTCGTGGTGCTCCCCGGCGGTGAGGGAGACCAGCGGCTCACCGACGGGCTGGCACGCCTCGTCGGCTCCGGCCGGGTCTCCATGCCCGACCTGGAGCTGCTGCCCGGATCGTACGATCTGCCGGGCGCGCGCCTGCTCGACCTGGTCCAGGTCATGGACCGGGTCCGGCGCGAGTGCCCCTGGACCTCCGCCCAGACCCACCGGGGCCTGGCCAAGTACGCGATCGAGGAGGCGTACGAGCTCGTTGAGGCCATCGAGGCCGGGGACCGCAACGAGCTGCGCGAAGAGCTCGGCGACGTCCTGCTCCAGGTGGTCTTCCACGCCCGCATCGCGGAGGAGGGCGGCGGGGAGGCTGGGGACGCCGACGAGGACGCCGACGAGGACGCCGACGAGAACGCGGGCGGGGCCTTCTCCATCGACGACGTGGCCGGGACCCTGGTGGAGAAGCTGATCCACCGGCATCCGCACGTCTTCGGCGACGCCGAGGCCCACACCCCGGAAGACGTCCACGCCCACTGGCAGCGCACCAAGGCGGTCGAGAAGCAGCGCGAGTCGGTCACCGACGGGATCCCGCTGGGCCAGCCCGGTCTCGCGCTCGCGTCCAAGCTCGCCGGACGGGTCCGCGCGGGCGGCGTGGCCGTGGAACTGCCCCGCGGCGAGGGCATCGGGTACGAGCTGCTGGAGCTGGCGGCGCGCGCCGAGGCGCAGGGGGTGGACCCGGAGACCGCGCTGCGCGCCGCGGCCCGCGTCTACCGGGACGCGATCCGGGCGGCCGAGGGCGTCGGCGCGTAGCCCTCAGCGGCGGTTCAGCAGGGGCCCGGCGCGCGGGCCGCGGGGTTGTGCCAGTGCGGCGACGGGCGGTTCAGGAACCACTCGCCGAAGCCCAGTGGGCGGTCGCCGGGTTCGTGGCCCCTGCCACCGGCGGGTACGGAGTCGTAGAAGATGCGGCCGGGGTGGGCGCCCAGCTCCTCCAGGAGGTACGCGGTCTCCTCGACGAACGGCGCCGGGCCGCTGAGGTAGACGTCCTGGTCGGGCCACATGCCCCGGTGGCCGAGCGCGGTGGCGAGCCGGTCGGTGGCCTGGTTGCGGTGCTGCCCGGGCGCGGGCGTGATGTAGGTGACGGCGAGCCAGCCGCAGGAGGCGGCGTACTCCTCGATGAGCGGGCGGTCGTAGAGGTGGGCGGCGTCCCGCGCGACGACGAAGAGCCGTACGTCCTGATCGGGAGGGTCTTCCGCGAGGTCCTCCAGCATGGCCCGGATCGGCGCCCAGCCGGTGCCGGCGGCGATGAGGCTGACCGGGCGGTCCTCACGGCGCAACACCAGTCGGCCGCCGGCGGAGCCGAGCCGCAGCATGTCGCCCGGCCGGACGTCCCGGACGAGGGCCGTGCTGAGCCGCCCCTGCCCGATCCGGCTGACGTGCAGGTCCAGCGTGCCGTCCGGGCGGGGCGCGTTGCCGATGGAGTACGTGCGCCAGGTCGTCGGGACCCGGTCGCTGCTCACGCTCACGTACTGGCCGGGGAGATGGCGCAGCGGGGCGTGCGGCCGCAGCGTCAGGACGCCGATGTCCTCCCCGTACCGGAGGTGGCGCACGACCTCCGCGTCCCACCACGGCGGATCCCCGCTCGCGGCGGCTCCGGACATCATCGCGTCGGCGATCACCTGGTACGCCTCGGCCCAGGCCTTCTCCACGTACGGGGTCCAGGCCCCGCCGGAGGCCTCGGCGAGCGCGGCGAGCAGGCTGGAGCCGACGGCCGCGTAGTGCTCGGGACCGGCCAGGAACTTGCGGTGGTCGCGGCCGAGGTCGTGGAGATAGGGGAGGAGGGTCTCGTTCTCCAGGTGGGCGATCACGTGCGTGAGCGCGGCGAAGAGCCGGTCGCGCTGCCGCTCCATGTCCTGGGGGGAAGCCGGGAAGAGGTCACGGATCCCGGGGTTGTGCCAGAAGAGGTGGGTGTAGAAGAACTTGACCGCGTGCTCGGCCCGTCTCTCCACCACCGCGAAGCTGCTGCTCAAGATCCTCACATCCACAAAACCGAAAGTAGGAATGTCGGACAACCCGAGGTCAAGGAATGGCGGATCTACGGACAGCCGCGACGAACCACGCATACGGGGCACCCCTTGGGACCGGGATACGGTCATCGGGTGCACGAGCAGACCCCCGCAACCCCAGCCGACACCCCGGCCGACACCCCAGCCGACGCCCCGGCCGAGACACCAGCCGACGCCCCGGCCGCCGCTCCTTCCGGCCGGGGCCCGACCCTGTTCGACTGGGAGTTCGCGACCGACCCCTACCCGGCCTACGCCTGGCTGCGCGAGAACTCCCCCGTGCACCGCACCAAGCTCCCCAGCGGGGTCGAGGCCTGGCTGGTCACCCGGTACGCCGATGCCCGCCAGGCCCTCGCCGACCAGCGGCTCAGCAAGAACCCCGCGCACCACGCCGAGCCGGCGCACGCCAAGGGCAAGACCGGGATCCCCGGGGAGCGCAAGGCGGAGCTGATGACGCATCTGCTCAACATCGACCCGCCGGACCACACCCGGCTGCGGCGGCTGGTGTCGAAGGCGTTCACCCCGCGCCGGGTCGCCGAGTTCGCCCCGCGCGTGCAGGAGCTCACCGACCACCTCATCGACAAGATCGTCGAAAAGGCGGGGGCCGGGGCGAAGGGCGAGGCGGACCTCATCCACGAGTTCGCCTTCCCGCTCCCCATCTACGCCATCTGCGAGATGCTCGGCGTACCGCGCGAGGACCAGGACGACTTCCGCGACTGGGCGGGCATGATGATCCGGCACGGCGGCGGGCCGCGCGGCGGGGTGGCCCGGTCGGTGAAGCAGATGCGCACCTACCTGGGCGAGCTCATCCATCGCAAACGGGATGATCCGGGCAACGACCTGATCTCGGACCTGATCCGGGCGAGCGACCACGGCGACCACCTGACCGAGGGCGAGGCCACCGCGATGGCCTTCATCCTTCTCTTCGCAGGTTTCGAAACCACCGTCAATTTGGTGGGTAACGGGCTCTATGCCCTCTTTCGCAATCCCGACCAGCGCGAGCGGCTCCAGCGCTCCCTGGCCGCCGGCGAGAGCGGCCTGCTGGCCACCGGAGTCGAGGAACTCCTGCGCTACGACGGCCCCGTGGAGCTGGCCACCTGGCGGTTCGCCACCGAGCCGCTGACCCTCGCGGGCCAGGACATCGCGGTCGGCGACCCGGTCCTGGTGGTCCTCGCCGCCGCCGACCGGGACCCCGAGCGGTTCGCCGACCCGGACACCCTCGACCTGTCCCGCACCGACAACCAGCACCTCGGCTACGGGCACGGCATCCACTACTGCCTGGGCGCCCCGCTCGCCCGGCTGGAGGGGCAGACCGCGCTCGCGACGCTGCTGACGCGCCTTCCGGACCTGGAGCTCGCCGTGGACCCGGCCGAACTGCGCTGGCGCGGCGGGCTCATCATGCGCGGCCTGCGCACGCTGCCCGTCCGCTTCACGCCTCCCGGAGCCGGTGGAGCCGACTGACCCGAAGTCAGTTTCTGTCGGAACTTGTGACAATCGTTCGAAGGCCGCTAGGTTCTGCCGTTACCCCGCCGTTATGCGAAAGGTACAGCCTCATGCGTTCCGGGAACGGCCGCCACAGACGCCCCCGCCAGGTCCCCGCGCTGGTGGTAACAGCCGGAGTCACTGGCTCCGCGCTTGCCCTGCCACTGCTCGCCGCCACCAGCGCCACCGCCGCCGACACCTCCACGTGGGACAAGGTCGCCGAGTGCGAGAGCGGGGGTACGTGGAGCGCCAACTTCGGCAGCGGCGCCTACGGCGGGCTCCAGTTCACCCAGGAGCAGTGGCGCAGCGCGGGCGGCCTCGACTTCGCCGAGCGGCCCGACCTGGCCAGCCGGTCCCAGCAGATCGCCGTCGCCGAGCGGGTGCTCGCCTCGCAGGGACCGCAGGCGTGGCCGCTGTGCGCGGCGTCGGCCGGGCTGACCCAGCAGGGCCCCGCCGCCGAGGTGGACCCCGGCCTGCCCGGCGGTTCCGGTTCCGTCGCCCCGACCCCGTCCCGTCCCGACGTGGCCGTACCGTCCGACCCCGGCGCGCCCGCCAGGGACTACGGGGCTCCCACCCCGGTGGCGCCGAGCCCGTCCGAGAGCCCGTCGTACGGGATCCCCGAGGGCCCGCTCGCGCCGTCCAGCGGACTGCCCGTCATGCCGCCGCCGGACGACCCGACCACGGCTCCGGTGCTCCCGGGCGACCCGACCGCGGTTCCGGTTCTCCCGGGCGACCCCACGACCGCTCCGGTGCTCCCGGGACCGGGCGACCCGACCACGGCGCCGGTGGACCCCGGTGCGCCCACGGTCCCGGCGGATCCGACCGCGCCCACCACGCCGCCCTCCACCTCGCCCTCCCCGGACGCCTCGGCCGACCCGACGGCGCCGGCCGCCCCCACCGCCCCGGCTCCCTCCACGGACGGCAGCGGCGGCAAGCACCGCGGTACGCCCGCCGTCGAGCTGCCCGTCGTCTCTGATGCGCTGTCGGAGCCCACGTACACCGTCAAGTCGGGCGACAGCCTGGCGACCATCGCGGACGCCAACGGACTCGAGGGCGGCTGGAACGCGCTTTACGCGGCCAATGAGCAGGTCATCGGCGAGGACGCCAACTTGATCAAGCCCGGCCAAAACCTGGATCTAACCGCGGAATAGGGGCACTTCGGGCGCACCGAAAGGTCTGATTGTCCGTTTTCCGCAAGTGAGACATGTGTCTCTTCCGGTCAACTGGCGTGTCACTCCCCGGAGCTCCCGCAAACCCGGTCCTCACCTGCGCAAACGCCCTTGCGAAGGGCGCAAGTAGGGGCCGTTTCTCCCCGATGTCGCTCGTTGAACATCGGGGAGAGACCTGGCTACCTTCTGAATCGCCCGCCACCGCGGGCTCCTTCGACCGCATCGCCGAATCCTGCCGGCGGACGGAGGGAACAGTCGTCGCGTCAAGCGCCGAAGGCAGGAGCGGGGGAACCAAGGTAGGCGCCGGGAGCGGCCGTTGAAAGACGGTCACGCCACCGGCTAGGGGTTAAGCCGCGCGCTAGGTCGCGCGGCCGGGCAACTCATCCGCCCGAACCCGACAGCTCACCTCGTAGGCGTCGGTGAGGAGAAACTCCATGCTGCTTTCCGGCAAGGGCAAGCACCGCCGCTCCACGGCCATCGAGCGCACGGCCCGCATCGTCACGCTCGCCGGTGTTGCCGGTGTCGCCGTCGCGGCGCCCCTGATGACCGCGGGTACCGCGAGCGCCGCCACGGCCTCCGAGTGGGACCGCGTCGCGCAGTGCGAGTCCGGTGGCAACTGGGCCATCAACACGGGCAACGGTTACTACGGTGGCCTGCAGTTCTCGTCCTCCACGTGGGCCGCGTTCGGCGGCAAGTCGTACGCCGCGCAGGCCAACCAGGCCTCGAAGGCCCAGCAGATAGCCGTCGCCGAGAAGGTCCTGAAGGGCCAGGGCAAGGGTGCCTGGCCGCACTGCGGCGTCGGCCTGTCGAACTCCTCGTACGCCGGCGGCGGCGCTGCCGAGACCCCGGCCAAGCCGAAGGCCGAGCCGAAGAAGACCGAGCAGAAGGCCGCGCCGAAGAAGGAGACCAAGCGCTCCGAGGCCCCGACCACCCGCTCCGAGCGCTCCGAGGCCCCGGCCCCGGCGCCGGCCAAGCCGAAGGCCGAGGCCCCGAAGACCGGCAACGGCTCGTACGAGGTCAAGTCCGGCGACACCCTGGGCACCATCGCCGAGGTCAACGGCGTGAACGGCGGCTGGGAGAAGCTCTTCGAGCTGAACAAGGACATCGTCTCGGACGCCGACCTGATCTACCCCGGTCAGAAGCTGAAGCTCAGCTGAACACTGCGGCCATAGCCGCAGCGGCGTGTCTCCCACGCAGAGTCCCACCGCCCGGCGCGTCTCCCCCCACGCGCCGGGCGGCGGCGTTCGCCCGGTCGTCAAACGTGCGGATCGCGAGCTCTATGTCCTGGAAGAAGGGTATTCGGGCCCTTTTTCGTCCCAGGACCCGGGCGGTCGGCGGGCCGATCGCCCGGAGCCGGTTAGGCTCTAGTCGGCATGGCCGTCCCACGGCCTGACACGCCACCGCACACCCAGCGTCACATCCCAGAAGGAGATGCTCGTGCCGTCCATCGACGTCGTCGTAGCCCGGGAAATCCTGGACTCCCGAGGCAACCCCACGGTCGAGGTCGAGGTGGGCCTCGACGATGGCAGCACCGGCCGTGCTGCAGTTCCGTCCGGCGCCTCCACCGGTGCATTCGAGGCCATCGAGCTCCGTGACGGTGACCCCGACCGTTACATGGGCAAGGGTGTCGAGAAGGCCGTCCTCGCCGTCATCGAGCAGATCGGCCCGGAGCTCGTCGGCTACGACGCCACCGAGCAGCGGCTGATCGACCAGGCCATGTTCGACCTGGACGGCACCGAGAACAAGGGCTCGCTCGGCGCCAACGCCATCCTCGGCGTCTCCCTCGCCGTCGCGCACGCCGCGTCCGAGGCCTCGGACCTCCCGCTCTTCCGCTACCTCGGCGGCCCGAACGCGCACCTGCTGCCCGTTCCGATGATGAACATCCTCAACGGTGGGTCGCACGCCGACTCCAACGTGGACATCCAGGAGTTCATGATCGCCCCGATCGGGGCGGAGTCCTTCTCCGAGGCCCTGCGCTGGGGCGCCGAGGTCTACCACACCCTCAAGAAGGTGCTGAAGACCAAGGGCCTGTCCACCGGCCTGGGCGACGAGGGCGGCTTCGCCCCGAACCTGGAGTCCAACCGCGCCGCCCTGGACCTCATCATCGAGGCGATCAAGGAAGCCGGCTACACCCCGGGCCGTGACATCGCGCTCGCGCTCGACGTCGCCGCGTCCGAGTTCTACAAGGACGGCAAGTACGAGTTCGAGGGCCAGTCCCGCACGGCCGCCGAGATGACCGAGTACTACGAGGAGCTCGTCTCCGCGTACCCGCTCGTCTCCATCGAGGACCCGCTGTACGAGGACGACTGGGCCGGCTGGAAGACCATCACCGACCGCCTGGGCGCCAAGGTCCAGATCGTCGGCGACGACCTCTTCGTCACCAACCCCGAGCGTCTGGCCCGCGGCATCGAAGAGGGATCCGCTAACGCCCTGCTCGTGAAGGTGAACCAGATCGGTTCGCTGACCGAGACCCTGGACGCCGTCGAGATGGCCCAGCGCAACGGCTTCAAGTGCATGATGTCGCACCGCTCCGGTGAGACCGAGGACGTCACCATCGCCGACCTCGCCGTCGCGGTGAACTGCGGTCAGATCAAGACCGGCGCCCCGGCCCGCTCGGACCGCGTCGCCAAGTACAACCAGCTGCTGCGCATCGAGGAGATCCTCGACGACGCCGCCGTGTACGCGGGCCGCTCCGCCTTCCCGCGGTTTCGCCCCGCCAACTGATTAGTACGGCAAGGGGCGGGACCCTCGGGTCTCGCCTCCCTACGTCCCCGCACTCGGTCCCGTACCGTGTGCGGGGACGTAGTGCGTAGTGCGTACAGAGGGGAGGCGGGATCAATGGCCGGGAACCGGGATCGGTTCTCCACCTTCTCCACCGCCACCAGGCTCAAGCAGCTCGGCGAGCGGACCGCCGCCCACGTCTACCGCTCGCAGTCGCGCCGCCAGGTCCGCCGCAGCCGGCTGACCGGCCGGGCCGCGCTGCTCGTGCTGGTCCTCTGTACGCTGGTCGTCGCCCTCGCGTATCCGATGCGCCAGTACGTCTCCCAGCGCTCGGAGATCGCGGAGCAGCAGCGGGCCGCCGCCGCCGCGAAGGACCGGCTCGAACGGCTCCGCGACGAGAAGGCCCGCTGGCAGGACGACGCCTACGCGGAGCAGCAGGCGCGCAGGCACCTGCACTTCCTGCGCCCGGGGGAGATCGGCTACATCATGACCGACCCCGGGGCCGAGGCCGCGGAGCGGCACCGCGGCGGCCGGGCCGGCTCCGACCGGCCCTGGTACTCGAACGTCTGGGACGGCGTCGACAAGGCCGACCGCCCCGGCGACTGAACCAGACCCCATCCGTCATAGAACCGCGAACGAAGAGACCCCCTCCAGGCATGCAGACGCCCCCGCCCCAGACCGACCGGACCGAGCCGACCGACGCGGACATCGAGGCGTTCGAGCAGCAGCTCGGCCGCCCGCCGCGCGGACTGCGCGCCATCGCGCACCGCTGCCCCTGCGGCCAGCCGGACGTGGTGGAGACCGCCCCCCGGCTCCCCGACGGCACCCCCTTTCCCACGCTGTACTACCTGACGTGCCCGCGAGCGGCCTCCGCCATCGGCACGCTGGAGGCCAACGGCGTGATGAGGGAGATGCAGGCCCGGCTCGCCGAGGACCCGGAGCTCGCCGCCGCCTACCGGGCCGCGCACGAGGACTACATCCGGCGCCGTGACGCCATCGAGGTGCTCCAGGGCTTCCCGAGCGCCGGCGGCATGCCGGACCGGGTGAAGTGCCTGCACGTGCTGGTCGGCCACTCCCTCGCCGCCGGTCCGGGCGTGAACCCGTTCGGCGACGAGGCGCTGGCGATGCTCCCGGAGTGGTGGGCCAAGGGCGCCTGCGTCACCCCGTGCGCGGAGCGGAAGGAGTCCGAGTGACCAGGGTCGCCGCCATCGACTGCGGTACGAACTCCATCCGCCTGCTCGTCGCCGACTGCACCCCGGAGACCGGCGAGCTGATCGAGCTGGACCGGCGGATGACCATCGTCCGCCTCGGCCAGGGCGTGGACAAGACCGGCCGCCTCGCCCCCGAGGCGCTGGAGCGCACCTTCGCCGCCTGCCGCGAGTACGCGGCGGTCGTCAAGGAGCACGGCGCGGAGCGCGTGCGTTTCGTGGCGACGTCCGCCTCCCGGGACGCGGAGAACCGGGAGGACTTCGTCCGCGGCGTCCTGGACATCCTGGGCGTCGAGCCCGAGGTGATCTCGGGTGACCAGGAGGCGGAGTTCTCCTTCACCGGCGCCACCAAGGAGCTGGTGGGCACCGATCACCTGGAGAAGCCGTTCCTGGTGGTGGACATCGGCGGCGGCTCGACCGAGTTCGTCGTCGGCGAGGACCACGTCCGGGCCGCCCGCTCGGTGGACGTGGGCTGCGTCCGGATGACCGAGCGCCACCTGGTGGCGGACGGCCGGGTCACCGACCCGCCGACCCGGGCCCAGGTCGCCGCCATACGGGCGGACATCGAGGCGGCGCTGGACCTGGCCGCCGAGACCGTCCCGCTGACGGAGGCCCGCACCCTGGTCGGCCTGGCCGGCTCGGTGACCACGGTCGCGGCGATCGCCCTCGGCCTGCCGGAGTACGACTCGCAGGCCATCCACCACTCCCGGATCCCCTACGAGAAGGTCCGCGAGGTCAGCGAGCGGATGCTGACGGCGACCCACGCCGAACGTGCGGCGATCCCGGTGATGCACCCGGGCCGGGTGGACGTGATCGGCGCGGGCGCGCTGGTCCTGCTGGCGATCATGGAGCGGATCGGCGCCTCGGAGGTCGTGGTCTCCGAGCACGACATCCTCGACGGCATCGCCTGGTCCGCCGCCTGAGATTCCCCGGCCGCGCGGGACGGCCCGCCCCGAGTCACACGACTCGGGGCGGGCCGCGGCCTTCGAACCAGGGGAGTTGGAGGCACTCAGGGGGCTCCGGAGGGGCTTGATCGGGACCTGGGACGCGGACGCCGGACGAACTTCGTGAAGTTCTTCACAAGGAAAAGGGGCCCGTTGGGCCAACTGGAGGGTCCTGCGGGGGCCTCCGAGGGCCCACGGGCCCGTTTCGAGGGGTGTTCGTACGAAGAGCGGACGCTACGGGTTCCGTGTCAGAGGTATGAACGAACCGCAGTGGTCCAGTCCTCTTAAGGCCTTGCAGGCCAGTTCAGGACGGGTGCACAACGACTCTCCATACACTGTGGTTCCCGTTGCGCGCCATGACCTCGGTCACGTGGGCGGCGGAGTGTAGCAGAGGGCTTCGGATACCTTGTGAAGGGGCTCACGAGCGTCACCCCTTGGGGTGCTGGATACTCGTTCCATGAGCACCACGGAGCGTCCCAGGATCCTCGTTGTAGGAGGCGGGTACGTAGGCCTGTACGCAGCCAAGCGCATCATGAAGAAGATGCGTTACGGCGAGGCGACCGTCACGGTCGTCGACCCGCGCTCGTACATGACCTACCAGCCCTTCCTCCCCGAAGTGGCCGCAGGCAGCATCTCGCCTCGGCACGTCGTCGTCCCGCTGCGACGCGTGCTGCCCAAGGCTGAGGTTCTCACCGGCCGGGTCACCAGCATCGACCAGGACCGCAAGGTCGCCGTCGTGACGCCGCTGGTCGGCGAGGCGTACGAGCTGCCCTTCGACTACCTGGTGATCGCGCTCGGCGCCGTCTCCCGCACCTTCCCGATCCCCGGCCTCGCCGAGCAGGGCATCGGTATGAAGGGTGTCGAAGAGGGCATCGGCCTGCGCAACCACGTCCTCGAGCAGCTCGACAAGGCCGAGTCCACGACGGACGAGGACGTCCGCCGCAAGGCCCTCACCTTCGTCTTCGTGGGCGGCGGCTTCGCCGGCGCGGAGACCATCGGCGAGGTCGAGGACATGGCCCGCGACGCCGCGAAGTACTACTCCAGCATCAAGCGCGAGGACATGCGCTTCATCCTGGTGGACGCGGCCGACAGGATCCTTCCCGAGGTCGGGCCCAAGCTCGGCACCTGGGGCAAGGAGCACCTCGAGTCCCGCGGCATCGAGATCTACCTGAACACCTCCATGGACTCCTGCGTGGACGGCCACGTGGTGCTGAAGAACGGCCTCGAGGTCGACTCCAACACCCTCGTGTGGACCGCCGGCGTCAAGCCCAACCCGGTTCTGGTCCGCTACGGCCTGCCGCTGGGCCCCCGCGGCCACGTCGACGCGGAGCCGACCCTCCAGGTCAAGGGCACGGACTACATCTGGACCGCGGGCGACAACGCCCAGGTGCCGGACATCGCCGCCCGCAAGGCCGGCGTCGAGAACGCCTGGTGCCCGCCGAACGCCCAGCACGCGCTGCGCCAGGCCAAGGTCCTCGGCGACAACGTCATCTCGGGCATGCGCGGCTTCCCGCAGGCCGAGTACTCGCACTCCAACAAGGGTGCGGTGGCGGGCCTCGGCCTCCACAAGGGCGTCGCGATGATCGTCATGGGCAAGATGAAGATCAAGCTCAAGGGCCGGCTGGCCTGGTACATGCACCGTGGCTACCACGGCATGGCCATGCCGACCTGGAACCGCAAGATCCGCGTCTTCGCCGACTGGACCCTCGGCATGTTCCTCAAGCGCGAGGTCGTCTCCCTCGGTGCTCTGGAGAGCCCGCGCGAGGAGTTCTACGAGGCCGCCAAGCCCGCGCCGGCCCCGGCCGCCGCCCAGGCCCCGGCGCAGAAGGCCAAGGCCTCCTGACCCGGCGCGCCCGGTAGGGCCCCGAGCCCGAACCGCGCGACCCGCACGACCTGTACGCCCCGAAGGGGCCGCCCGCCATCCGTGGTGCGGGCGGCCCCTTCGGCGTCCCCTCCCGCTTATCCGGGACCCGGAATGGGTAGAGCCTTGGGCCGGAGCTCTCTGGAGGTGTGCGCCATGACCGACGCCGCGCCGCGGCTGGCTGCTCTTGCCGAGACCCTGACGGGCGCCCCGCTGCCCGTCCGGATCCGGGCCTGGGACGGCAGCGAGGCGGGCCCGCCCGGGGCCCCCGTCCTGATCGTCCGCAACCGCCGCGCGCTGCGCCGCATGCTGTGGAAGCCGGGCGAACTGGGCCTGGCCCGGGCCTGGGTGGCGGGCGAGGTGGAGGTCGAGGGCGACCTGTACGAGCTGCTGGACCGGGTGTCCGGCCTGATCTGGGACCACCACGCCCAGGCCCCCTCCGCCGCAGCCCCGGACCCGGACCCGGCTCCCGGCCCCGCCCGCGCCCCGGGCGTCCTCGCACTGCTGCGGGACCCCGCCGCGCGGGCCGCCGTACGGGACCTGGTGACCCTGGCGCGGCCCTGGCGGGCCCCCGCTCCGCCGCCCGAGGAGGCCACTCGGACCGGCGGCCCCCGGCACACCCGCGGCCGCGACCGGCGCGCCATCAGCCACCACTACGACGTGGGCAACGACTTCTACGAGCGGGTGCTCGGCCCCTCGATGGTGTACTCCTGCGCCTACTGGAGCCGCGGCTCCACCCTGGAGGAGGCCCAGCGGGACAAGCTCGACCTGGTCTGCCGCAAGCTCGGGCTCGGGCCCGGGGACCGCCTCCTCGACGTCGGCTGCGGCTGGGGCTCCATGGCCCTGCACGCCGCCCGTGAGTACGGGGTCCAGGTCACCGGCATCACGCTCTCGCGCGAGCAGGCCGTGTACGCCCGCAAGCGCGTCGCCGACGAGGGCCTCGCCGACCGGGTCGAGCTGCGGATCCAGGACTACCGGGACGTCAAGGACGGTCCATACGACGCCATTTCCTCCATCGGGATGGCCGAACACGTCGGAGCCGACCGCTACCGCGAGTACGCCCACACCCTGCACGCGCTGCTGCGCCCCGGCGGGCGCCTGCTGAACCACCAGATCGCGAGGCGTCCGGAGCCGGACGAGGAGACGTACCGGATCGACGAGTTCATCGACGCCTACGTCTTCCCCGACGGCGAACTCTCCCCGCTCGGCAGCACCGTGGGCGAGCTGGAACGGGCCGGCTTCGAGGTCCGCGACGTCGAGGCGCTGCGCGAGCACTACGGGCTGACCCTGCGGGCCTGGGTGGCGCGGCTGGAGGAGCACTGGGACGAGGCCGTACGGCTGACTTCGCCCGGCCGGGCCAGAGTCTGGCGGCTGTACATGGCCGCCTCCGCGCTGGGCTTCGAGCGGGGCCGGCTCGGGGTCAACCAGGTGCTCGCGGTGAAGCCCGTGGCGGGCGGCGACGTGGGGCTGCCGCTGCGGCTGCGCACCTGGGGCGCGTAGCGCACGTACGCACAGCGGGAAGGGCCCGGGGGCGTGCTGCCCCCGGGCCCTTCCGTGTCCCTGCCGCGTGCGCCGCCGCCGCGGCGGCTACTCCGTCTTGATGGCCGTCAGCATGTTCAGCCGGGCGGCGCTGCGGGCCGGCCACATGGCCGCCAGCACGCCGACCAGTGCGGCCAGCAAGAGGAAGACACCGATCCGGTCGTACGGGAGGACCAGCTCGTAGCCGGGGACCGACTTGCTGAAGGTGGTGCCGCCGGCCCAGGCGAGGAAGACGCCGATGGCGACGCCGAGCACCGCGCCGAAGAGCGAGATCACCACGGACTCCAGGCGGATCATGTTCTTGACCTTGCCGCGGTCCAGACCGACCGCCCGCAGCATGCCGATCTCCTGGGTCCGCTCGAAGACGGACATGGCCAGGGTGTTGACCACGCCGAGGACCGAGATGATCAGAGCCATGCCGAGCAGGCCGTACATGATGTTCAGCGACATGTTGATCATGCCGCCCATCTCGTTGCGCATGTCCTGCCGGGTGGCGACGCTGATGGCCGGGTTGTTGCCCAGCGCGTCGATGACCGCCTTCTCGCTCGCCTTCGAGTCACCACCGGTGGTGTTCACGTAGACCTCGGGGATGTACGGGTCCTCGCTGTGCGCGCTCAGGATCTTGTCGTCGATGACGTACGGGGACAGCAGCCCTTCGAGGTCCTTGTAGACGGCGCCGACCTTCAGCTCTGCCTTGGTGCCGTCGTCGTACTGGACCGGGAGGGTGGAGCCGACGAGAAGGTTCTGCTTGCGCGCAGTCTTCTCGGCGACCGCGATCTCGCCCCGGCCGAGGCTGTCGAGCCGGCCGCTGAGGACCTCGATGTTCAGCAGGTCGCCGATCGCGGCGGGGTTGACGCCCGAGGCCGACCGGAAGTCCTCGCCGACCCTGAAGTAGCCGGCCGTGTGCGGGGAGACCGCCTTGATGCCGGGGGCCTTGGCGAGGGTCTGCGCCACCGACGGGTCCAGGCCGCCCATGCCGCCGGACATGGAGACCTTGTAGTCGGCCTTGAGCTTGTCCGTGCTCATCCGGTCCACGGCCTTGCCCATGGTGATGCCCATGACCGACATGGCGGTGACCAGGGTCAGACCGATGGCCAGCGAAGCGGCGGTGACGGCGGTGCGGCGGGGGTTGCGGACCGCGTTCTGCGCGGCCAGCTTGCCAGGCACACCGAAGACGCGCTCCAGCAGGGGACGGACGGCCGCGATGACCGGCCGGGAGAGCAGCGGCAGCAGCACGATCAGGCCGAGCATCAGGAAGAACCCGCCGCCGGCCACCACGTAGCGGCCGTCGCTGCCCATGGAGACCCCGAGGAAGGTGATGCCGAGGCCGGCCAGGCCGAGCAGGATGCCGAACACGTTGCGCAGCACCAGGGACTTCGTGGTGGCCGGCAGGTGGGCGCTGCCCATGGCGGCGACCGGCGGGATCCGGCCCGTCCGCCAGGCGGGGACCAGGGCCGCGAGGGTGGTGACGACGACACCGATGATCAGGGCGGTGACGATGGTCCCCGGGGCGATGACGAGGTCACCGGCCGGGATCTTGGCCTCCAGGGACTCCATCAGGACGCGCATGCCGACCGCCAGGCCGATGCCGCTGACCAGGCCGATGAGGGCGGAGACGAGGCCGACGACGCCGGCCTCCGCCAGTACCGAGCGCATGACCTGGGCGCGCTTGGCGCCGACGGCGCGCAGCAGGGCCAGTTCCTTGGTGCGCTGGGCGACCAGCATGGTGAAGGTGTTGTAGATCAGGAAGACGCCGACGAAGAGCGAGATGCCCGCGAAGATCAGCAGCGCTGTGCTGAAGCCGCTCATCTCCTTCTCAATGTCCTTGGCCTGCTGGGCGGCGAGCGCGGTGCCCGTCTGGGCCTTGGTGCTGTCGGCGTCGAGCAGCGGCTTGATGTCGGCCAGCAGTTGGTCGGCGGAGGCGCCGTGCGCGGCGCTGACCGAGAGCTCCTGGTAGAAGCCGGGCTGGAGGTAGAGCTGCTGGGCGACGGCGGTGTCGAACAGGACCAGGCTGCCGCCCGCGTTGACGGCGCCGTCCTCGGTGGTGAAGACGCCGGTGAGGGCGTACTCCTTAACCGGGCCGTTGGTGGCGACGCGGACCTTGTCGCCGACCTTGTACTTGCCCTTGTCCGCGGTCTCCTTGTCGAGGGCGATCTGGTCGGCCTTGGCCGGTCCGGAGCCCTCGGTGAAGGTGTAGCGCGGGTCCTTGCCGTTCTTGGCGGGGGCGTGGTTGGAGCCCTTGTTGGCCCAACCGGAACCGATCAGTTTGCCGTTCTCGTCGCCGACGCCGGCGAAGCCGGAGACCCGGCCGGAGACGGTGTCGACTCCGCCGAGGCCCTTTATCTTGTCGAGGGTCTGCTGGCTGATGCCGGGCTCACCCTGCTTCTTGCCGTCCTCGTCGCGGCTCTGGCCGTACGAGGTGACGGAGACGGCGACGCCGTCGTAGCTCTTGGCGGACTGGCTGGAGAGGGCCTTGCTGAGGGTGTCGGTGAAGACGAGGGTGCCGGAGACGAAGGCGACGCCGAGGGTGACGGCAAGGACCGTCATCAGCAGTCTGGCCTTGTGCGCGAGGACGTTGCGCAGGGCGGTACGGAACATGGTGGAGGAGTCCAGAGGTCGGGGTGGCTCGGCGCGACCGGAGAATCAGCGCAGGACGGACGGGAGGCGCGGCTGCCGCGGCTGGTGGCGTGGCCGGCGCCTCAGCTGGTGCGGCCCTTGGCGTCGAAGGCCTTCATGCGGTCCAGCACGCCGTCGGCGGTGGGGCTGAGCATCTCGTCGACGATCCGGCCGTCGGCGAGGAAGATGACGCGGTCCGCGTAGGAGGCGGCGACCGGGTCGTGGGTGACCATGACGACGGTCTGGCCGAGCTCGCGCACCGAGTTGCGCAGGAAGCCGAGGACCTCGGCGCCGGAGCGCGAGTCGAGATTGCCGGTGGGCTCGTCGCCGAAGATGATCTCGGGGCGGGAGGCCAGGGCACGGGCCACGGCCACGCGCTGCTGCTGGCCGCCGGAGAGCTGGGTCGGGCGGTGGCTGAGGCGGTCGGAGAGGCCGACCATGCGGATCACGCTGTCGAGCCACTGCTGGTCGGGCTTGCGGCCCGCGATGTCCATGGGGAGCGTGATGTTCTCCAGGGCCGTCAGGGTCGGCAGCAGGTTGAAGGCCTGGAAGATGAAGCCGATCTTGTCCCGGCGCAGCTGGGTGAGCTGCTTGTCCTTCAGGGAGCCGAGCTCGGTCTCGCCGATGCGGACGGAGCCGGCGGTGAAGGTGTCCAGACCGGCGACGCAGTGCATCAGGGTGGACTTGCCGGAGCCCGAGGGGCCCATGATCGCGGTGAACTGGCCCTGGGCGAAGTCCACGGAGACGTTGTCCAGGGCGACCACCTGGGTCTCGCCCTGGCCGTACACCTTGGAGAGGCCGGTGGCGCGGGCGGCCACGGCCTGGGTGGTGTGCGGGGCGTAGTTCATGGTGGTCACGGGAGCGACTCCTCGGGCTGCGGTCTGCGGATCGGCGGGACTTTTCCATCCTCGCCGCGCCCACCCCCGCTCCGGATCAGCCGCGGTGACCGTTCCCCGGCCCACTGGAGTCTGACCGCGGGGGCTCCCGCCTCCTCCTTTGGTATGACGGCGACCCTGATGGACGGGCGCAGGAGCGCGGGGAGGCGGGGGGTGGCGTGCGGGGTGGCGTGCGGGGTGGCGCGGGCCATCGAAATCCCGTCATTCCCGGACCGGCGGGGATCGCCGCCCGGAAGGGGCCAACCGCGCGTTCTCGGGTCTGACGACCCCTCAAGCGCCAATAAAATCAGACAACATCGGAAAGACGGCCGAGTGGTCACGAGGGTGTTACGGATAGGCTCGACCCGGCGTTCAAGGCTTTTCAACGGGGGCCGCCACGCCTGCCCGGATGGTGGAATGCAGACACGGCGAGCTTAAACCTCGCTGGCCTTCGGGCCGTACCGGTTCGAGTCCGGTTCCGGGCACTGGGCAGCTCTCGCCAAGCTTCCTCTTCATCTCGTGCGCTTCGCCGTGCCTTCTCCTAAGATCCTCCTCCAGCAGTAGGGTGCTTTCTTTGCGAGCGCATTACTCTTGATGCAAGGCCGCGCCCGGTGGCCATGGAGGAGTGAGATGAGGAGCAGTAACCCGGTCTTCTCGCGACGGGGGTTCAGCCGCGACAACGGTGGCTACGCGGGGTTTGACGCGCAGCAGCACCAGCAGGCCGGGACCGCCGCCAACCCGTACGCGACGAACCCGTATGCGATCGACCCGACCACGGGCATGCCCCAGGCCCCGGCCGCCGCGAACGCGATGACCATCGACGACGTCGTGAGCCGTACGGCCATGACGCTCGGCACGCTCATCGTGACGGCGACCCTGTCCTGGGTCCTGCTGCCCGTCGACCCGGCCAACATCGGCAAGTCGTACGGCATCGCCATCGGCGCCGCCCTCGTGGCGTTCGTCCTGGCGATGGTGCAGTCCTTCAAGCGCAAGCCGTCCCCGGCGCTGATCCTGGGCTACGCGGCGATCGAGGGTGTCTTCCTCGGCGTCATCAGCTCGGCCACCAGCACCTACATCAGCCCCGGCGTGGTCGTCCAGGCCGTGATGGGCACGATGTGCGTCTTCGCCGCCGTGCTCTTCGCGTACAAGATGCGCTGGATCCGCGTGAACCGCCGCTTCACGGGCTTCGTGATGGCCGCTGCCGTGGGCTTCATCCTGCTCATGGTCGCGAACTCGCTGTTCGCGATCTTCGGCGGCGGTGACGGCCTCGGCTTCCGCAGCGGCGGCCTCGGCATCCTGTTCGGTGTCATCGGCATCATCCTCGGCGCCTGCTTCCTGGCCCTCGACTTCAAGCAGGTCGAGGACGGCGTGGCGTACGGCGCTCCGCGCGAGGAGTCCTGGCTGGCGGCCTTCGGCCTCACCCTGACCCTGGTGTGGATCTACCTGGAGATGCTGCGCCTGTTCTCGATCCTTTCGGGCGACGACTAGCCGGACCGGCGGCCGTCCGACGGCTGCCCGGTCCTGAAGCACGGGGAAGGCCCCGCGAGCGCACCGCTCGCGGGGCCTTCCCGCATCTGCACATAGCTGGACGGAGGAGGGGTCGGAGGGAGGGGGGCGACTGGGGATCGGGGTGCGGGTCGGCTGCTCAGCGGAACCGGCGGGCCGCCCTGCGCAGGTCGTACTCGTGGATGATCGCCTTGGCCTGGCCGTACGACAGCTCGTGCGCGCCGCGCAGCCAGCTGACCTTCTCCTCGAACCGGACCAGGGAAGGGCCCTCTTCGACGGTGCGGAGCCAGTCGGAGAGCTCACGACCGGTGGTCTGCGGGATTCTGTCGATCATGTTGCGGTGGGTCTGCTCGGAGAACTCTACGGACATGGGCGCCTCCGGAGGTATCGCCGTGCTGTGCTGTTCTCTTCACGACACCGTGCCTGAGCGTTCGCCCGTTGGCAATGGTGCCCGCGCCCCGCGTAAGGTCGGCCGGGTGCTCGATACCTCACCCCTGACCGCCGTCGTGGAACGTTTCGCCGACCGGCTGCGGGCCGCTCCGCAGAGCCGGCTCCAGCAGGGGGCCGCCGCCGTGGCGCTGGAACTGGCGCGCGAGCTCTCCGTACGGGCGCAGCGGCTGGAGGGGGCGAGCCGGCTCCGGGAGATGCCCGACGCCGGGATCTTCGTCGTCGGGGACCAGGTGGCGGTGGCGGGGCTCGACCTCGCCGAGGCGCTGCGCACCGCCGCGGAGCCGCAGGCGGGCGCCGCGGCGGGTCCGCGAGCGGGCCCGGACAGCGCCAAGGCCCCGTCCGAGATCCTGGACGAGGCCGTGCGGCTGGTGGAACGGGCGGAAGTCAGAGCGATGCGATGACCCGGTCCGCGAGGATGTAGACGTTGCTGTCGGGATCCTCGGTGTTGCCGCAGGAGAAGGTCAGCGCGTAGGCGCCGGAGATGCCCGAGCCGCCCAGCAGGACCGGCGCGGTACCCGAGCGCAGGGCCTCGGCGAGCCGCTCCGCGGTCTCCCGGTGGCCCGGCGTCATGCACAGCGTGGTGCCGTCGGTGAACACGTACACGTCCAGCGTGCCCAGCGGGCCGGGGCGGACGTCCGCGAGGGCCGTACGGGCCTCCGCGAGCTCCTCCAGGCGGCTGACCGTGCGCTCGTGGTCGGCGCCGGGGTACGAGGCCTGGACCGGGACGAAGTCGGGGTGCGAGGGGTGGCGCCGGCGGGCGGCGGCCAGCTCGGCGGAGTCCTCGGGGTACTCGTCGAGGAGGTCCTCGCCGAGAACCGGCTCCAGACCCACCATGTCGGCCTGCCGGGGCAGGAAGACGGGGCTGTCCTCGCCGAGGCCGGGCAGGCCGCCCAGCAGCGAGGGGGCGTCGGCGGCGTCGCGGGCCTCCTGCGCGGCCCAGAAGGCCCGCGCTTCGGCCAGCTCGCGCTCGCGCTCCTCGGCGAGGGCTTCGGCCACCGCGGCTCGTATCTCCGAGGCGGGGGATTCCGCGCCGCTGCGGGCGTGCGGGACGGTCGCACCGCGAGGGTGAACCGGCGCGGCCAGCTCACCGCGCAGGGCCGTGACCTGCTTGCGCAGTCCGTGGACGGCGTGCAGCGCAGCAGCGCCCACGGCCGTGGCAGCGGCCGTGGTCAGCAGCAGGGCAAGAGACATGGCGCTCACTGACTAACTCCTGATGTGATTCGGTCCCCCGACTTCCTACATCAGAGTGTCCTGGCCTGGGAATGGCGTGCAGTGCATTACGTCACGAATTGGACAGGCCTTTCGTCACACCGGTTCCCCCTTTACACCCTCTGACCTGGTCATATGACACTCCCCCAGGACGTAGGTCACATCCTGGGGGAGATTAGGTCACAGGTCAGCCGCGACGGGGTTGAATCCGATGTCACCACGCCCCGGGGGATCGGCCGGATCCCTTGGGGGCACTGGGGCGCCGCCTCCTGGGGCGCGGCTCGGCCCGGGTCGGGGGTGCGGCTCAGCTCAGCCGCTCGATGACCATGGCCATGCCCTGGCCGCCGCCCACGCACATCGTTTCCAGGCCGAACTGCTTGTCGTGGAACTGCAGGCTGTTGATCAGGGTGCCGGTGATGCGGGCACCGGTCATCCCGAACGGGTGACCGACGGCGATGGCCCCGCCGTTGACGTTCAGCTTGTCCAGGTCCACCCCGAGGTCGCGGTACGAGGGGATCACCTGGGCGGCGAAGGCCTCGTTGATCTCGACCAGGTCGATGTCGCCGATGGTCAGGCCGGCCCGCCGGAGGGCCTGCTGGGACGCCTCGACCGGGCCCAGGCCCATGATCTCCGGGGAGAGGCCGGTGACACCGGTGGACACGATCCGGGCCAGCGGCGTCAGACCCAGGTCGCGGGCCTTGGTGTCGCTCATGATGACCAGCGCCGCGGCGCCGTCGTTGAGCGGGCAGCAGTTGGCGGCCGTGATCAGGCCGTCGGGGCGGAAGACGGGCTTGAGGCCCTGGACGCCCTCCAGGGTCACGCCGGCGCGCGGGCCGTCGTCGGTGGAGACGACCGTGCCGTCCGGGGTGGTGACCGGGGTGATCTCGCGGGCCCAGAAGCCGTTCTTGATGGCCTCTTCGGCGAGGTTCTGCGAACGGACGCCGAACTCGTCCATCTCCTGGCGGGTCACGCCCTTGAGGCGGGCCAGGTTCTCGGCGGTCTGGCCCATCGCGATGTACGCGTCGGGGATCAGGCCGTCCTCGCGCGGGTCGTGCCAGGACGCGCCCTCGCTCTCGGCGACGGCGGCGGTACGGGCCTCCGCCTCGGCGAAGAGCGGGTTGTGGGTGTCCGGCAGGCCGTCGGAGGAGCCCTTCACGGAGCGGGAGACCATCTCGACGCCCGCGGAGATGAAGACGTCGCCCTCGCCGGCCTTGATGGCGTGCAGGGCCATGCGGGAGGTCTGGAGCGAGGAGGAGCAGTAACGGGTGATCGTGCAGCCCGGCAGGTGGTCCATGCCCATCTGCACGGCGACGATGCGGCCGAGGTTGTGGCCCTGCTCGCCACCCGGCAGGCCGCAGCCGAGCATCAGGTCGTCGATCTCGCGGGGGTCCAGCCCGGGGACCTTCGCGAGCGCGGCCTGGATGACCGTGGCGGTCAGGTCGTCCGGGCGGACGTCCTTGAGGGACCCCTTGAAGGCGCGCCCGATGGGCGAGCGGGCGGTGGAAACGATGACGGCTTCGGGCATCGGGACTCCCAGGGGTGCGTTGCGGTTGCGGCTGCGGTGGCGCGGTGGTCGTCGTACCGGGACCGCAAGCGAAGTTACCGCCCCGTACGGTCGAGGTCACCGGCCGGGGCGTGTGATGCGGGCCGCACTCTCGCGCCCGGCCGTCCTCCGCGACCCGGCCGTGCCCCGCATTCCGTGCGCTCAGGACACCGGGGCCTCCGGAGAGGCCGCGGGCGCCTCGGCCGAGGCGCCCGCCGGAAGGTGGGACGGGTCCGGGTCCGTGGCGGGGACCCGGCGGCGCCGGCGGTGCTTGAGCAGGGCCCAGGGGCCGCGGGCCGCGGTGACCTCCGTACCGGCCTGGCCGGCGGCGGCCGACGCGGCCTTGGCCACCGGGAGCATGTCCTCGTCCCGGGACACGTCCAGGCGGTCGGATTCCGGCCACAGCCCGAGCGCAGCGCACAGGGTCGGCAGTACGGCCATGGCGGCGGTCGCGTACCCCTCCGCCGAAGGGTGGTAGGAGTCCGGGCCGAACATCTCGCGGGGATTGGCGGCGAACTCGGGGCCCAGCAGGTCCCCTATGGAGACCGTACGGGCACCCAGCGCGACCACTCCTATGGTCTGTGCGGCGGCCAGCTGGCGCGACACCCGGCGGGCCAGCCAGCGCAGCGGCTGGTACACCGGCTCGATGGTGCCCAGGTCCGGGCAGGTGCCCACGACGACCTCGGAGCCGGCGAGGCGCAGCCGCCGTACGGCCGCGGTCAGCAGCCGCACCGACTGGGTCGGCGGCATCCGGCGCGTCACGTCGTTCGCGCCGATCATGATCACGCAGACGTCGGGCGGTGACGCGTCATTCCCGGCAGCACCGTCGATCAGGAGCCCCACCTGGCGGTCCAGGTCGTCCGACATGGCCCCCGACAGGGCGACGTTGCGCAGCACGACCGGCCGCTCGGCCACGGCGGCCAGCCCGGAGGCCAGCAGGGCGGCCGGAGTCTGCCGCGCCCGCCGCACGCCGAGCCCCGCGGCCGTGGAGTCGCCGAGCATGCCCAGCCGCAGTGGGCCGGGGCTCTGCTCGGGCCCGGAGAACTCGCTCCCGTACAGCCCGTCCGCACGCGGCGGATCGGGCAGGCCGGTGCCCACCGTACGCTTGGCGAACTGCATCTCCGCCAGTACCAGACCCACCGTGGCGGCCCCGACCAGCCCGAGCCCGCCCCCGCCGTACGCTGCCCCCGCCGCGATCCGGCGGGCCGTTCTCGCCCTGGACACCCTTCAGGCCACCTCGCTTCTCTGACTGGGCCTTTGTTGACCTACCTGCCCCGTACGACCGGTCGGTCAATCCCTTTCCGCATACTCTGGCCAGACCTCCCGGAGAACCCGTGGAGTCCCCTCCTTGGAGAACATGGTGCAATTCCACGACTCGATGATCAGCCTCGTCGGCAACACCCCGCTGGTGAAGCTCAACCGTGTGACCGAAGGCCTCCAGGCCACCGTGCTGGCCAAGGTCGAGTACTTCAATCCCGGCGGGTCCGTCAAGGACCGGATCGCCGTACGGATGATCGAGGCAGCCGAGCAGAGCGGAGCCCTCAAGCCCGGCGGCACCATCGTGGAGCCGACGAGCGGCAATACCGGCGTAGGACTCGCCATCGTGGCCCAGCAGAAGGGCTACAAGTGCATCTTCGTCTGCCCTGACAAGGTGTCCCTGGACAAGATCAACGTGCTGCGTGCGTACGGCGCCGACGTCGTGGTCTGCCCGACCGCCGTCGATCCCGACCACCCGGACTCGTACTACAACGTCTCGGACCGCCTCGTGCGCGAGACGCCGGGCGCCTGGAAGCCGGACCAGTACAGCAACCCGAACAACCCCCGTTCGCACTACGAGACCACCGGTCCCGAGCTGTGGCAGCAGACGGACGGGAAGATCACCCACTTCGTCGCGGGCGTCGGCACGGGCGGCACGATCTCCGGCACCGGCGGCTACCTCAAGGAGGTCTCCGGCGGCAAGGTCAAGGTCATCGGCGCCGACCCCGAGGGCTCGGTCTACTCCGGCGGCTCCGGCCGCCCGTACCTCGTCGAGGGCGTCGGCGAGGACTTCTGGCCGACCGCCTACGACCGCAACGTGACGGACGAGATCATCGCGGTGTCCGACAAGGACTCCTTCCAGATGACCCGCCGCCTGGCCAAGGAAGAAGGCCTGCTCGTCGGCGGCTCCTGCGGCATGGCGGTCGTCGCCGCCCTGCGCGCCGCCGAGGGGCTGGGCCCGGACGACGTGGTCGTCGTCCTGCTGCCCGACAGCGGCCGCGGCTACCTCAGCAAGATCTTCAGCGATGAGTGGATGGCCGGGCACGGCTTCCTGGAGGAGGCGGGCCCCGCGGCCCGCATCGGCGACGTGCTCGCGGACAAGGCCGGCGGGATCCCGTCCCTCGTCCACATGCACCCCGAAGAGACGGTCGGCGAGGCGATCGAGGTCCTGCGCGAGTACGGCGTCTCGCAGATGCCGATCGTCAAGCCGGGCGCCGGACACCCGGACGTGATGGCCGCGGAGGTCATCGGCTCGGTCGTCGAGAAGGAACTGCTGGCGGCGCTGTTCGCCCAGCGGGCCTCGCTGGGGGACCCGCTGGAGAAGCACATGAGCGCACCGCTGCCGCAGGTCGGCTCCGGCGAGCCGGTGTCCGAGCTGATGTCGGTGCTCGGCGAGGCCGACGCGGCGATCGTTCTGGTCGAGGGCAAGCCGACCGGCGTGGTCAGCCGTCAGGACCTGCTGGCGTTCCTGGCGCGCGAGGCGAAGTAGCCCGCGACGCGGCCCGGCTCGGCCGTGGTCCGGGCGTCGCGCAAACGGTACGGGCCCGACATGTGACGGCAGCACCGGCTTAACACGCCTCCGGCACAGTGGTGGTCGTCGGCAGGGAGGCCCGGGAAACCGGACCCCCTGCCTGCCCCACCGAACGGCGTTGCGCACCTCCGGAGCGGCTCCCGGACCGCGTGGACGCCACGGACGCGGACGGCCCTGACCCGGCCCGTGTCCCGACGCGGGGACCGCCGTCGTCCCGCCCCCGGGCAACCGGGGTGCGGCGGTCCCCGCGCATGTTCCTCTCCTCACCGCGATTGCGGCGGGGCAGGGTCCCCGCAACGGGCGCCGCACCGGAGCTAGTCGGCGGGGCCTCGCCGGAGGCGCTTGGTCGCGTGGATGAAGTTCACGCCCAGAATGCCGGCCCAGGCGACCAGCAGCCCCGTCAGGCCCTCGTGCGCGGCCCCGATCGCCGAGAGCGGGATCGCCAGCACCAGCGTCACGGCGGCGAAGCCGAACCGCTCGCCGAAGCCGGCGTCCGGCAATCCGGGCCGGCGGCCCGGACCACCGCGGGCGGCGAGCAGGCGTTCCTCCGCGAGCCTGCGCCGGAGCTGGGTGTCGACCTTCTCGACGAACGAGTCCACCAGCGCGGCCTCGTACTCCGGACCCAGCTCCCGCCGGGCGTCCATCGTGGCGTCGAGTTCCTTCTTCAGGTCTTGGGAGTGGGCGTCCATCCCCCCACCGTAGGAACCGCCGCGCGCACCGGCACTGGGGCTAGCCCCCGTATCCGCGTGCCCACGTCCGCGTGGCCCGCCTCCCCGTGCCGGGGCGGCGTCTCGCGGAGCGGCCGCGGCTTGCCGAGCTGCATAACCGCATGCAGAGTGCTCCGTGACTGAATAGTTCAGCGGAACGGAGGGGATGGGGATGAGCGACAGCCCGGCCGCGCGGCTGCAGAAGCTGTTCGAGGGGCACCGGCTGACGCCGACCCAGCGGCGGATCGCGCACTGCATGGTGCGCGGGGCCGCGGAGGTGCCCTTCCTGTCGAGCGTGGAACTCGCCGAGCTGGCCGGCGTGAGCCAGCCGTCGGTGACCCGGTTCGCGGTGGCGCTGGGCTTCGACGGGTACCCCGCCCTGCGGCGGCACCTGCGCGAGGTGGCCCCCGCCGAGCGGGCCGGCGGTGAGCACGAGGACGCGTACAACGAGTACCAACAGGCCGTCCAGGGCGAGATCGAGAACCTGCGGCAGCTGGCGGCGATGCTCGCCGATCCCGCGCCCGTGCAGGAGGCGGGGCGGCTGCTCGCCGCCTCGACCCCGCTGCCGGTGCTCGGGCTGCGGGCGGCGTCCTCGCAGGCGCGCGGGTTCGCGTACTTCGCCGCCAAGGTGCACCCGGACGTACGGCTCCTCGACGAGGGCGGTTCGATGCTCGCCGACCGGATCGACGCGGCGGTCGAGGCCGGGGCGTCGGCGCTGCTCTGCTTCGCACTGCCCCGCCACCCCCGGGAGGTCCTGGAGGCGCTGGAGAACGCCCGGGGGGCCGGCCTGACCGTGGTGACGGTCGCCGACTCGGCCTTCGCCCCCGTGGCCCGCCACTGCGACCTGCTGATTCCGGCGCCGGTCGGGACCGGGCTGGCCTTCGACACGGCGTGTGCGCCGATGCTGTTGGGGCGGGTGCTGCTGGAGGCGATGGCGGACGCCCTGCCGGACGCGCAGGCGCGGCTGGAGGCCTTCGACGCGCGGGCCGCCGCGCGGGCGCTCTTCGTCGAGTGACCGCGGGCCGAGCCTCGGCGGTGACCGTGTCCGCCTGACCCGCTACCTGCTGCGGCCTGCGGCGGTGGTCTTCCTGACGCCGGACGACCTCGTCGCGGGCCTGGCGCCTGCCGTGGCCGCCACCTTGTCGGGCTGCTGAGGCGCGGGTCCGGGCGGAGCCCGGGGAGGGGAAGGGCGGGGGGCGGCGGGCCCCGCGCGAGCGGAGAGGCCCCGCGCCCGGAGAGGCCCCGCGCGAGCGGAGAGGCCCCGCGCCCGGAGAGGCCCCGCGCGAGCGGATAGGCCCCGCGCGAGCGGAGAGGCCCCGCGCCCGGGAGAGGCCCCGCGCAAGCGGAGAGGCCCCGCGCGAGCGGACACGGCACGTGCCCCGGCTACAGCAGCGCGTCCCGTACGCCGCCGCCCGCCTCCGTGACGATCTCCGCGAGGCTCTGCGCCGGCCGGGCCAGGGCGAAGCGGACCTCGCCGGCCGGGGTGAGGGTGAAGCCGTGGACCGCCGGGCGGGCGAGGCTGTTGTAGCCGTAGTGGGCCGTGAAGAAGTACGCCCCCGTGTCCGGGACGCCGATCAGGTCGCCCGGGGACAGCCGCGGCAGCTCCCGGGCCGTGGCGAGGAGGTCTCCCGCGAAGCAGGCCGGGCCCGCGATGTCCTGGGCGACGGCGGCGCCGGTCTTCGGGGCGCCCTTCGCGTCGTACGGCAGGATCCGCAGCGGCCAGGCCGCCGGGGCGTAGACCGTGCGGGTCGCCAGCTGGACCCCGGCGTGGGTGAGCGCGATCGGGCGGGCCCCGGAGCTCTTCGTGTACTCGACCCGGGCGAGGACCAGGCCGTGCTTGGCCAGCAGGGACCGGCCGAACTCGGTGACCAGGCCGTAGGAGCCGTCGAAGAGGGCGGGGGCGGCCTCGCGCAGGGCGGCCACGTACTGCGTGTAGGTCGGGGTCTGCGCGTCCGAGGTGAAGTTCACCGGGAGGCCGCCGCCGATGTCGAGGGTGTCGACCTGGCGGCGCCCGGCCGCCGCGTTGATCTCCTCGGCCAGCGCGTGCAGTTCCCGTACCCCTGCCGCGATCAGGGCCAGGGGGACGCCCTGCGAGCCCGAGTGGGTGTGCAGGCGGGTCAGCCACGGACGGTCCACGAAGGCCCGTACGAGCCACTCGCGCGCCCCCGGATCGCGCAGCGCGATCCCGAACTTCGAGGTCGCCGTGGCCGTGGACAGCGCGTCGATCGCGCCCGCGCCGGTCTGCGGGTTGATCCGGATGCCGACCGGGCCGCGCGGGGCGGTGCGTACCGAGGCGATGAGGGCGTCGAGGCGCTCCAGCTCCTGGGGGTTGTCCGCGTTGACGGCGATGCCGTCGGCGAGGGCCTCGCTCAGTTCGGCCGCGGTCTTGGCGGGGGAGTCCAGAACCGTCCGCCCGGGCGGGACGCCGGCCGCGCGGGCCAGGGCCAGCTCGCCGGGGCTGGCCACCTCGCAGCCGAGCCCGGAGCCGGCGAGCAGCCGCAGCACCGGGACCAGGGGGGCGGCCTTCACCGCGAAGGCGTGCAGGACAGGGGTGCCGACCGGGAGCGCGGCGGCGAAGGCGCTGGTCAGGGCGGCGGCGGAGGCTTTGATCCCGGCCACGTCCAGCAGGCAGGCCAGGGGCGGCGCCGGGTCCGCCCCGCCCACCAGACCCTGCTCGACCGCGGCCCGTACGGCGAGGTTGCGGCGTGTGGCGGGATCGTGGGTGTGCGTCACCGTGTGCGTCTCGGCAGCCATGTCCGCCATCCCACCACCCGGTGGAGCGGCGCGCAGCTGTTGACTGAATCTATTCAGGGGGCGAGGATGTGAATGGATTGACCAACATCGGAGGAGGCAAAGCCATGTCAGGACCTCGCCCCGTACGGGCCTCGCGCGGTACCGCACTCAGCACCCTGGGATGGCAGCAGGAGGCCGCGCTGCGGATGCTCCAGAACAACCTCGACCCCGAGGTCGCCGAGCACCCCGACAAGCTCGTCGTCTACGGCGGCACCGGCAAGGCCGCACGCGACTGGCGGTCCTACGACGCGATGGTGCGCACCCTCCAGACCCTCAAGCAGGACGAGACGATGCTCGTCCAGTCCGGCCGCCCGGTCGGCGTGATGCAGACCCACGAATGGGCGCCGCGCGTCCTGCTCGCCAACTCCAACCTCGTCGGCGACTGGGCCAACTGGGAGGAGTTCCGCAGGCTGGAGGCCCTCGGTCTCACCATGTACGGCCAGATGACCGCCGGGTCCTGGATCTACATCGGCACCCAGGGCATCCTCCAGGGCACCTACGAGACCTTCGCGGCCGTCGCCGCCAAGAAGTTCGACGGCACCCTGGCCGGGACGATCACCCTGACCGCCGGCCTCGGCGGCATGGGCGGCGCCCAGCCGCTCGCCGTGACGATGAACGACGGCGTCGCGATCTGTATCGACGTCGACCCCCGCGCCATCGACCGCCGCATCGAGCACCGCTACCTGGACGTGAAGGCCGACAGTCTGCGGCACGCGCTCCAGCTGGCCGTCGAGGCGCGCGATGCCCGCAAGCCGCTGTCCATCGGCCTCCTCGGCAACGCCGCCGACCTGCTCCCGCAGATGCTCGCCGAGGGCGCGCCGATCGACATCGTGACGGACCAGACCTCCGCGCACGACCCGCTCGCCTACCTGCCGACCGGCGTCGACTTCGACGACATGGCCACCTACGCCGCCAAGGACCCGGCGGGCTTCACCACCCGCGCCCGCGAGTCCATGGCCCGCCACGTCGAAGCCATGGTCGGCTTCATGGACGCCGGCGCCGAGGTCTTCGACTACGGCAACTCCATCCGCGGCGAGGCCCAGCTGGCGGGCTACGACCGCGCCTTCGCCTTCCCCGGCTTCGTCCCCGCCTACATCCGGCCGCTGTTCTGCGAGGGCAAGGGGCCCTTCCGCTGGGCCGCCCTGTCCGGCGAGGCGTCCGACATCCACAAGACCGACCGGGCGATGCTCGACCTCTTCCCGCAGAACGAGTCCCTCCACCGCTGGATCAAGATGGCGGGCGAGCGCGTCCACTTCCAGGGCCTGCCCGCGCGGATCTGCTGGCTCGGCTACGGCGAACGCGACAAGGCCGGCGAGCGCTTCAACGACATGGTCGCGAGCGGTGAACTGGCCGCCCCGCTGGTCATCGGCCGCGATCACCTCGACTGCGGCTCGGTGGCCTCCCCGTACCGCGAGACCGAGGCCATGCTCGACGGCTCCGACGCCATCGCCGACTGGCCGCTGCTCAACGCCATGGTCAATGTCGCCTCCGGCGCCTCCTGGGTCTCCCTCCACCACGGCGGCGGCGTGGGCATGGGCCGCTCCATCCACGCGGGCCAGGTCACCGTCGCCGACGGCACCCCCCTCGCGGGTGAGAAGATCCGCCGCGTCCTCACCAACGACCCCGGCATGGGCGTCATCCGCCACGTCGACGCGGGCTACGACATCGCCGAGTCGGTTGCGGACGAGCGCGGCGTCCGCATCCCGATGCGCGAGGGTGACTCGGCGTGAGCGACATTCCCTTCCCCGGCGCGGCGCCGCTGCCGGGGGCCCTGCCCCCCGACCCCCGCGCCTCAATCGCCGGCGAAGCCGTGGGCCTTCCGGACGGGACCGGGGGCGCAGCCCCCGGAAACGGAGAAAGGGCGGGGCGGGAAGAAGGCAGCAGCTCGTTCCACGCGATGTGGGCCGAGCTCGCGCCCCTCGGTCGCGACGCCGACTCCGGCGGATACCGGCGGTACGCCTGGACCGGCGCGGATCGGGAGTGCCGCGCATGGTTCCGCGCCCAAGCGGAGGCGCGCGGGCTGGCATACGAGACCGACCGCAACGGCAACCAGTGGGCCTGGCTCGGCGACCCCCTCGCGGGCGACGCCGTGGTCACCGGCTCGCACCTGGACTCCGTCCCCGACGGCGGGGCCTTCGACGGCCCCCTCGGGGTGGTGTCCTCCTTCGCGGCCCTGGACGAACTCCGCCACAGGGGTGCGGAGTTCGCCAGGCCCCTGGCCATCACCAACTTCGGCGACGAGGAAGGGGCCCGCTTCGGCCTCGCCTGCGTCGGCTCCCGGCTGGCCGCCGGACAGCTGACCAAGGAGAAGGCGTACGCACTCCGCGACGCCGAGGGCATCAGCCTGCCCCGGGCCATGGAGGCCGCCGGATACGATCCCGACGCCATCGGGGCCGACCCCGAACGCCTCGCCCGGATCGGCGCCTTCGTCGAGCTGCACGTGGAGCAGGGCAGGGCCCTCGACCTGTCGGGGGACTCCGTCGGCATCGCCTCCGCGATCTGGCCGCACGGCCGCTGGCGGTTCGACTTCCACGGCGAGGCCAACCACGCCGGCACCACCCGTCTCGTGGACCGCCGCGACCCGATGCTCACCTACGCGGCGACCGTGCTGGCCGCCCGCACCGAGGCGGCCCTCGCCGGAGCCGTCGCCACCTTCGGGAAGATCGCGGTCGAGCCCAACGGCGTCAACGCGATCCCCTCCCTGGTGCGCGGCTGGCTCGACTCGCGCGCCGCCGACCAGGCCACCCTCGACACGGTCGTCACGGCCATCGAGAAGGCCGCCCGCGAACGCGCCGACCGGGACGGCATCGACCTGGGAATCGTCCGGGAGTCCTTCACCCCGGTCGTCGAATTCGAGCACGCCCTGCGCGACGAGCTGAACCGGATCCTGGGTGGCGCCCTGCCCCTCCTCGGCACCGGGGCGGGACACGACGCCGGCATCCTCTCCGCCTCCGTCCCGACCGCGATGCTGTTCGTGCGCAACCCCACCGGCGTCTCCCACTCCCCGCGTGAATTCGCCGCCGAGGACGACTGCGTGGCCGGTGTCCTCGCCCTCGCCGACGTACTGGAAGGTCTCGCGTGCCGCTGACCGCGCACAAGGCGCACAAGACGTACTGGCTGGAACACGCCTGGCTCGGCACCCGTGTCGAGCCAGGCGTCGCCCTGGCCGTCTCGGACGACGGCCGGATCGCCGCCCTGAACAACGGAGTCCCCACCCCGCCCCCAGGCGCGGAGATCCTGCGCGGCCTGACGCTTCCCGGCCTGGCCAACGCGCACTCCCACGCCTTCCACCGGGCCCTGCGCTCCACCGTCCAGGTCGGCTCCGGGACCTTCTGGACCTGGCGCGACGTCATGTACGGGGTCGCCCAGAACCTGACCCCCGACAGCTACTTCGCGCTCGCCCGCGCCGTCTACGCGGAGATGGCGCTGGCCGGCATCACCAACGTCGGCGAGTTCCACTACGTCCACCACGCCCCCGGCGGTACCCCCTACGCCGACCCCAACGCGATGGGCGAGGCACTGATCGAGGCCGCCGCCGCGGCGGGCATCCGGATCACCCTCCTCGACACCGTCTACCTCTCCTCCGGCTTCGGAGAGGCCCCGAACCCGCACCAGCTGCGCTTCTCCGACGGCACCGCCGACGCCTGGGCCGAACGCGCGAGCGCCCTGCGGCCCCGCGAGCACGCCCTGATCGGCGCCGCGATCCACTCGGTCCGCGCCGTGCCCGCGGACCAGCTCGCCACCGTGGCCCGCTGGGCCGAGGAACGCCGGGCCCCCCTGCACGTGCACCTCTCCGAGCAGACCGCCGAGAACGACGCCTGCCAGGCCGCCCACGGCCGCACCCCCGCCCAGCTCCTCGCCGACCACGGCGTGCTCGGCCCGCGCACCACCGGCGTCCACAACACGCACCTCACCGACGCCGACATCGCCCTCATCGGCGCCACCGCCACCGGCACCTGCATGTGCCCCACCACCGAACGCGACCTCGCCGACGGCATCGGCCCGGCGACCCGCCTCCAGCACGCGGGCAGCCCGCTCTCCCTCGGCAGCGACAGCCACGCCGTGATCGACCTGTTCGAGGAGGCCCGCGCGATGGAGCTGAACGAGCGCCTGCGCAGCCGCACCCGGGGCCACTGGACGGCGAACGCGCTGCTGGCCGCGGCCACCGCCGACGGCCACGCGGCCCTCGGCCGGCCCGACGCGGGCCGCCTGGAGCCCGGCGCGCCGGCGGACTTCACCACGATCGCCCTGGACTCCGTCAGGACCGCGGGCCCGCTGCCCCGGCTGGGCGCCGAGACGGCCGTATTCGCCGCCTCCGCGGCGGACGTACGCCATACGGTCGTGGGCGGTCGCCACATCGTCCGCGACGGAGCGCACACCCTGGTCCCGGACGTCCCCGCGGCCCTGGCCGAATCCATCGCAGCCCTACGCGGCCCACACGGCCGAAGGAGCGCCCCAGCATGAGCACCACCACGGTCATCACCAACATCGCCGGCCTGGTCACCAACGACCCCTCCCTCGGTGACGGTTCCCCTCTCGGTCTGATCCAGGACGCGGCGGTCGTCATCGACGGCGACCGCATCGCCTGGGTCGGTGAATCCAGCAAAGCACCCGCCACTGACAACGCCTTCGACGCCGCCGGAAGGGCGGTGATCCCGGGCTTCGTCGACTCCCATTCGCATCTGGTCTTCGCGGGCGACCGGACCGCCGAGTTCAACGCCCGGATGTCCGGACGCGGTTACTCCGCGGGCGGTATCCGCACCACCGTGGCCGCCACCCGCGCCGCCACCGACGCCGAACTCGAAGCCAACCTGGTGCGCCACCTCCACGAGGCCCGCCGCCAGGGCACCACCACCTTCGAGACCAAGTCCGGCTACGGCCTCACCGTCGCCGACGAGGCCCGGTCCCTGCGCATCGCCGCCGCGCACACCGAGGAGGTCACCTACCTCGGCGCGCACATCGTCTCCCCCGACTACGCGGAGGATCCCGCCGCCTACGTCGACCTCGTCACCGGCGAGATGCTGGCCGCTTGCGCCCCGTACGCCCGCTGGGTCGACGTTTTCTGCGAGAAGGGCGCCTTCGACGGGGACCAGGCCCGCGCGATCCTCACCGCGGGCGCCGCGGCCGGGCTGATCCCGCGGGTCCACGCCAACCAGCTCACCCACGGCCCCGGCGTGCGGCTCGCGGTCGAGCTCGAAGCCGCCTCCGCCGACCACTGCACCCACCTCACGGACGCCGACGTGGACGCCCTCGGCCAAGCCGCGGCCACCACCGTCGCGACGCTGCTGCCCGGCGCCGAGTTCTCCACCCGCGCCCCGTGGCCCGACGCCCGCCGCCTCCTCGATGCCGGTGCCACCGTCGCGCTGTCCACCGACTGCAACCCCGGGTCCTCCTACACCAGTTCCATGCCGTTCTGCATCGCGCTCGCCGTCCGTGACATGCGGATGACCCCCGACGAGGCCCTCTGGTCGGCCACCGCGGGCGGCGCCCGCGCCCTGCGGCGCACCGACATCGGAACCGTCACCCCCGGCGCCCGCGCCGACCTGGCCCTCCTCGACGCCCCCAGCCACGTCCATCTCGCCTACCGCCCCGGCGTCCCGCTGGTCTCCGGCGTCTGGCAGCGAGGCGTACGCGCGGCCTGACCGCCGCTGACCGCCGACCGCCGACGGCCCACCGCCGCCCCTGACCGCCCGCCGCGACGGGGCGCCCGGCGGGCCGTCGATCCGGGCTGTCCCGTGTCTTCCCTCCGCAAGGCCCCGGGCGTACCTTGAGCCACCCATCTGATGTTCCGTCAGTAACTTGTGGCCCGAGGGGAAGACGAAGGTGTCCAACCGGAAACGCTCCACCGCACTCGCGCTGGCCTCCGCGCTGGCCGGATCGGCGGTACTGCTGTCCGCCCCCGCGGCCCACGCCGCCGTCATCGACGTGGCGTACGACTGCAAGACCCCGATCGGGGACAAGTCGGCCGTGTCGCCCATCGACATCAAGGCCGTCAAGGAAGGCGACGCCTACAAGCTGACGATGTCCTTCCAGAAGGGCGTCTCCTCCAGCCCCATCGAGCTCGGCAAGGGCGCGATGTCCCCCAGCGCTGTCATCCTCGTCGACGGCGCCGAGAAGACGTCCGTGCCGGTCTCCGGGCCGCCCAATCCCGAGGCGGCGCCCGCCGACACCCCCATCAAGATCACCGACCTCTCGGGCACCTACACGCCCAAGAAGAGCGGCAAGGTCACCTTCACCGCCGGCGTGCTCACCATCAAGGCGATGGGCACCACGACGACCTGCACCCCCGGCAACAGCCCCAAGCCGTCCCTGGAACTGGACGTCACGGCCGCCGCCGGCGCCGTCCCGCAGCCCGACGCGACGGGCGGGACCCTCCCGCGGACCGGGCCCACCGATTCCGCCCTCGCCCTCGGCACCCTCGGCGGCACCGTGCTGCTCTCCGGCGCCGCCGGTGTGCTCTGGCTGACCCGGCGCGGCCAGCGGGCCCGGTCCTGAACGGAGCGCCCCGGCCATGCCCGTGCTCCCCACACCCAAGCGCCTCGGCGTCCTGCTGCTGGCCGCCACCGCGCTGTACGTGCTGCCCGCTCCCACCGCGACGGCCGACGAGCCCGCCTGGACCGCCGAGCCCGCCGCCGCGACGGCGACCGCGCCCGCCCGCCCGTACTTCTACCTGGCGGGTCCCCCCGGCACCGTCCTGGAGGACCGCCTCGCCCTGGCCAACACCACCGACCAGGAGCGCACCATCACCCTGCGCGGGGCCGGTGCCCACAACACCGCCGACGGCGCCTTCGCGGTGCGCCCCGCCGCGGCCACGCCCGCGCCCACCGCCGAAGGCCCCCGAGAAGGGCCCGCCACCGGCTCCGGTGCCTGGATCAGCTTCGGCGCCGCCGCGACGGTGAAGGTCCCGCCCCGCACCCGAGCGGTGGTCCCCTTCACCCTGACCGTCCCGCCCGCCTCCCCGCCGGGCGACCACCCCGCCGCCGTGGTGGCCACCGAGGGCGGCCGCGAGGTGGGCGTACGGATCCACCTGCGCGTCAGCGGTCCCACCCTGGCCGCCCTCACCGTCGAGGACGTCTCCGTCCGCGGCACGGGCGCCTCCGCGAAGGTGGCGTACACCCTGGTCAACCGCGGGAACGTCGCCCTCGCCCCCGAGCTGGCGATCCGCGCCGAAGGCCGCCTCGGCGAGGTGCCGGGCCGCGACGCGCGCGCCCTGCCCGTGGAACTGCTGCCGGGCCAGCGGGTCGAGCTGACCGAACCCTGGCCCGGCGCCCCCGCCCTCGACCGGGTCGACCTCACCCTCACCGTCACCGCCCCCGGCGGTGCCCGGGCCACGGCGACCGCCTCGGCGTGGTGCCTGCCGTGGCCGGCCGGCGGCTGGACGGGGGCCGGGCTCCTGGCCCTCGGCGGGACGGCCACGGCCGCGCTGCTCCTCGTACGCGGCCGACGGACGCGCAGCGGCCCGCAGGCCGACCGGGAGGCGGCGCCCGTGCGGATGCGGCGCCGGGCACCGGAACACGAACTGACGGGAGCCTCCCGGTGAGCGCGATGGCTGACGGCAAGGCCGGTGCCGGTGCCGGTCCCGGAGCCGGTGCCCGTTCCCGGGTCGGGGCCGGGTTCCGGTTCGGTACCGGCGTCGGAGGACGGCTCCGGGCCCTCCTCGCGGCGGGGCCGGCGGCGTGCGCCCTGGCGCTGTTCCCCGCGTCACCGGCCGCCGCCGACGAGGGCAAGCCGACCGTGGCGCTCTCGCTCCAGGAGGCCGCCCAGGGCACCGATATCACCGTCACCGGCACCGGCTGGCGGGCCGAGACGATGGTGATGCTGCTGGTCTGCGGGCAGAACATGATCGGCGGCACCAACAGCTGCGCCAACGCCGACGGCGTCGCGGTCGCGGCCGCCGCCGACGGGCACTTCGCCGCACAGCTGGCCGTGGTGGCGCCGCCCAAGCCCTGCCCCTGCGTCGTCCACGTCACCTCCGTCAACGGCGACCGGTCCACCGTCGCCGTCCCCCTGAAGATCACCGGCCATCCGGTGGCCGAGCTGCCCGCCGAGTCGGGGACCGCCCGCCTCGCGATGCTGACCGGGGTCCGGCTGGAGGGTGAGGACGGGGTGCTGACCTGGTTCGGAGCCCCGCCCCGCCGGAAGTTCACCGCCACCGTCGGCAACCTCGGCTCGGCCCCGGTCAAGGACCCGGTCTTCCAGCTCGGCACCGCCCACGGGGTGTTCGCGCCGCTGTGGGAGGAGGTCCGGTGGAAGGGCACCATCCCGCCGGGGGGCAAGGCCGAGATCGCGCTGGACGTCAGCCTCGCCGCAGGGGCTCACGGCGATTACACGGTCTCGCTCAAGTACGGCGAGACGGTCGTGGCCACGCAGCCCTGGGGCGTCGACCGTCCGTACGGGGTCCTGCTGTTCTGGGGGCTGCTCCTGCTGGTGATCCCGGCCGCGGTCTTCCGTATCGGCATGGCCGTGGTCGACAAGGTCCGGCCGCGTGCCGCGCCCGCGGGCGGCCGCCACCGGGGCCCGCCCGATGCCGACGCGGCCGTACGAGGACCCGTGCCGGACCGCTCGGAACGGGCGACGGAATCTCCCCAGACCACCACGGCGGCCCTGCCGTGGTTCAGCCCGGACAGCGCGCCGGAGACAGCACCGCAGACGTCCGCACCGTCTGAGAACCGTTCGACGACGAAGGGACATTCGTGAAGACCCAACGGAGGGTGAGCGCGGCCGTGGTCGCGCTGCTGCTCGGCGGCGCGGGTATTGCCACATCGGCTTCTCCCGCCCTGGCCGCCGAGGCCACGTACAAGGTCAAGTGCGTTCCGCCGGCCGGCGGGGGCGACCCGGTGGAGGGCGAGACCACCGCCAGGATCACGGCCCCTGCCACGGCCAAGGTCGGTGACGAGGTCGACGTGGTCTGGGAGACCGTCAAGCCGGCGTCCAACAACACGGACCTCATGGACATCCCGAAGGACTCGGTCCAGCCCACCGGCTGGATCGCCGTGGGCGGCGGGATGGGCGAGCTCAAGGTCGTCGGGGAGAAGAAGAACCCGCCGATCCCCAAGAAGGCCCCCATGGTCATGTCCGCGATGAAGGGCAAGCTGAAGCTCACCAAGGCGGGCAAGATCACCCTGACGCCCGGCAAGTACGAGGTCGCCGTCACGTTCTCCTTCGGCACGTTCGTCACCAAGTGCGCGCCCCAGGGGAACGTGGGCGTCGGAGCCACCATCGACGTGGCGGCCGGCTCCAGCGGCGGTACGACCACGTCCGGCGGTACGACCAGTTCGGGCGGTACGACCACCTCCGGCGGTACGACCAGTTCGGGCGGTACGACCACCTCCGGCGGTACGACGACCTCCGGCGGCTCCACCAGCGGTGGTGGCGGCGGCCAGACCGACTTCCCGGGCAAGGCCGTCGAGGTCGCCTTCGACTGCGGCCCGGTCGTCCCCGGAGGCATCAAGACGCCGGTCACGATCAACGCGAAGAAGAACGGCGGCAACTACGACCTGACCGTCAAGACCGCGAAGGGTGCGATGGCTGCGCCCATGGCCCTGCCCGCCGGGGCGCTCAAGCCCTCGATGAACGTCAAGCTCGGCGGCGCCGACAGCGGCGTGGTGAAGGTCTCGGGACCGGCCAACGCGGAGCCGATCCCGGACAAGGCTCCGGTCAGCCTCAACGACATGACCGGCACCTACAAGCCCGGCAAGACCGGCAAGGTGACGCTGAGCCCGGACCAGCTGACGATCGACGTCACGATGGCCCCGGGCGCCACGCCGATCAACGTGCCCTGCAAGGCCACCAGCAGTGGCGTCTCGCTGGAGCTGGACACCACCGCCCAGGCGGGCGGCTCCCAGTCCGGCGGCAGCACCACCAGCAACTCCGGCACCAGTGGCGGCCTCGCCGAGACCGGGGCGGCGGACGAGGGCGGCATCAAGGCCCTGGCCCTGGTCGCCGGCACGGTGATCCTGCTCGGCGGCGCGGTCTTCGCCTTCACTCCGTGGCGCCGCCTGCGCGGCGGCACGCGGTAGCCCGTACGGCAGAACGGGAGCGGCCCGGCACACCTTCCGGTGTGCCGGGCCGCTCCCGCGGGCAGAGGGGCGGACGTCAGTGGACGTTGCCCATCATCGTCTGGACGTTCTTGCGGTACATGTAGATCGCGAAGCCCGCGAGCGCCGCCAGCGCGGCCTGCGCCGCGATGATCGTGGTGCCGTTCAGGTCCACACCGGCGATCGAGAGCAGGCTCGTCGTGCAGTCACCAGCGGTGACCGCGAGGAACCAGACACCCATCATCTGGCTCGCGTACTTCTGCGGAGCCATCTTCGTGGTGACGGACAGGCCCACGGGGGACAGGCACAGCTCGGCGATCGTCTGGATCATGTAGATCGAGACCAGCCACATGGGGCTGACCTTGCTGCCGTCGCCAGCCATGCCCATCGGCACGACGAAGACGAAGAACGAGCCGCCGACCAGGACCAGTGCCATCGCGAACTTCACGATGGTCGTCGGCTCCTGGTTCTTGCGGGCCAGCCAGATCCACAGCCAGGCGAAGACCGGGGCCAGGGACATCACGAAGAGCGGGTTCAGCGACTGGAACCAGGTCGACGGGAAGTCGAAGCCGAAGAGCGCGTTCGCGGACTTGGTCTCGGCGAAGGCGGCCAGCGTGGAGCCACCCTGGTCGTAGATCATCCAGAAGACGGCGGCGGCCACGAAGAACCAGATGTAGCCGTTCATCTTCGACTGCTCGGCGGTGCTCAGGTCCTTGTCGCGCTTGATGCGTGCGAGGACGCCGATCGGGATGAGCAGACCGGCGATGGTCAGCGGGATCATGGCCCAGTTCAGCGTGAAGACACCGGCGAAGCCGACGGCGGCGTAGAAGACGGCGATGATGCCGACGGCCGCAGCGACCTTGGCGATGATCGCGTTGCGCTCCTGGACGGAGAGCGGGTTCGGGACCAGGCTGCTCGTCGCGCTCAGATGCTTGGTGCCCCAGAGGAACTGCGCCAGACCCAGCGCCATGCCCAGACCGGCCATGGCGAAGCCCAGGTGCCAGTTCACCTTCTGGCCGACGGTGCCGATGGCGAGCGGCGCGACGAAGGCGCCGAGGTTGATGCCCACGTAGAAGAGCGTGAAGCCACTGTCACGGCGCGGGTCCTGGGGACCGTCGTAGAGGTGGCCGACCATCGTGGAGATGTTGGCCTTCAGCAGGCCGGAGCCGACTGCCACGAGCGCCAGACCGACGAAGAACATCGCCTGGCCGGGGACGGCGAGCGCGAAGTGGCCCGCCATGATCACGCCACCCGCGACGGTGACCGTCTTACGGGCACCCCAGACGCGGTCGCCGAACCATCCGCCGGGCAGGGCCATGAGGTAGACCATGGCCACGTAGACGGAGTAGATCGCCGTCGCGACGGCGGTCCGCAAGGCGAGGCCGCCGGCCTGGCTGCCTTCCGCCGCGTCGGGGCCGCCCGACAGGATGTAGACGACGAGAAGGGCCCGCATGCCGTAGTAGGAGAAACGCTCCCACATCTCGGTCATGAACAGAGTGGCCAGGCCACGGGGGTGGCCGAAGAAGGTCGGCTCGGTGGACGGATCCGCCGAGTCCTTCGTCAGGCTGGAAGCCATCGTCGATCCTTGCTTGCTCGGGACGCCTTCGCTTCGTGAGCTCATCAGCGCCCGGTGGGGGGTGGCCGGCACCGGCGGCGGATGTCCCACCCCACGCCCCGGGGTCCCGTCCCCGGTGTACCGGAGGCGAAGGGTCAGCCGTCACCGGGATCCACGCCTGTCACGCACCATCGCGAGACGGGCCCGGCCCACAGGTCATTCACTGTCATCAAGCCCGGACAGGTCAGTCCGTCAAGACTGCCCGGTCCGGTCAGGACAGAAATAGAGACCTTCGGCGCGCTTTTCGGCACAAAGGTCCCCTGGGTAGTGCATCAGGCGTCTCGCCACCATACGACACGACACTGCGGCATATGGAAGGACTTGAGATATGGATCACAGGTGTGGCGGGAACCGTTCGACCATATTCGAAGGCAGTCAATAGGTGCCCGGCCCACAACCAGAGGGGCCCCCAGGCACGCCCCTCCTTACCGTCACCGCGGACTACCATCACCCACATGACGCGTGTACTGCTCGCCGAGGACGACGCATCCATCTCGGAGCCTTTGGCCCGCGCTCTGCGCCGGGAGGGTTACGAGGTCGAGGTCCGGGAGGACGGCCCCACCGCCCTGAACGCGGGACTGCAGGGCGGCGTCGACCTCGTCGTCCTGGACCTGGGCCTGCCGGGCATGGACGGCCTGGAAGTCGCCCGCCGACTGCGCGCCGAGGGCCACGGTTTTCCGATCCTGGTGCTCACCGCCCGAGCGGACGAGGTCGACACGGTCGTCGGCCTGGACGCCGGCGCGGACGACTACGTGACCAAGCCCTTCCGGCTCGCCGAGCTGCTGGCCCGGGTACGGGCCCTGCTGCGGCGCGGCGCCACCGAGGCGAGCCAGCCCCCCGCCACCCACGGCGTGCGGATCGACGTCGAATCGCACCGCGCCTGGATGGGCGAGGAGGAGCTCCAGCTCACGGCCAAGGAGTTCGACCTGCTGCGGGTCCTGGTGCGGGACGCGGGCCGGGTCGTCACGCGCGACCAGCTCATGCGCGAGGTCTGGGACACCACCTGGTGGTCCTCGACGAAGACCCTCGACATGCACATCTCCTGGCTGCGCAAGAAGCTGGGCGACGACGCCGCCAATCCCCGTTACATCGCCACGGTCCGAGGCGTCGGCTTCCGCTTCGAGAAGAGCTGAGCCCTGAGGCATGCGCCGCCGCCTGATCAACTCCACGCTCGCCGTGGTGCTCGTCGTCATCGCCGTCTTCGGCGTCTCCCTGGTCATCGTGGAGACCCGCACCATCACGAGCAGCGCCCAGGGCCGCATCGAGTCCGAGGCGATGTGGCTCGTGGGCCTCGTCGAGGCGAACATCCTGCAGAAGGAGCCGATCGACGCCGGCGCGCTCGCCGAACAGCTGGACGCCGGCCGGTACGCGCGGATCACGGTGCCGGGGCAGCCGCCCGTGGAGATCGGCGACCGGATCGACGACAGCGTCATCCGGGGCATCGCGCAGGGCGAGCACGGCGAGGTCGTGATCGTCGAGGAGTCCCGCGCCACGGTGACGAACGAGGTCGTACGGACCCTGGCCGTGGTCGGCGCGGTGGCACTGCTGGCCGTCGTGGCGGCCGTGCTGCTCGCCGTACGCCAGGCCAACCGGCTGGCCTCCCCGCTCACCGACCTCGCCGAGACGGCGGAACGGCTCGGCTCGGGCGACCCACGGCCCCGGCACAAGCGGTACGGGGTCCCCGAGCTGGACCGCGTCGCGGACGTACTGGACTCCAGCGCCGAGCGGATCGGCCGGATGCTGACCGCCGAGCGGCGCCTGGCCGCGGACGCCTCGCACCAGCTGCGGACCCCCCTCACCGCCCTGTCGATGCGGCTGGAGGAGATCACGGTCACCGAGGACCTGGAGACCGTACGGGAAGAGGCGACGATCGCCCTCACCCAGGTGGAGCGGCTCACGGACGTCGTGCAGCGGCTGCTGACGAACTCGCGGGACCCGCGGACGGGCTCGGCGGTCCCCTTCGACCTCGACGAGATCGTCAAACAGCAGGTGGAGGAGTGGCGGCCGGCCTACCGCAGCGCGGGCCGTGCCATCGTCCGCTCCGGCAAACAGGGCGTACGGGCCGTCGGTACCCCGGGCGCGGTCTCGCAGGTCCTGGCCACCCTGGTGGAGAACGCGCTCATGCACGGCGGCGGCACGGTGGCGCTGCGCACCCGGGTGATCGGGAACCAGGCCGTGCTGGAGGTCACGGACGAGGGGCCGGGGGTCCCGCCGGATCTCGGCAACCGGATCTTCGAGCGGGCCATCAGCGGCCGCAACTCCACCGGGATCGGCCTGGCGGTGGCCCGGGACCTCGCGGAGGCGGACGGCGGGCGCCTCGAACTGCTCCAGGCGCAGCCGCCGGTATTCGCGCTGTTCCTCAGCCGCACGGCGCCGGAACGCTCGGATCCGGAGAGGACGACGGTGCGCTAGCCAGGCTAGGCCCAGTTGCGCGCGGGCTCCGGCTCGGGCTGGGGCTCCGGCTCCGGCCGGGTCCCCGGCTGCGGCCTGCGCTGTGGCTCGCGCGCCGTCGCGGCGGCGGACGCGGTGAAGGGGACCGGGGCCGGCGCCGGGGCGGCCGGCGTGGGCAGGGCTTTGAAGACCCAGGTCCGGTAGGACCAGAAGCGGAAGACGGTGGCGACGGCGATGCCGAGGAACTTGAAGGCGTTGGTCGCGAGGTGGCCGTCCCAGCCGAAGCCGTAGGTGGCCGTGTACAGCACACCGTTCTCGATGACGAGGCCGATCACGCTGAAAGCGGCGAAGAGGGTCAGCTCGCGGGTGCGGCCGCTCTTGGCCCGGTCCCGGTAGGTGAAGTAGCGGAAGCCGAGGTAGTTCGTGGCGATGGCCACGACGGTGGCTATCACGCTCGCACGGACCACCTGGAGGTCGGTCGTGCTGCGGATCAGGTTGAAGACACCCAGGTTGACCAGCACACCCAGACCGCCGACAGCCCCGAACTTGGCGACCTCCCGCGCCAGACCGCGTACGCGTTCGAGGACGGATCCGTCCCGCGGCGTGCTCATCAGATGGTCAGCCCTGTCGGTCACCGCCCCGTACGAGGCGTCCGGTATTTCTCGTCAACCTCTTCATGGTAAGTGTCGCCCCGTTGCTCCGTCCGCGCCTTCGCTCCCCGTGCGACGCACGGCACACACACGGCACAGACCCGTCCCGAGCCGGCCCCCACCCGCCCCCGCCCGTCCCGTGCCCGCCGCACCGGCGGGTCCGCGCCAGGCCAGGTCCGTATGGCGCAATACCGGCGGATACTCTGGAGGGGTGACGTTCCCGGTAGTCGGCATGGTCGGCGGCGGACAGCTCGCCCGCATGACCCACGAGGCGGGTATCCCCCTCGGTATCAGATTCAAGCTCCTCAGTGACACCCCACAGGACTCGGCGGCCCAGGTCGTGAGCGATGTCGTCATCGGCGACTATCGCGATCTGGAGACCCTGCGTGCCTTCGCACGCGGCTGCGACGTGATCACCTTCGATCACGAGCACGTACCCACCGAACACCTGCGGGCCCTGGAAGCGGACGGCATCCCCGTCCGCCCGGGGCCCGACGCGTTGGTGCACGCCCAGGACAAGGGGGTGATGCGCGCCAAGCTCGATGAGATCGGCGCGCCGAGCCCCCGCCACCGGATCGTGCGCGATCCGGCGGACGTGGCGGCCTTCGCGCAGGAGGTGGGCGGCTTCCCCGTCATCCTCAAGACGGTGCGCGGAGGGTACGACGGCAAGGGAGTGTGGTTCGTCCGCACTCCCGAGGACGCGGAGGCCCCCTTCAAGGCGGGGGTCCCGGTCCTCGCGGAGGAGAAGGTCGAGTACGTCCGCGAGCTCGCGGCCAACATCGTCCGCTCCCCGCACGGCCAGGCGGTGGCCTACCCCGTCGTCGAGTCCATCCAGGTGGACGGGGTCTGCGACACGGTGATCGCCCCCGCACCGAACCTCTCGGAGGCCCTGGCGGGAGAGGCCCAGGCCCTCGCGCTGCGCATCGCCAAGGAGCTCGGCGTGACCGGCCACCTGGCCGTGGAGCTGTTCGAGACCACCGACGGCAGGATCCTGGTCAACGAGCTGGCGATGCGCCCGCACAACAGCGGCCACTGGACCCAGGACGGCGCGGTCACCTCCCAGTTCGCCAACCACGTACGGGCGGTCCTGGACCTCCCGCTGGGCGACCCGCGCCCCCGCGCCCGCTGGACGGTCATGGCGAACGTGCTGGGCGGGGACTACCCCGACATGTACGCGGCGTACCTGCACTGCATGGCCCACGACCCGCAGCTGAAGATCCACATGTACGGCAAGGACGTGAAACCCGGCCGCAAGGTCGGCCACGTCAACACCTACGGCGACGACCTGGACGATGTGCTGGAGCGCGCACGTCACGCTGCCGGCTACCTCAGAGGAACGATCACCGCATGAGCATCACCTCTCCCGCAGGTCCCACCGGTGCCACAGGTCCCACAGATCCCGTCATCGGCATCGTCATGGGCTCGGACTCGGACTGGCCGGTCATGGAGGCCGCCGCCCAGGCCCTGGACGAGTTCGAGATCCCCTACGAGGTCGACGTCGTCTCCGCGCACCGGATGCCGCGCGAGATGATCGCGTACGGGGAGCAGGCCGCCGAGCGCGGCCTGAAGGCGATCATCGCGGGCGCGGGCGGGGCCGCCCACCTGCCCGGCATGCTCGCGTCGGTCACCCCGCTGCCGGTCATCGGCGTGCCGGTGCCGCTGCGCTACCTCGACGGCATGGACTCGCTGCTGTCGATCGTCCAGATGCCCGCGGGGGTTCCCGTCGCCACCGTCTCGGTCGCCGGGGCGCGCAACGCGGGGCTGCTGGCCGTACGCATGCTGGCCGCCCACGACGCGGAGCTGCTCGGCCGGGTGCGGGAGTTCCAGCAGGAGCTGAACGACCAGGCCACCGAGAAGGGCAAGCGGCTGCGGGCGAAGGTCGCGGGCACGGAGACCTTCGGATTCGGCAAGTGAGCGCGGGGGGCGGCGAAGCCACCGGGGGCGGCGGGGCCGCCGGGGGCGGCGAAGCCACCGGGGTCACCGGAGCCGCCCGGCTGCGCCTGGCCGAGGCACGAGAGCTGCTGGCCGAGCACCCCGTCGTGGACGGCCACAACGACCTGCCCTGGGCGCTGCGCAAGCAGGTCCGCTACGACCTCGACCAGCGGGACATCGCCGGCGACCAGTCGGCGTACCTGCACACCGACATCCCCCGGCTGCGCGCCGGCGGGGTCGGCGCGCAGTTCTGGTCGGTGTACGTGAGCACCGAGCTGACCGGCGACGACGCGGTCAGCGCCACCCTGGAGCAGATGGACGCGGTCGGCCAGCTGATCGACCGCTATCCGGGCGACCTGGTACGGGCGCTGACCGCGGACGACATGGAGGCCGCCCGCGCCGACGGCCGGATCGCCTCGCTGATGGGCGCCGAGGGCGGCCACTCCATCAACAACTCGCTCGCCACCCTGCGCGCCCTGTACCGGCTCGGCGTCCGGTACATGACGCTCACGCACAACGACACGATCGACTGGGCGGATTCGGCGACCGACGAGCCGCGCCACGGCGGCCTGACGGACTTCGGCCGCGAGGTCGTCCGCGAGATGAACCGCGTCGGCATGCTGGTGGACCTCTCGCACGTCGCCGCGACGACGATGCGGGACGCGATCGCGGCGTCCGCCGCGCCGGTGATCTTCTCGCACTCCTCCGCGCGGGCCGTATGCGACCACCCGCGCAACATCCCGGACGACGTGCTGGAGCTGCTGGCGGCCAACGGCGGAGTGGCGATGGCCACCTTCGTCCCGAAGTTCATCCTCCCGGCGGCGGTCGACTGGACCCTGGCCGCCGACGAGAACCTGCGGGCGCACGGCCTGCACCACCTGGACACCACGCCCGAGGCGATGGCCCTGCACCGGGCCTTCGAGGCGGAGCACCCGCGCCCGGTGGCCACCGCCGCCACGGTCGCCGACCACCTCGACCACATGCGTGAGGTGGCCGGGATCGACCACATCGGCATCGGCGGGGACTACGACGGCACGGCCTTCACCCCGGCCGGGCTGGACGACGTGGCGGGCTACCCGAACCTCATCGCCGAGCTACTGACGCGCGGCTGGTCGCGGGCCGAGCTGGCCAAGCTGAGCTGGACCAACGCGGTACGGGCGCTGCGCGACGCGGAAGCGGTGTCGCGGGACCTCTCGGCGTCCCGCGGCCCGTCGAACGCGGTGCTGTAGCCCCGGGGGCTGCGGTTGGACCCGGCAGACCCGGCGCCCGCCGACCCTGCCGGGCGCCAGCTTCCCGCCTCCCGGCCGGGCGTCGGGCCGGTCGCCCTGCGGGTGCTGGCTTCCCGCCCCGCCGGGCCCCGGGCTTTCCGCGCTGCGGGACGCGGTCTATAGGCGTATCGGTCGGCGGGCGCGCCAGCCTCCCCGGCCCCCCTGGCTGACGGGGTGCCCCGGCCTGCCGGGCGTCGGGCCGGCTGGTCTGCGGGGTGCGGCCTATGGGCCTACCGGTCGGCGGTTGCCGGCCTCCTCCCCGGTCCCCGGCCCGCAGGGCCCGGGCCTGCCGGGCCCCGGGCTTTCCGCCCTGCGGGGCGTTGGGCTTCCCGGCCTGCGGGACGTGGCCTACAGGGCCGGTCGGCGGGTGCGACCCGGACGGGTGCGCGCGGCCGCTCGGCGACCCGCGCCTCCCGTCGCCGGTGCGGGCGAAGGGGCGTGACCTTGGCCTTGACCTGTCGGGTACCACCCGAACGCCACATCTGCCGGGCGACCCGGGCGTCCCACATGTCACGGTGGCACCGTCCCTCCCTGCTGCCGCCGAGACCGGAGCGAATCCCATGGCCGACCTGCAGGATGAACGACCCGACACGGGCCACGTCCCCGTCGGCCCCGGATCCCTCGGAGCCGAAGACGTTCCCGCCGCGGTGTCGGCCGGCGCCCTCGACCGGGTCACCGCCCTGCTGTCCGAGCACCCCGTCGCGGACGGGTGCAACACCCTGGTCTGGACCCTGCGCCAGAGCCCCTACCACGACATCGACACCCCGGACACCGGTGTCGACACCGACTTCCCGCGGCTGCGCGCCGGGGGAGTGGGGGCCCAGTTCTGGTCGCTGCTGCCCCCGAGCGAGTCCGGGTCCGCGGACCAGGTCGTCTCCGACACCCTCGAACAGATCGACGCGGCACTGGCCCTGGTGCGCCGCTATCCCGACAGCCTGCGCCTCGCGCTGAGCGCCGACGACATGGCGGACGCCCGCAACCGCGGCCGGATCGCCTCGTTCCTCGGCCCCGTGCCGGGTCGTACGCTGACCGGCTCGCTGGGCGCGCTGCGCGCCTTCCACGCGCTGGGCGTACGGCTCCTCGCGCCCGCCGGAGCACCCTGGGCGCGGGACGGCCTGACGGTCTTCGGCCACGAGGTGGTCCGGGAGATGAACCGGCTGGCGATGCTGCTGGACCTCACCGGCTGCTCGCCGGAGGCGGCCTGTCAGCTCGTGGGAGCCTCGAAGGCGCCGGTGCTCATCTCGAACACGGGCGCGGCGGCGCTGAACCCGCATCCGGGGAACGTGGCCGACGAGGTCCTGCGGGCGCTGGGCGCGGGGAACGGCCTGGCCATGGTCACCTTCGACACCGCGCGGACCGGGGACTCCCTGCACGCGGTGGCGGACCACGTGGACCACGTACGGGCGGTCGCGGGCCCGCGGAGCGTCGGGCTCGGAGCCGCCTTCGGCGCCGAGTCGGGCACCCCCCGCCCGGCCGGCCTGACCGACGCCTCGGGCTATCCGAGGCTGCTCGCGGAGCTGCTGGAGCGAGGCTGGCCGGAGGCGGACCTGGCCCTGCTGACCTGGGGCAACGCCCAACGCGTCCTGCGGGACGCGGAGTTCACCTCCCGCGCCGCCCAACACCACCGCACCACCCCCTGACGCGCCCCTCACACCGCTCCGCGCCGCCTGCCGTCCGTCGGGGGTCCGGGCCTCCGGGCGACGGGGCGTGGCCGTACGCGTTCCCCCGCCCGGCGAGGGCTAGGCGCGGGGGCGGCCCATCGCGCGGTAGGTCCAGCCCGCCGCGCGCCAGCGGTCGACGTCAAGGGCGTTGCGGCCGTCGAGGACGAGGCGGTCGGTGACGACCTCGGCGAGCTCCACCGGGTCGAGGTCGCGGAACTCGCGCCACTCGGTGAGGTGCAGGACGACCTCCGCGCCCTGGGCGGCCTCCAGTGCGGAGTCCGCGTAGCCGAGGGTGGGGAAGACGCGGCGGGCGTTGTCCATGCCCTTGGGGTCGTAGACGGTGACCTGGCCGCCCTGGAGGTGGATCTGCCCGGCCACGTTCAGCGCGGGCGAGTCGCGGACGTCGTCCGAGTCGGGCTTGAAGGTCGCGCCCAGCACGGCGACCCGCTTTCCGAGGAAGGACCCGCCCACCGCTTCCCGGGCGAGTTCGACCATGTGCCCGCGGCGGCGCATGTTGATCGAGTCGACCTCCCGCAGGAAGGTCAGCGCCTGGTCCGCGCCGAGCTCACCGGCGCGCGCCATGAACGCCCGGATGTCCTTGGGCAGGCAGCCGCCGCCGAAGCCGATCCCGGCCCGCAGGAACTTCGAGCCGATCCGCTCGTCGTAGCCGATGGCCTCCGCCAGCTTGACCACGTCGCCCCCGGCGGCCTCGCACACCTCCGCCATCGCGTTGATGAAGGAGATCTTGGTGGCGAGGAAGGAATTGGCGGCGGTCTTCACCAGTTCGGCCGTCGGGAAGTCGGTGACCACCAGCGGCGTCCCCTCCGACATCGGCGCCTCGTACACCTCTCGCAGCAGCTTCTCGCCGCGTTCGCCCTGCACGCCGATCACGATCCGGTCCGGGTGCAGGGTGTCCTGGACCGCGAAGCCCTCCCGCAGGAACTCCGGGTTCCAGGCCAGCTCCACGTCCTCGCCCGCCGGGGACAGCTCCACGAGCTTCGCCGCCAGCCGCTCCGCCGAACCCACCGGTACCGTCGACTTGCCGACGACCAGCACCGGCCGCGTCAGGTGCGGGGCCAGCGAGCTGATCGCGGAATCGACGTAACTCATGTCGCAGGCGTACTCGCCGCGCTTCTGCGGGGTGTTCACGCAGACGAAGTGGACGTCGCCGAAGGCGCCGACCTCCTCCCACGAGGTCGTGAACCGCAGCCGTCCCGACGAGCCGGGCAGTCCGGCCACGTGCGTCGCCAGCAGTTCCTCCAGGCCGGGCTCGTACATCGGGACCCGGCCCGCCGCCAGCATCTCGATCTTCTCCGGCACGACATCCAGGCCCAGCACCTCGAACCCCAGCTCCGCCATCGCCGCAGCGTGGGTCGCGCCGAGGTATCCGGTGCCGATCACAGTGATCTTGAGGGGGGCCATGCGTGCTCCAGAGGGGTGCGGGCCGATTGCGGCACCGAGCATAGTCGCCGCCGTCAGGGGGGACGCTCACCAGCAGGCACCCCTGCTGTCACGCAGCTCACGTACGCCGTACATATCGCTGCCGGGACGTCAGACACTAGGCTTCGGTTACTTAACGGTAGTTAGCATCACGCATCACCCTGGGGAGTGAGAGATCTTGGCGGGTTCTGCCGACTTCGACCTGTACCGCCCGGCCGAGGAGCACGACATGCTCCGCGAGTCCGTCCGCTCGCTCGCCGAGGCGAAGATCCTGCCGTTCGCGGCCGCGGTCGACGAGGAGTCCCGCTTCCCGCAGGAGGCCCTCGACGCCCTGGTCGCCAGCGACCTGCACGCCGTGCACGTACCCGAGACCTACGGCGGCGCCGGCGCCGACGCCCTCGCCACCGTGATCGTGATCGAGGAGGTGGCCCGCGTCTGCGCCTCCTCCTCCCTCATCCCGGCCGTCAACAAGCTCGGCTCGCTCCCGGTGATCCTCTCCGGCTCCGAGGAGCTCAAGGCCAAGTACCTGGGCCCCCTCGCCAAGGGCGACGCGATGTTCTCGTACGCGCTCTCCGAGCCGGACGCGGGCTCCGACGCCGCGGGCATGAAGACCCGCGCCGTGCGCGACGGGGACTTCTGGGTCCTCAACGGCGTCAAGCGCTGGATCACCAACGCGGGCGTCTCCGAGTACTACACCGTCATGGCCGTCACCGACCCTTCGAAGCGCTCCAAGGGCATCAGCGCCTTCGTCGTCGAGAAGGGCGACGAGGGCGTCTCCTTCGGCGCCCCGGAGAAGAAGCTCGGCATCAAGGGCTCCCCGACGCGCGAGGTCTACCTCGACAACGTACGGATCCCCGCCGACCGCATGATCGGCGCCGAGGGCACCGGATTCGCCACCGCGATGAAGACCCTCGACCACACCCGCATCACGATCGCCGCCCAGGCCCTCGGCATCGCGCAGGGCGCCCTGGACTACGCCAAGGGCTACGTCCAGGAGCGCAAGCAGTTCGGCAAGCCGATCGGCGACTTCCAGGGCGTGCAGTTCATGCTCGCGGACATGGCCATGAAGATCGAGGCCGCCCGCCAGCTGACGTACGCGGCGGCGGCGAAGTCCGAACGGGTCGATGCGGACCTCACGTTCTTCGGCGCCGCGGCCAAGTGCTTCGCCTCCGACGTGGCCATGGAGGTCACCACGGACGCCGTCCAACTCCTCGGCGGCTACGGCTACACCCGTGACTACCCGGTGGAGCGCATGATGCGCGACGCCAAGATCACGCAGATCTACGAAGGCACGAACCAGGTCCAGCGGATCGTCATGGCCCGCAACCTGCCGTAAGCGACGCCCGGGCCGGAGGCGGATCGATCAGCCGCCTCCGGCCTTGGCATGCCCCCCGCATGGGCTAAATTTGGACCTTCGTACGCCGGAATCGGTTGGGGAGAACGCAATGACGGAAGCGATCCTGCTGGTCGGCGGACAAGGGACGAGGTTGCGTCCCGTGACGGTGAACACGCCCAAGCCGATGGTTCCCACGGCCGGCGTTCCGTTCCTCGCCCACCAGATAGCCAGGGCCGCCGCCGCCGGTGTCACGCACATCGTGATGGCCACCTGCTACCTCGCCGAGGTCTTCGAGCCCTACTTCGGTGACGGATCCGACTTCGGCGTCACCCTTGAGTACGTCGTGGAGGACGAGCCCCTGGGCACCGGCGGCGCCATCCGCAACGCCGCCCGGCGCCTGACCGGCGGACCGGACTCCTCCGTCCTCGTCTTCAACGGCGACATCCTCACCGGCCTGGACATCGCCGGTCTCGTCGAGTCGCACAAGGCGGCCGACGCCGACGTCTCCCTGCACCTGGTGCGGGTCGACGACCCGCGCGCCTTCGGCCTGGTTCCCACCGACTCCGCAGGGCGGGTGCTGGCCTTCACCGAGAAGCCGCAGACCCCCGAAGAGATCATCACCGACCAGATCAACGCCGGCTGCTACGTCTTCCGCCGCAGTGTGATCGACTCCATCCCGGCCGGCCGCCCGGTCTCCGTGGAACGCGAGACCTTCCCCGGTCTGCTCGCCTCCGGTGCCACGCTGCACGGCGTCACCGAGAACACGTACTGGCTGGACCTCGGCAAGCCCGAGTCCATCGTCCAGGCCTCCGCCGACCTCGTCCGGGGCGTCGTCTCCTCCCCGGCCGTCCCCGGACGGCGCGGGGAGTCCCTGGTGCTGCCCGGCGCCCATGTGGCGGCCGGGGCCAAGCTGTCGGGGGGCACCGTCGTGGGCGCCGGAGCCCGGATCGAAGCGGGAGCGGTCGTCCAGGGCTGCATCGTGCTGGACGGCGCGGTCATCGGCCCGGACGCACAGCTGAGCGCCAGCCTGATCGGCGCCCGTGCCTCGGTGGGTGCGCGGACCGTGCTGGAAGGAGCCGTCATCGGCGACGATGCCGTCGTAGGGGCCGACAACGAACTCCGCACGGGTGCGCGGGTGTGGTGCGGAGCACAGCTGCCCGCCGCCGCCATCCGCTTCTCCCCGGACGCCTGATCACGGCGCCTCATCGCGGGTTTGCGCGGCTCGGGCCCTGATCACGTACGTCCGTACGTCCGTACGCCGGGTCCCGGGCCCGGGGCGCGGAAGTACGCGCCCCCGCGCCCCCGCGCTCACTCGCCGCGAACGGTGACCTTCTCGTCGTTCTGGATCTGCTTCACCAGCTGCTGCACCTTCGCCTTGTCCCAGACGAGGTTGCCGCCGCGCTGGCCGGAGATCGGAATGTTCATCGAGACTCCGTCACCGCCGCTGATGCCCTTCATCGCGAAGAACATCTGCCCCATGTCCCACAAGGACATGTCCTTGTCCACGATCAGCGTGTCCAGCCCCGCACCCAGCGTCGGATACAGCGTGAACGGGTTGATGATGGTGGACGGCGTGGCCGCCTGGTTGGCCAGCGCCGAGAGGAACTTCTGCTGGTTCTTCGTCCGTTGGAGGTCCGACTCCGCGAAGGCGTACCGGGTCCGGACGTAGGCCAGCGACTGCTCGCCGTTCAGCGTCTGGCGGCCGGCCTGGAAATCGGCGCCCGATTTCTCGTCCTTGAAGGCCTTCTCGATGTCCAGCTCCACCCCGCCCAGCGCGTCCACGATGTTCGCGAAGCCGGCGAAGCCGATCTCCGCGTAGTGGTCGATGCGCAGACCGGTGTTGTGCTCCACCGTCCGCACCAGCAGCTCCGGGCCGTCCTCCGCGTACGCCGCGTTGAGCTTGACCCGCCGGCCCTGCGCGGGGAACTTCTTGCCCGACTGCGAGCCGACGAAGGACGGGATCTCCACGTCCGAGTCGCGCGGCAGCGAGATCATCGTGTTTCCGCTGGAACACTTGGCCAGGATCATCATCGAGTCGGTCCGCTTGCCGTCGGCCGAGCCCGTGTGGAGCTTCTTCTTCTCCTCGGCGGACATGCCCTCGCGACTGTCGGAGCCCACGATGAGGTACGTCGTGCAGTCGCCCTCCTTCGGGCGCTCGATGACCTTGGAGAGGTCGACCTCGCGGCGCACGTTGGAGTCGGCCCAGAAGTAGGTGGCGACCGTGGTCACCAGCAGCGCGGAGACCAGCACGATCGAGCCGACCTTGATCCGCCGGCGCCAGTCCGGTGCGGGCCCGGGCGCGCGCCCGGGGCGGTCGGGCCCCGACGGCGGCAGCGGCGGGCCGCCGGCGGGTCCGCCGTAGACCTGGCCGGTGTTGTAGCCGCTGTCGTAGCCGCCGTAGGTGTCGTGGCTCTGCGACTGCTGCGGCGGCACGCCGTAGGCGGGCGGGCCCGCCGGGGGGCGCGCGGGCGGCGGGACCACCGGCTGCGCCGGCCGCTGCGGCCGCTGCCGCTGGACGTGCCGCATCCGCTGCGCGCCCTCGGGCTGCGCCTGCCCGCTGCCCCGCCCGTACCCGTCGTCGCGGCGACCGCGGTCGTCGCGTTCGCCGTCCCACCCTGCTGGCCAGTCATTCATGCGCCAAGGATGCCTGGCCGGGCGTGGCGTCCGACAGCCCGGGGGCGGATCCGTACCGGTGCTGTTGCAGAGCTGATGCCTCTATTACGGCCCTAAGGTGTCTGTATGACAGAGATACGGGGCGAACTGCCCGGGAAGCCGACCTCGGCCTCCCGGACCACCCTCAGCCACATCATGACCGCCAACGACACCAACCTCCTCGGCACCGTCCACGGTGGCGTGATCATGAAACTGGTGGACGACGCGGCCGGTGCCGTGGCCGGCCGCCACTCCGGCGGCCCGGCGGTCACCGCCTCCATGGACGAGATGGCCTTCCTCGCGCCCGTACGCGTGGGAGACCTCGTCCACGTGAAGGCCCAGTGCAACTGGACCGGCCGCTCCTCCATGGAGATCGGCGTACGGGTCCTCGCGGAGCGGTGGAACGAGTCCACCCCCGCCATGCAGGTCGGCACCGCCTACCTCGTCTTCGCGGCGGTCGACGCCGAGGGCAAGCCCCGCCGGGTCCCGCCCGTCCTCCCGGAGACCGAGCGCGACGAGCGGCGCTACCAGGAGGCCCAGATCCGCCGCACCCACCGGCTCGCCCGCCGCCAGGCGATCATGGCGCTGCGCGAGGAGCGGTCGGCCCAGGGCTTCGACGGCTGACCTCGCCCGCGGCTACTTGCCGCAGATCACCTGGTCGCCGGTGACCACCCCGAACTCGCTCTGGTGCGGGTCCTGCGCCCGCACCGGCACCACCTTGCGGTAGTCCGATCCCGCCGTCACCAGCACCGTCCGTCCCCGGCCCGCCACCGCGCGCAGCACGCTGCCCGGCAGCGCGGCCGACACCGTGCGGGCCGAGCGGTCCCAGCGCGGGTCGTACGTCACCACCGTGCGCTTGATCTCGCGGCTGGCGCCGTTGCCGGGGGCCCGGGTGGTGTCGAAGCCGGTGGCGCGCAGCGCCGCGTCGACCCGCCCGCCCAGCCCGTCGATCCGGGTCCCGTTCTCCACCTGGACCCGGATCTGCTGCGGCGGAACGTCCACCGGCACCGCCACCGGCCGGCCGGCCGGCCCCGGCTGCCGGACCGGGGACAGCGGCTGGTCGTCGCGCAGCGCCTGGAACAGCTTGGCGGCCTTCGGCTCGTCCCATTTCACGGTGGAGCCGATGCCCTTGACCGGGTGCGAGGGACTGCCGATCGGCACCGAGGCGAATTCCGAGGAGGACGGTGTGAAGTCCCGCATCGCCTGCCCGAGCGCGATCATCTGTTCCGAGCCGAAGCCCCTGTCGGCCCGGACCGAGCCGAGCAGGGTGGAGCTGACCTGCTTGAACTTCACCGGGTTGAGGAGTACTCCGCTGCTGGTCGCCTGCTCGATCAGGGCGGCGAGGAACCGCTGCTGACGCTGCATCCGGCCGAGGTCTGACGCTCCGTCGACGTGGCGCGAGCGCACGTACTGCAAGGCCTGTCCGCCGGTGAGCCGGTGGGTGCCGGGCAGCAGTTCGAGGCCGGTGTTCCTGTCGCGCATGGTCTTGGCGGTGCAGATGTCCACGCCGCCCATCGCGTCGACCGTCTTCATGAAGCTGGTGAAGTCGACCTCCAGGTAGTGGTCGATCTTCACCCGGGTCATGTTCTCGACGGTCCGAACGGTCAGGTTGGGGCCGCCCTCCGCGTACGCCGCGTTCAGCCGCACGGGGTGGGCCTTGTGGGCCTTTCCGGTGACCTGGTCCCGGTGCGCGGGCACCTCGGCGTAGCTGTCGCGGGGCAGGCTGATCACGCTCGCCCGTTTCCTGTCCGCCGACAGGTGCACCAGCATGATCGTGTCGGTGCAGTGGCAGGGCGCCCCGCCCAGGCGGTACTCGCGCTTCTCCTCCGGGCTGATCCGGTCCCGGCCGTCGGTGCCGACGAGCAGGACGTTCAGGCCGTGCCCGGCCTGCGGGCGGTTCTTCATGTCCTTGAAGGGGTCGACCCGCTCGATCCCGGTGTCCAGGCCGGTCATCACGGCGTGCCCGATGGCGCCGGAGCCCAGTACCACCACCGCCAGGCCGGCCGCGATCCGTACTCCCCACCGGGGCCGCTCCTCCCGCCGCCGCGCCGGACCGCCGCTGCCGCGGCCCCGCCGCGCGCGCTGCGGCCGGGGCGGCCTGGCGGGACGGGTGGGACGGTGCGGCTGGGGCACGGGGGACACCTCCGCGGGGGACAACAGGGGAACGGTCGCAAGATTCGGCCTGATTCGTCAGAACAGTAGGCCCATACGATCAGCCTCTGTCCTTACCGCTCGCTCGGCGCGCACCCGGTTCCCCCGTACGCGGTAACGTGACACCGATACCCGACCTTGAAGGACCACATGCCCGCCCAGCAGCCCGCAGTCTCGGTGATCATGCCGGTGCTCAACGAGGAGCGCCACCTCCGCCACTCCGTCCGCCACATCCTGGAACAGGAGTACGCGGGCGAGATGGAGGTGGTGATCGCACTCGGGCCGTCCACGGACCGCACCGACGAGATCGCCGCCGAGCTCATCGCCGAGGACCCCCGCGTCCACACCGTCCCGAACCCCTCCGGCCGCACCCCGGCCGCCCTCAACGCCGCCATCAAGGCCTCGCGCCACCCGATCGTGGTACGCGTCGACGGCCACGGCATGCTCTCGCCGGACTACATCGCCACCGCGGTCCGCCTCCTGGACGAGACCGGTGCGCAGAACGTCGGCGGCCTCATGCACGCCGAGGGCGAGAACGCCTGGGAAGAGGCCGTCGCCGCCGCGATGACCTCGAAGATCGGCGTCGGCAACGCGGCCTTCCACACCGGCGGCAGGGCGGGACCGGCCGAGACCGTGTACCTCGGGGTCTTCCGCCGTGAGGCGCTGGAGCGGGCGGGCGGCTACAACGAGGAGTTCATCCGGGCCCAGGACTGGGAGCTCAACTTCCGCATCCGCGAGGCCGGCGGCCTGATCTGGTTCTCGCCGGAGCTGCGGGTCCAGTACCGCCCGCGGCCCTCCGTACGGGCGCTGGCCAAGCAGTACAAGGACTACGGGCGGTGGCGGCACGTGGTGGCCCGCTACCACTCGGGCTCGATCAACCTGCGCTACCTCTCCCCGCCGGCCGCCGTGTGCCTGATCGCGGCCGGTCTGGTCGTGGGCGCGGCCGTCACCCCGTGGGGCTTCGCCGCCCCGGCCGGCTACCTCGCCGCGATCACCGCGGGCTCCGTTCCCGCGGGCAAGGGCCTCTCGCTCAAGGCCCGGATGCGGATCCCGGTGGCCCTCGCCACCATGCACATGTGCTGGGGATTCGGTTTCCTCACCAGCCCGCGCTCGCTCGCGGACAAGGTCATCGCGAGCCGCCGCCCGGCGGTCGACCGGGACGCCTCGCAGGTCTGAGACGTACGAAAGGGGCCCGGCGGCGGCTGTGAACCACACAGCCGCCGCCGGGCCCCCGCGCGTACGGCGCTACCAGGTGAAGCCGGGCTGGATCTTCATGCACGCCTTGTCGTCGTCACCGTTGAGGGCGCGGGCGGAATCCGGGGCCTTGGTGGGGACGGGCGGCGGCGGGGTCGGCGCGTCGCCGGTCCGCCAGTCCTTGCCCACGAACAGGACGATCCCCGAGACCTCGTCGGACATCTGGACCGAGGAGAGAGGCAGACCGAGCGCGGCGGCCACGGCGGCGGCGTCGCCCGCCCGGTCCGCGCCGGCGAAGCGGATCACCGTGGTGTCCTCGCCCCCGGTCAGGGTGTCGGCGGTGGCGCGGGTGAAGCCCTTGCCGATCAGCTGAGTGGCGACCTCGCTCGCCCGCCCCTTGACCTTGCCCTGGGCGCCGTCCTTGCCGCCGGTGGCGTTGCGGACGGTGACCGCGATCTTCGCGGGCGGCGCGGCCGGGGCGACGGTCGGCTGCTGGACCGGCGGAGCCGGGGTGCCGGAGGCGGCCGGCGGCGAGGCGGAAGCAGCCGGCGGTGAGGCGGTGCCCGTGGGGGTCTCGGAACCCTTGCCGTCGAGCGCGACGTCCTCCCGGACCATCCGGAACAGGGCCTCGGCCTCGTCCGCCTTCGGCTCGACCCGTCCGTCCATGCCCGGCCGCGTGCTGTAGACCCACGGCATGGTGGTCATGGTGATCCGGCCGGGCGGGACCTTCTTGAGTTCCATGCTGAGGTCGTACAGCTTGTCGATCTTGTTCAGGCCGGTGTCCACGACCATGGCCTCGATGGCCGCCTGCGCCAGGCTGTTCAGCTTCACCGGGTTGGTGAGCTTCGCGTTCTTGCGGAACTCGCGGGCCATCGAGTTCATGTACTGGTGCTGGGCGTGGGTGCGGCCGATGTCGGTGCCGTCCTCGAAGCCGTAGCGGGTGCGCAGCCACTGCAGGGCCGTCTCGCCCTGGATGACGCTCTCGCCCGCCGGCAGCTTCAGGCCGGAGCCCTTGCCGTCGCGGGTGAGGGAGTGCACGTTCTGCTCGACGCAGACGGGGACGCCGCCGATGGCGTCGGCCATCGAGACCACGCCCTTGAAGTCGATCATCATGAAGTGATCGATGGGGATCTTGGTCAGCTCCTGCCAGGCGGCGACCGTGCAGCCCGGTCCGCCGCGGCTCAGGGACTCGTTCGTCTGGACGAGCCCCTTGCTGGCCGGGTGCACCTTGCCGTTCGGCTCGGTGCACTTGGGCATCGTCAGCATCGTGTCGCGCGGCATCGACACCACGGACATGTTGCTGCGGTCCGCGGACAGGTGCAGCAGCATCTGCACGTCCGCGAGAGGCGGCCCGTCGAAGGTGTCCGAGGCCCCGCCCAGCGCCTGGTTCTCCGCGTCGTTGCGGGCGTCGGAGCCGATGAGCAGGATGTTCAGCGGTGTCTGCCCGAAGGCGTTGGCCTTGGAACCGCCCAGTTTGTTCTCGCCCAGGTTCAGCGCGTCCGTTTGGATGCTGCCGTTCAGATGGCGGTAGTAGAGATAGCCGGCCGCCGCCGTCCCGAGTATGAGCAGGGACAGTACGGAGGACACCCAGCGCAGTACGCGCCGCCGGCCCCGCCGGGTCGGACGGCCGCCGGTGGCCCGGCGGCCCGGTCCGGAGCCGCCGCCCCGCTGTGGGGGCACCGTGCCGGGCCCGCCCGCGCCGCCGCCGGGTATGCCACCGGCGGGCCGGGCGGCCGCCCCCTCCCCTCGCACGCTGCTGTGCCTCACGCGTCCCCCCATGAAATTCCCATGTGTCGTTGTTGTGCGCCGGCCCACCGTCTATGGCCGGCCGGTCACTTGGCGCAGATCGCCTTGTCGGCCTCGACCCGCTGCACGTCCTCGGGCAGTGCCTGCGGCGCGGGCGCCGACAGCGGGGCCCCCGGCTCCTTGAAGTCGGCGCCCAGCGTCAGCTTCATCGGGGTCTTCGCCGCGGCGTCCGCCGTCCCCATCTTCATCGCGGTGGCCGGGAGGCCCATCAGGTCCGCCAGAGCCCGCGCCTGGTCGGCCTGGTTGGGCGCGTACTCCAGCTGTGTGGCGGAGACCTTCGCGGGGGCGTTGCCGAGGTTGCTGGCCCTCGGTACACCCTTGGTGTTCTGGAGCCAGTTCAGGGTGGTGGACGCGGAGCCCGCGGGGCCACCGCCGTTGTAGACGTTCACCCGTACGTCCGCGGCGGGCGCGCGGTTGCCCTGGAGCAGCGCGTCCTGCTTGCTCTTGGCCTCCGCGTCGGCCGCCTCCTTCGCGGCCTGCTCCTTCTGCTCGACCTCCGTGAGCGAGACGTCCCCCCGGATCATCTGGAGCAGCGGCTCGGCCAGAGCCGTGTTGACGACGACGGTCGCCTTCTTGTGCTCCGGCTCGGCCGGATTGTCGAGCACGGGCAGGGTGGTGAAGGTGATGTTCTTCATGTCGATGTTCTTCAACTCACCCGCCAGATCGGTGAGTTTGGCGATGGACCCTATCCCCGTGTCCACGCTCAGCGACTTCGTGGCCGCCTCCGCGAGCGAGAGGAACTTCTTTGGACTGGTCAGCGTCTCCTTCGACTTCATCTCGCGCATCATCGAACCCAGGAACTGCTGCTGGATCCGGATCCGGTCGAGGTCGCTGTTGTTGCCGAAGCCGTGCCGGGTGCGGACGAAGGCGAGGGCCTCCTCGCCCTGCAACCGGTGTTCGCCCGCGGGCAGGTTCAGCTGCGAGCCGTCCTTGTCGTTCACGGCCTTCTCCAGACACACCGGTACTCCGCCGACCGCCGTGCTCAGCGTCTTGACGGCGTTGAAGTCGGCCATCATGAAGTGGTCGACCTCGATCCCGGTGAGCTCCTTGACCGTGCGCATGGTGCAGCCCGCGTCGCGGCCCTCCTGACCCAGGCTGTTGTTGAAGCGGGTGCCCTTGGTGGGGGCGATCGTCTTCGTCGAACCGTCCGGCTGCTTCGTCGGGCACGCCGGGATGTTGGCGATCAGGTCGCGGGGGATGGACAGCGCGGTCGCGTTCGTCCGGTCCTTGGCGACGTGGAAGAGGATCGTGGTGTCGGCGTGGCCGGCGCTGTCCTTGTCCCCGTACTTCTCATTGCCCGCGCCGGTGCGCTTGTCCGTGCCGATGACCAGGATGTTGATGGCCTGGTCCTTCTTGAAACCGCCCGTGCCCGCTCCCCCGACGTCGGTGACGTTGAGGTTGCCGTTCAGGTGGTCGTAGTAGAGGTACGCGCCCACCGAGCCGCCGACCAGCAGGAACGCCAGCGTCCCGCCGACGATGACCAGGGTCTTCTTGCGGCGCCCGCCGGCGGCCTTACGGGAGCGGCCACCGCGCCTGCCACCGGGGGGGCCGTCGCCGCGCCGCGGCTTCGGCACCGCCGGCGAGGGGGCGCCGGGGGTGGTGGGGGCGCTGGGGGTGGTGCGCGTCGAAGTCGGTCTGCGCGGCGGAGTGACCGACGGCTGCGGCGACTGCGCAGCGGAGTGGTCCAGTCGCAGTTCGTAGTGGCCGGTGCGGGGATTGAGCACCCACTGGTCTGCGGGGTCGATCTCGTCGGCCCGCCCACGGCTTTGCGCATCCACGGTTGCTCGAATCCTCCGTCGGGTGCCTCGCGACGCGCCTCCCCCGGGCGCACGGTCAACGATCCGGCTGCTGGTGCACGGCCTCTTGGCTGGCCAGGGCACCGGGTCGCTCACCTTATCCGCCTAGTTCAGCTGCAAACCATGCTGGTGACAAATTCCACTGCCCTTATAACGGGGCGAACTACTCATCCCACTCAGTTCGGTCACCTGCTTTTGGGATTGCTTTACCGGCAGTCGGCGGTGCCCGCCGTGGTTCCGGTAAAGGTGGGGGCGGGTGTGGGCCCCTCGCCGGTTCCCTTGCCCTGCCGCCGCGCCTCCGTGTCGGTGCCGGGGGACTCGGTGCCCTCCGGGGCCTCCGCTTCGGCCTCGGGCCGCGGCGGGGCCACCGTCACCGGCTGGTCCAGCCTCAACTGGCGGAAGAGCCGGTCGGCGGCCGGCTCCACCAGCTCGTCCCGGTTCGGGTTGGCCGCATACGGCCGGCGGGGCACCGTCAGGAACTTGACCTGGTCGGTCGGTATGTGCCTTACGCCCCGTACGAGTTCATACAGTCCGCGCAACGAGGCCAGTCCGGGGTCCGTGGTCACCGAGGACGTCGCCGCGTCCAGGAGCGGGTACAGCCGCGTCGGATTGAGCAGAACCCCGTTGCTCTGCACCTTCTTGACGAGCGAACCCAGGAACTGCTGCTGGCGCTCCATCCGTTCGGTGTCGCTGCCGTTGCCCAGGCTGTAACGGGCCCGGACGAAGCCGAGCGCCTGCTCGCCCCTCAGCGTCTGCCGCCCCGCGGGCAGCTTCAGCTTGGCCTCGGAGTCGTTCACCGGCCGCTTGAGGCAGACCTCCACCCCGCCGATGGAGTCGATCATCTTCTTGAACCCGACGAAGTCCACCACCATGTGGTGGTCGACACGGATCCGCGTGAGCTTCTCCACCGTACGGATCGTGCAGGCGGCCCCGCCCCACTGGAACGCCCAGTTGAACTGCGCGAACTGATCAGTGGTGCGGCTCCCGTCCGCCTTGAGACAGCTCGGGATCTCCACCATCAGATCCCGGGGTAGCGATACCGCGGTCGCACTTCGCCGGTTGGCCGGCAGGTGCAGCAGGATCGCGGTGTCCGAGCGCTGGGTGCCCCGGTCCTGTCCGTACCGGGCGTTCTCCCTGCCGGAGCGCGAGTCAGAGCCGATCAGCAGGATGTTCTGCGCGCCGCGCGCCGAGTGCGTCGGGCGCTCCCGTTCGTAGCGCTCCAGCTCGGCCGCCGCGGAGGTGTCCGTGGTGATGTTCCCGTCGAGCTTGTTGTAGACCCACCAGCCGGTGGATGCCCCGGCCAGGGCCAGCAGGGCCATGCCGAGGCCGGTGCGGCGCAGCAGTCGGCGCCTGCGGTGTCGCGGAGGCTTCGGGGTGCCTCCGGCCGCATCGGTGGCGCCCGGTATGCCTGCGCTGTCGGTCACTCGGGTTCCGCCCCTCGCCGCTCCGGCAACCGGCCGTACGGGTGGGTACGGCCACTGCCGATCCTGCCCCCGGGCGGCTGCGGCGGCCCGGGGGCAGGGGCGTGTCTAGGGCCATGCGGGTGACAAATCGCCCGTTCCCGCGATTGAGCGGTGCGGGTGACGGAGCGGTCAGACGGTGTGGGTGACGGAGCGGTCAGACGGTGTGGGTGACGCGCTCGCTCTCGACCCGCTGGGCCAGCGCCTGCCCGGACAGCAGGTCCAGGTTCCGGCACAGCACCACGGAGCCGCCGGCGGCCAGCGGGGCGTAGAGACCGGCCGAGAGGCCGTCCCAGGTGTCGTAGCCGCGTCCGGTCAGCACCCGCGAGCCCTCGCCGAGGCCCAGCCCGGCCGCGTCCTCGCGGGCGCGGCCGGTGAGTGCCGCGTACGAGAGCTCCTCGCCGCCCACGACCAGCCCGGGGCCCTCCGGGTCCACCGGAACGAAGGGGGCGAACCGGTCGCCCTGCCCCGGCACCTCCACGGCGTAGTCCGCGAACCCGGCCGGCGGCTGCGGGAACCGCCCGCCGAGCGGCCGCAGCGCCAGCGCCACCCGCTCCCCGGAACAGGCGCGGGCCTCCTCCAGCGAGTCCGGCCCGCTGACGACGAGATCCGCGTCGGCCGGATCGCCCCCCACCTCGGCGACGACCCCGACCGAGGCGCAGGCGAGCAGCCAGACGGCGCTCTGCCAGTGCGCGGGAAGCATCAGCGCGAGCCGGTCGCCCGGTTCGGCGCCAAGATCGCCCTGGAGCAGATTGGCGGTCTTCGCCACCCAATTGGCGAAGGTGGCGACGGACAATTCGACGCGCTCGCCCGTGGCGTCGTCGTAGAAGGTGACGAGCGGGCGGCCCGGATCGGCGGCGAGCGCGGATCGCAGCAGGTCGGCAGGGGTGCGGTCAGTGGCGTTCACGCGGCCCAGGTTACGCGGGCCCGTACCGGCCCCGTCCCCCGTACGGCGGCCCCGGGCTCCTCCGTACGGGGGAGGGACGGACGGGGGCAGGCGAACGGAGCGTCAGTTCTCGGATGGCGCCGCGTGGTGCCGGTACCCACCATCCTTTTCATGCGTGGATTCCTTGCTTCCTCGATCGGCGTCGCGACGGCTGCCGCACTGGCCCTGCCGCTCGCGCTCACTACTCCGGCCCAGGCCGAGACCGCCCCCGTGACCCCCGCCGGGTCCACCCAGTCGCTGCCACTCGTCCCCCTGGGACCATCGGCCGACCGGACCCCCGGCGTGCCCGGGATGAGTGCCTCGCCCCGCCTCCCCGAGACGCAGGGCCTGGCCGCACGTGAGGTCAGGACGTTCTCGCTCGTCGGCGTCGTCTGGGACGACGCGAGCACCGAACTCGTCGGCCACGTCCAGGTCCGCACCCGCTCCAAGCTGACCGCGGCCTGGTCCGACTGGCAGGACCTCGAAACCCACAACAGCGAGCACGCCGCCGACCCCGACGCGGCGGAACGCGTCTCCGGCCGGGTCCGCGGCGCCACCGCCCCGCTGTGGGTGGGCGAGTCGGACGGAGTGGAGGTCCGCGTCCAGGCCGAACCGTCCGCCCGGGCCGCGACCCGGGCGCCGGGCCGGCTGCCCACGGGCATGCGGATCGAGCTCGTCGACCCGGGCGAGGAACAGCCCGTCGCGGTGCTGGACGGCAAGAACGGCACACCCGTGGACGACGACACGGGCGAAGCGGTGGCGGGCCCGCCCGGCATGAGCCTGGAGACGGCCGAGGCCTCCGCGGCGAACCTGCCGCACGCGCAGCTCGGCGCGGCGGAGATCTCCGCCCTCAACAAGGCCGACTCCACCGCCGACGCGGTCTTCGCGAGCGACGGCGCCCTGACCGCGGCGGCCCGCCCGTACATCGGGCCGCGCCCCCGGATCGTCACCCGCAAGGGCTGGGGCGCGGACGAGTCACTGCGCGAGAAGGGCTTCGTCTACACCAAGACCGTCAAGGCGGCCTTCGTCCACCACAGCGCCTCGGGCAACAACTACACCTGCAAGCAGGCCCCGGCGCTGCTGCGCAGCCTGTACCGCTACCACGTGGTCAGCAGCGGCTGGCGCGACCTCGGCTACAACTTCGCGGTCGACAAGTGCGGCACCGTGTACGAGGGCCGCGCGGGCGGAGTCGGCAAGGCGGTGCTCGGCGCGCACACCATGGGCTTCAACTCGGACAGCATGGGCATCGCCGTCCTCGGCTCCTACTCGTCCACGGCGCCCCCGAAGGCGGCGGTCGACGCGGTCGCCCGCCTCACGGCCTGGAAGCTCGGCCTCTTCGGCGCGAACCCCCGCGCGAAGACGACCCTGAAGTCGGCCGGCGGCAACCTGTACGCCAAGGGCAGGAACGTCAGGCTGAACGTCATCTCGGGCCACCGCGACGGCTTCGCCACGGAATGCCCGGGCAGGCACCTGTACGGCAAGCTCCCCTCCGCCCGCACCTCCTCGGCCAAACTCCAGGGCCGCCCGTAGCCCCCGGCGGGGCTCGGGCCTCCGCCCCGGCCCCCGCCGGCCGGGCCCGTCCCCGGGGCCCGGCTCCCGCCCCCGGGGGCCCGTGCCCGGGTCATCTCCCGGGTTTCCTGCCTCGCGGCCGGGGCCGTTCCTCGTGACCCCCGGCACCGGGGCCGTCGCCCGGGGTTTCTGACCCCCGGCCCGGGCCATCCCCCAGGCCTCCCTCACGAGCCCCGCGCCCGGGCCGGTCCTCCTCCGCCAGGGACCGGGACGGACGAGGCGGGGCGGGAGGCCCCGCGGGGATACGCTCAAAGGCATGGCCGGCCGTTTCGACCCCCTCACCCCGCTCACCCGCACCGCGATCCGCGGCGGGCGGACCGACGTACCCCCGGGGCGGGGAAGCGCGGCCGGGCGGCCGGGGGCCGGGGGCAAGACCCGGTGCTGGCGCCCGGACGGGCCCGTCGATCTCGGCCTCACCCTCGGCCCGCTCAGACGCGGACCCGGCGACCCCACCTTCCGCGTCACCCCCGACGGGTCGCTCTGGCGGGCGAGCCAGACGCCCCACGGCCCCGCCACCCTCCGCGTCCGCGGGGCCGGCGCGGAGGTCCACGCCGAAAGCTGGGGCCCCGGCGCCGACTGGTTCCTCGAACAGCTGCCCGCGCTGCTCGGCTCCGGCGACGACCCCGCCGCCTTCGTCCCCCGCCACCGCCTCGTGCACGCGAGCCACCGCCGCCGCCCCGGCTTGCGCCTGAGCCGCAGCGGCCTGGTCCTGGAGTCCCTGATCCCCACGATCCTGGAGCAGAAGGTCACCGCGGACGAGGCGTACCGCGCCTGGCGCCGTCTGGTGCGCCAGTACGGCGAACCGGCGCCGGGGCCGCTACCCGCGTGCGGGCCCGGGCAGCCGGACCTGTACGTCGCCCCCACCGCCCGCACCTGGGCCACGATCCCGTCCTGGGACTGGCACAAGGCCGGAGTGGACTCCAAGCGCTCCGCCACCATCGTCCGCGCCGCCCGCGTGGCCAACCGCATGGAGGAGGCGTCCGCGATGCCGCTCGCGCAGGCCGTCGCCCGCCTGGAGGCCGTTCCCGGCATCGGCCCGTGGACCTCCGCGGAGACCCTCCAGCGCAGCAACGGCGAGCCCGACGCCGTCACCACCGGCGACCTGCACCTTCCCGGCATCGTCGGATACGCCCTCGCCGACGACCGCGACGCAGACGACGCCGTGATGCTGGAGCTGCTCGCCCCGTACGCCGGCCAGCGCCACCGCGCCGCCCGCCTCATCCTGCTCGCCGGCCGCATCCCGCCCCGCCGCACCCCGAAGATGCCCCGCACCGACATCGGCACGCTCTGAGACGGCCTACCGCGCCCCGAACTACCGCACCCCGGCCTACCGCACCCCGGCCTACCGCACCTCGATGAAGTCCGCCGCCGGCCGCACCGGCCGGGCCACGGGTGCCGCCGCGGCGTGCCCCACCGCCACCGCCCCCATCGGGTCCCAGTCGTCCGGCAGCTCCAGCACCTCGCGCACCACGTCCCGGCAGAACATCGTCGAGGACACCCACGCCGAGCCCAGCCGCTCCCCGGCCAGCGCGACGAGGAAGTTCTGCACGCCCGCGCCCATCGCGACCACGAACATCTCCCGCTCCGCCGCGTCCCGCCGGGCGTGCCCGTAGTCGTGCGCGCCGTCCATCACCAGGCACGGCACCACCAGGTACGGGGCGGCCCGCAGCACGTCCCCCCGCCGCACCCGCTTCGCGATGGCCTCCTCGGACTTCCCGTCGCCGCGCAGGTCGGCGATCCACGCGTCCCGCATCGCGTCCAGCAGCCGCACCCGCGCGGCCCGCGACTCCAGCAGTACGAAGCGCCACGGCGTCGTGTGGTGCGGTGCGGGGGCCGTCAGGGCCGCCGCGACCGCCCGCCGGACCGCGCCCGGGTCCACCGGCTCGGACGTGAAGGCCCGTACCGTACGGCGCTGCGTCACGGCTTCCCGCACCGCCTCGGAGGTCCCCAGCCGGAACATGTCCTCGTGCGGCGGGCGGACCAGCTGCCGCGCGGTCGGGCCCTCGCCCAGTACGTGGGCCAGTCCGCGCACGACGGCGACCGGCAGCCCGGCCGCCTTGCCCTTGACCAGGTCGCCGGCGCCGGCCAGCTCGTCGGCGGTGGCCACCACGGTCGCGCTCAGCGGGTTCCCGTGGGCGTCGGTGCCTCCGCGCAGGTCGTCCAGGACCCGTACCCCGGCCGAGCCGATCGCCACGTCCGTCAGCCCGTTGCGCCACGGCCGCCCGAAGGTGTCCGTCACGACCACCCCGACGTCCACGGAGAGGATGTCGCGCACCCCCGCGCGGACCGCGGCCGCGGAGGCGTCCGGGTCCTCGGGGAGCAGCAGTACCGTTCCGGCGGCCGTGTTGGAGGCGTCCACGCCCGCCGCCGCCATGACCAGGCCCTGGCGGTTCTCGACGATCCGCAGGGAACCCCGCCGCGCGACGACCCGTACGGTCTCGGCGTCTATCGCCTCCTCGCGCGAACCGGCCCCGACGATCCGGCCCTCGGCCTTGGAAACGATCTTCGAGGTGACCAGGAGGACGTCTCCGTCCCGCAGATCGGGTGCGGCCGTCGAGATCAGCTTCGCCAGGTCGTCGCCCGGCCGGACCTCCGGTATCCCGTCGAGCGCCCGGACCTCGTACGAGGGCGCGCGGGTCCTTCGCGCGGCGGCGGTCACCGCGAGGCCTCGGCCAGCTCCAGCGCCGCCCGGGCCATCTCGGCGGTCGCCTCCACGTCGGTCATCATCAGCGGCACCGCACGGCAGTGGATCCCGGCGGCCTCCACCTCGGCGACGTCGCCGGCGTCGGCGGTGTCCACGAGCCAGCCGTCGAGCAGTCCGGTCCCGTAGTGCAGGGCGACCGCGGCGGCGGTGGACTCCACGCCGACCGCGGCCAGCACCTTGTCGGCCATTCCGCGCACGGGCGCGCCCCCGACGATGGGGGAGACGCCCACGACCGGCGCCCCGGCGGCGGCCACGGCCTCGCGGATGCCGGGCACGGCGAGGATCGTCCCGATGGAGACCACGGGGTTCGACGGCGGGAAGATGATCACGTCGGCGGCCGCGATGGCCTCCAGCACGCCGGGCGCGGGCTTGGCCTGTTCGGCCCCGACGGGGACGATGGCCTCCGCGTCCACCGCTGCGCGCAGCCGCACCCAGTACTCCTGGAAGTGGATGACCTTGCGCTGTCCGACGGAGCCAGGGCCGCCGGCGCCGGCCTCGGTGATCGCGACATGGGTCTCGATGCGGTCGTCGGACATGGGCAGCAGCCGTACCCCGGGCTGCCAGCGGTCGCAGAGCGCCGCGGTGACGGCGCTGAGCGGGTAGCCCGCACCGAGCATCTGCGTACGGACGATGTGGGTGGCGAAGTCGCGGTCGCCGAGACCGAACCAGGTGGGCCCGACCCCGTACGCCGCGAGTTCGTCCTTGACGGTGAAGGACTCGTCGGCGCGGCCCCAGCCCTGGTCCTCGTTGATGCCGCCGCCGAGGGTGTACATCACCGTGTCCAGATCGGGGCACACCTTCAGCCCGAACAGGTGAATGTCGTCACCGGTGTTGCCGATGACCGTGATGTCCGCGTCGGGGACCGCCGACTTCAGTCCGCGGAGGAAACGGGCGCCGCCGATGCCGCCGGCCAGAACAACAATGCGCATGCACCGCAGTCTGTCAGGCCGGTACGTGCTCCTCGTGGGCCGGGGAGCAGCTGTGCATCGGCATTTCGGTCAGGCCGGGGAAGTAGACGTGCAGGCTGACCGCCCCGTCGAGGGTGTCGTTGACCACCTCGTGGGCGTAGCCGGGGGCGAAGACGCGCTGGGAGCCGGCGCCCAGGGTGAGCCGCCCGCGTGCGGTGTGCTCGGTCAGCTCACCGTGGAGGACGGTCAGCACGCCGGAGGAGCCGCCGTGGCCGTGGCGGCCGCTGCCCTGGCCCGGGACCCAGCTGAGCAGCCAGACCTCGTAGCCGGGGCCGGTGCGCAGCCGGTGGTACCAGCGGGTGGTGGCGTCGTACCGGACGAGGTGCTCCCACTCGGCGCGGTCCTCGGCGATGGAGCGGGCGAGGCCCGCGAACTCGGCGACGGTGGAGGGGTGTTCCGGCGCGGGCTGGAGGAGGTGTTGGACGGCGAGGATGTCGCCGGCGATCTGGAGGTCGCTCTCGACGCCGACGGGAGCGGCGGTCGCGCGGTTCAGGGGGGTGGCGGTGGCGCTGTTCATCGTGGGAATACCTCGACGGATGTCAGTCGTGCTGGCGGTTGCTGCGGGGGGCTGGCCGGAGCTCAACGGAGGCGGGGCTCCGCGGGCATCAACAGCTGCAACAGCAACAGCGAAGCTGGGCAGCGCACAGGAACCCACGAATGGGGGTCCGGGTGGTGGCTGCGGTCGCTGACATGCGGACAAGGAGACCGGTTCGGGGAGGGACTGTCAACCCGACGCCCGGTTTGACGCCAAACTTTCACCTCATCCGGTTGCCGTGCGCGGAGAAAGGTTTGTGCAATCCACGCCCGGGGATGTGCGGCTGTAGTCGCACCCCAAACCAGATCCCGTCATCGTGACCGGAATGTGATCTACGCCGCTCCTGTGGCCGGATCGCAACCACACCCCTGGGTGACACGTCGATAACGGGGGAAGGCGGGCTCCGTGGGGCGCCAGCGGCATGTGTCACGATTTTTAGCGATATGAACACTTTCTGCTTAGGCTTGGTTCCGCAGAGTGAATAAGGGGCCCAATAGCAGATCTCGGCTTGACTGGGCTGGAGCCACCCACTTGTAATTTCACTCGTGTCGTTACCTAGCGATCAGTAACGGCAACACCACGGGGACGCACAGACAGAGCGAGGGGCGCACATGACCGAGCTGTTTCAGGAACTGCTGGTCGAGGAGGCGGACGAAGAGCTCGGATGGCAGGAGCGCGCTCTGTGCGCCCAGACCGACCCCGAGTCCTTCTTTCCCGAGAAGGGCGGCTCCACCCGCGAGGCCAAGAAGGTCTGCCTGGCCTGCGAAGTCCGCTCCGAATGCCTTGAGTACGCACTCGCCAACGACGAGCGGTTCGGCATCTGGGGCGGCCTGTCCGAGCGCGAGCGGCGCCGGCTGAAAAAGGCAGCGGTCTGAGGCGGCGAAGGCGCTCCCCGAAGAGCACCTACCGCACATCGCATGACATATCGAACGGCCCGGCCCGCAGCACCACCCACCGCACGGCCAACCGCACGGCCAACCGCACGGTGAGTGACGCGTCGAGCAGCGCACACGGTCCGCCTCCTGCACCTTCCCCGCAGGAGGCGGACCGCTGTTGTGGCAGCCGTTAGGGTGGGGCGCTGTCCAGCAGCCTCCGAGGGCACACCACCCCCGGACCCCCGGCCGGAGGGCCCGTACCGCGATGTCCCTGAACAGCCAGTCGACGGCCTCCTACGAGGCTGCCGCCACCCCCCAGTTCCCCCGGCACGTCGTCACCGCGGTCCTCGTCGCCCACGACGGCGCCCGCTGGCTGCCCCGGACGCTCGCCGGCCTCCTCGGCCAGGAACGCCCCGCGCAAAGCCACATCGCCGCCGACACCGGCAGCGCCGACGAGTCCGCGCGACTGCTCACCGAGGCCCTCGGCGACGACCGCGTGCTCCACCTCGCGCGCCGCACCGGATTCGGCGCCGCCGTCGACGAATCCGTCCGCACCGCCGGCATCCTCACCCCCGAGGACCTCCCGTACCTCAAGCGCCCCAGCGGCTGGGACCCCGTCAGCCGCACCTGGCGCGACGACACGTACGACCTCCCCGACCTCCCCCACGGCGAACCCGTCCAGTGGCTCTGGCTCCTCCACGACGACAGCGCGCCCGAACCCGACGCCCTCACCGAACTGCTGCGCGTCGCCGACGAGAACCCCGACGCCGCCGTCATCGGCCCCAAACTGCGCGGCTGGTACGACAAGAAGCAGCTCCTCGAAGCGGGCGTCACCATCGCCCGCAGCGGCCGCCGCTGGACCGGGCTCGACCGTCGCGAACAGGACCAGGGGCAGCACGACCAGGTCCGACCCGTCCTGTCCGTCTCCACCGCCGGAATGCTCGTACGCCGCGACGTCTACGACGCCCTCGGCGGTTTCGACCGGCGCCTGCCCCTCATGCGCGACGACGTCGACCTCTGCTGGCGCGCCCACAGCGCCGGGCACACCGTCCTCGTCGCCCCCGACGCCGTGCTGCGCCACGCCGAGGCCTCGGCCCGCGAACGCCGCACCGTCGACTGCGCCGGACGCACGACGTCCAGCCCGCACCGCGTCGACAAGGCCGGCGCCGTCTACACGATGCTCGCCAACAGCTCCGGCCGCGCCCTGCCCTACGTCCTGCTGCGCGTCCTCGTCGGCACCCTGCTCCGCACCCTCGCCTACCTCATCGGCAAGGCCCCCGGCCAGGCCGTCGACGAGATGACCGGCCTCCTGGCCACCCTGCTCCGCCCCGGCCGCGTCCTCTCCGCCCGCAAGGCCCGCCGCCGCCCCGCCGTCCCGGCCGCGGAACTGCGCCCGCTCTTCCCGCCGCCCGGCGCCTCCCTGCGGGCCAACGCCGAACAGCTCGCCGGATACTTCGGCGGCGACCGCGACACCGAAACGGCCGCCGCCGGCCGCCACGGCGGAGGCATCCTCGCCGGGCCGGGCGACGACGGCGACTACCTGGAGACCGAGCGGTTCGCGCGTCTCAAGCGGATCGCCCGCAACCCCGCACCCGTCCTCTTCGCCCTCCTCCTGCTCGTCACCCTCGTCGCCTGCCGCGGCCTGCTCGGCGGCGGCTCCCTCATGGGCGGCGCCCTGCTCCCCGCCCCCGACAGCGGCCCCGACCTCTGGCGCGCCTACACCGACGCCTGGCAGCCCGTGGGCACCGGCTCCACCGGGCACGCACCCCCGTACCTCGCCGTGCTCGGCGCCGTCGCCACCCTCCTCTTCGGCTCCACCCAGGCGGCCCTGACCCTGCTGCTCGTCGGAGCCGTCCCGCTCGCCGGAATCACCGCCTACTTCGCCTCCCGGCCGCTCGTCGCCTCCCGGCTGCTGCGCGCCTGGGCCGCCATCGCCTACGCCTTCCTCCCCGCCGTGACCGGAGCCCTCTCCGGCGGCCACCTCGGCACCGCAGTCCTCGCCGTCCTGCTGCCGCTCATCGCCCGCTCCGCCGTCGCCGCCTTCGCCCTCGGCGAGGCCGACGGCCCGCAGGCCGCCAGGGGCAGCTGGCGCGCGGTGTGGACGTACACCCTCCTGCTGACGCTGGCCACCGCCTTCACGCCCATCGCCTGGCCGCTGGCCGCCGTCCTCGGGACCGCCGCGCTCGTGTGGCGCCCCGCGCACTCGAAGGCGCGGTGGAAGGCCTACGGCCCGCGGCTGCTCGCCACCCTCGCCGTCCCGCTCCTCGCGCTCGCCCCCTGGTCGCTCGGCCTGCTCACGCACCCCGGCCGCCTCCTGCACGAAGCCGGACTGCCCTACGGAGCCGGCTCCGCCGGCGCCCTCGACCTGCTCGGCCTCAGCCCCGGCGGTCCGGGCGCCGCCGCCGGCCCGCTGCTCGCCGGCATCGTCCTCGCCGCCCTCGCCGCCCTCCTGCGCACCGACCGGCAGTTCGCCGTCCGCACCGCCTGGGCCGCCGCCCTCACCGGGCTGCTCTTCGCCGTCCTCCTCAACCGCACCGCCTGGGCCGGCCCCGCCACCCTGGTCTACGGACTGGCCCTGCTCACCGCCGCCGCACTCGGCGCGGACGGTGCCAAGGAGCGCGTCGCCGCCCGCAGCTTCGGCTGGCGCCAGCCGCTCGCCGCGCTCGTCGCGTTCGCCGCCGCCGCCGGCCCGGTGCTCGTCGGCGCCGGCTGGATGCTCAGCGGCGCCGCCGGCCCGCTGGAGCGGCGCGACCCGGTCCAGGTCCCGGCCTTCGTCGCCGAAGCGAGCGGGGACGACAACCAGACCCGCACCCTCATCCTCGACGTGGCCTCGCCCGCCGCCGTCTCCTACAGCCTCGTCCGCGGCTCCGGCGGACGCCTCGGCGCCGCGGAAGCCGCCGCCGCGACCGGCGGCGACCCCCGGCTCGACAAGGTCGTCTCCAACCTGGTCGCCGGATCCGGCGCCGACCAGTCCAGCCAGCTCAGCGCCTACGCCATCCGCTTCGTCCTGTTCCGGCCCGGCGGCCCCGACGAGATCCGCCGGGTCCTCGACGCCACCCCCGGCCTGAGCCGGCGCCACCAGCAGGACGGCACCGCACTGTGGGGCGTCGAGCCCTGGCTGCCGCGCGCCGTCATCGTCTCCGGCAAGCAGGGCGAGGCCCCGATCCCGGTCGCCTCCGGCCCCGTCGAGGTCCACGGGGAGATCCCGGCCGGTGACGCGGGCCGCGTACTGCGCCTCGCCGACCGGGCGGCCCCCGGCTGGCAGGCCACCCTCGACGGCAAGCCCCTCAAGCCGAAGACCCTGGACGGCTGGGCGCAGGGCTTCGAACTGCCCGCCGCCGGCGGCCGCCTCGACCTCGTCCACGAGAACTCCCTCACCCGGACCGCCTGGCACTGGGCGCAGGGCCTGCTCGCCCTGGTGCTCCTGGTGATGGCCCTGCCGGGCCGCCGGGCACGGCTCGACGACGACCTCCCGGAGGAGGAGGCCGCGGCGACCGCCGCCGGTGACCTGCCCGGCCCGGGCGAGGCCGGAGAGGGCCGCCGTGCCCGCCGGCTGCGCGCGGCGGCCGAGCCGCCCGTACCCCCGTCCCCCGCCGAGGCCGCGGCGGTCGCCGACCCGTACGCACAGATCCCGGCTCAGCCGGCGTACGGGGAGGAGAACTACGCGTACCAGGCGTACGGAGAACAGGACGGCTACGCGTACGACCAGCAGCAGCCGCAGCCGCCGCAGCAGCCCCAGCAGCAGCCGTACGAAGCGGCGCCGGAGTACGAGCCGTACCCGTACCCGCAGCAGGGGTACGAGGCCCCCTACCCGTCGCAGCAGCCGGTCCAGCACCCGGACCAGCACCCGGACCAGCAGCCGTACCCCTACCCGTACGAGCAGTACGACACCTACGGACAGCACGACCCGCGTCCGGACGGGAGCTCCCAGCAGTGAAGCAGCGCGCACCCCTGACGCTGGCGGCCGTGACCGCGGCGCTGGCCGCCGTCACCGGCATCGCCCACCTCACCGCCCCCGCCGCCGCCGGGAAGGCGGCCGAGGGCAAGGCGGCGGCCGCCGCCCGGATGCCCGTGGAGCGTTCCCTCCTGGTGTGCCCGGCGCCCAGCACCTCCGAGATCGCGGAGACCACGTACACGGCGTTCACCCCCGGTCAGGCCGCCGCGGACGGCAAGGGCTCGGCCCGCCTGCTCGGCGCGACCAAGGACGCCAAGGCGGTGCTGGAGCCCAAGGAACCCGGCAAGCCGGCCGCGGCCACCGCCAACGGCGCCGACGCGCCCGCGCTGACGGGCACCGCCGACGGGTCACTCGCCCCCGGCTGGACCGCGCAGCAGACCACCAAGGTCTCGGTCGGCCGGGCGCGCGGCGTCCTCGGCGTCGGCTGCACCGCGCCGGGCACCGACTTCTGGTTCCCCGGGGTGAGTACCGCCAAGGGGCGCGAGGACTACGTCCATCTCACCAATCCGGATGACACCGCGGCCGTCGTCGACGTCAAGCTCTTCGGCCCGGACGGGGTGGTCAAGGCGGACCAGGGCACCAGCGAGAACATCCGCGTCGACCCCCGCTCCACCAAGGCCGTCCTGCTGTCCTCGCTCGCCCCGGGGGCCCAGCTCGCGGACGCCAGCGCCCATGTGACGACCCGTGCGGGCCGGGTCGGCGCCTCCGTGCAGGTCGCCGAGGAGGGCGTGGGCACCGACTGGCTGCCCGCCTCCACGGACCCGGCGGGCTCGCTGGTGCTGCCGGGGATCCCGGCCGACGCCACCTCCGTCCGGCTGGTCGTCTTCGCGCCCGGCGCCGATGACGCCGACCTCAAGCTCCGCCTGGCCGGGCCGGGCGGAGCCATCAGCCCGGCGGGCAACGAGCGGCTGCACGTCAAGGCCGGCATGACGGCGGGCGTGGACCTGAAGGACGTGACCCGCGGCGAGGCCGGCTCGCTGCTGCTCACCCCGGCGGACGAGAAGAAGGCCGCCCCGGTGGTCGCGGCGGTACGGGTGGTCCGCGGCAGCGGCGCCAAGCAGGAGCTGGGCTTCGTCCCGGCGACCGGGCCGGTGGGGGCGCGGGCGACCGTCGTCGGCAACCGGGTCGAGGAGAACGCGACCGTGCTGTCGCTGACGGCGCCGGGCGGTTCGGACGCGAAGGTCAAGGTGACGGCCTCGCCGGGCACCGAGGGCGGTGAGGCGGCCTCCCAGGAAGTGACGGTCAAGGCGGGCACGACGCAGACGGTGGCCCTGGCCCCGGCGGGCGGGAAGGGCCCGTACGCCCTGACGGTCGAAACCCTCTCGGGCGGCCCGGTCCACGCGGCCCGCACCCTGTCGCTCCCGCACGAGGGCATCGCGATGTTCACGATCCAGCCCCTGTCGGACGACCGCTCCACGGTCTCCGTCCCGCGCGCCACCGAGGACCTCACCGTCCTGACCAGATGACCAGATGACCAGATGACCAAATGAGCATGTGACCAGGTGACCCGGCGGCGGTGGCGGCCGGGTCAGTCCTGCCCGTACCGCGGGTCCACCGTCTCCGGCGAGAGTCCCAGCAGCTCGGCGACCTGCTCCACCACGATCTCGTGGACGAGCATCGCCTTCTCGTCGCGGGACTTCGTACGGATCTCCACCGGCCGCCGGAAGACCACGATCCGGGCCGGCCGCCCCTCGCGCGGCTCCGACAGCGAGCCCAGCGGCACGGCCTCGTCGTTCCAGCCGCCGTCCGGGCCGCCCGGCGGGCCCGGGACGTCGCCGACCAGGAACTCCACCTCCGCGAGCTGCGGCCAGCGCCGCTCCAGCCGCTCCACGGAGTCCCGTACGAGGTCTCCGAACAGCTCCGACCGGCTCGCCGACAGCGGCACCTGCGGCGGCGCCACCGGTCCGCGCATCCCGCGCCCGTGCCGGTCGCGCCGACGCGGGCGCGGCTCGGCGGGGGACCCGGCGGGGAGCTCGACAGGAGTCTCGGCGGGAGTCTCGGCGGGGCGGGGAGGCAGGGGGCTGTCCGTCACCCCCGCAGGGTAGCCCTCGCCCCGACCCCGCACCGGTCGCTCCTCCACGGACCCTCCCGACACGCCACAGCCACCGGCCGCCGACCACGACACGGGGGAGTGACCGGCGGGAGAGTCGTCGCGGCCCGGTCAAGAGTGCGGTACCGTCCAACGTCGTGAGCCTTGTACGTCGCTGTTCTCGCACCGCGTGCGGCCGCCCTGCCGTCGCAACGCTGACGTACGTCTACGCCGATTCGACCGCAGTTCTCGGCCCGCTCGCCACCTACGCCGAACCCCACTGCTACGACCTGTGCGCCGAGCACTCGGAGCGGCTGACCGCCCCGCGCGGCTGGGAGGTCGTCCGGCTGTCCGACGGCTCCGCGCCGTCCCGTCCCAGCGGCGACGACCTCGAAGCCCTCGCCAACGCCGTACGCGAAGCCGCCCGCCCGCCGGACCGCGCGGCCCAGGCCGGCGGGGGCGGCCAAGGCGGCCCGGTGACCGGCGAGACACGTCGTGGGCACCTGCGCGTCCTGCGCTCGCCGGACTCCTGACCCACGGATCGACCGAAAAGCAGCTCTCCGCACGAGGTAGGTTGGCTCCACCGCACAGGACCTTCAGGAGGGCAGGCAGTGGCCGCAGATCTTTCGAACATCGTCAAGGCATACGACGTACGCGGCGTCGTACCGGACGAGTGGGACGAGCCGCTGGCCGAGCTGTTCGGGGCGGCGTTCGTGGAGGTCACCGGAGCCACGGCGATCGTGATCGGCCACGACATGCGCCCCTCCTCCCCCGGGCTGTCCAGCGCCTTCGCCCGTGGCGCCGCCGCCCGCGGTGTGGACGTCACCCTCATCGGGCTGTGCTCCACCGACCAGCTGTACTACGCGTCCGGGTCCCTGAACCTGCCCGGCGCGATGTTCACCGCCTCGCACAACCCGGCGCAGTACAACGGCATCAAGCTGTGCCGTGCGGGCGCGGCCCCCGTGGGCCAGGACACCGGCCTCTCGCAGATCCGCGAGCTCGTCGAGAAGTGGTCCGACGAGGGCGCCCCCGCCATCGCGGCCGACGCCGTTCCCGGCAGGATCACCGAGCAGGACACCCTCGTCGGCTACGCCGCGCACCTCAAGGGCCTGGTCGACCTCGCGGCCATCCGCCCGCTGAAGGTCGTCGTCGACGCGGGCAACGGCATGGGCGGCCACACGGTCCCCACCGTCTTCGAGGGCCTCCCGCTGGACCTCGTCCCCCTGTACTTCGAGCTCGACGGGACCTTCCCGAACCACGAGGCCAACCCGCTCGACCCGAAGAACATCGTCGACCTCCAGGCGCGCGTGCTCGCCGAGGGCGCCGACCTCGGCATCGCCTTCGACGGCGACGCCGACCGCTGCTTCATCGTCGACGAGCGCGGCGAGGGCGTCTCCCCGTCCGCGGTCACGGCCCTGGTCGCGGCCCGCGAGCTGGCCCGCAACGGCGGCACCGGCACTGTGATCCACAACCTGATCACCTCCTGGTCCGTCCCGGAGGTCGTGCGCGAGAACGGCGGCACCCCCGTCCGCACCCGCGTCGGCCACTCCTTCATCAAGGAGGAGATGGCCAAGTCCGGCGCCATCTTCGGCGGCGAGCACTCCGCGCACTACTACTTCAAGGACTTCTGGAACGCGGACACCGGCATGCTCGCCGCGCTCCACGTCCTGGCGGCCCTCGGCGCCCAGGACGGCCCCCTGTCCGCTCTGGTGGCCTCCTACGACCGCTACGCGGGCTCGGGCGAGATCAACTCGACCGTCGCCGACCAGGCGGGCCGCCTCGCCGCCGTCAAGGAGACCTACGGCGCCCGCGACGACGTCACCCTGGACGAGCTGGACGGCCTGACCGTCACCGGCGCCGACTGGTGGTTCAACGTCCGCGCCTCCAACACGGAGCCCCTCCTGCGCCTGAACGTCGAGGCCCGCGACGCGTCCACCCTCGCCAAGATCCGCGACGAGGCCCTCACCCTCATCCGCGCCTGATCCCCCAAATTCAGCCCCGCCGGCGTTTGAGGCGCGGGTCCGGGCAGAGCCCGGTACCCGGCGGAGCCGGGATCACCTGAAGCGGCGCCGCAGGACGAAACGGCGGCGCCGCCCAGGCGCACGGCGCCGCCGCACCGGACACCTCGGCCCGCACCGGAGGTGACTCGGCGGTACGCTGACCTCGCCCAAAACCGCATGTTCGAAGGGAAGCCCCCATGCCGCTCGAAGCCGGCCTTCTGGAGATCCTCGCCTGCCCCGCCTGCCACTCGCCCCTCGAGGACAAGTCGGCCGACGAGACCGCGCCCGAGCTGATCTGCACCGGCCAGGACTGCGGTCTCGGCTACCCGGTCCGCGACGGCATCCCGGTGCTCCTCGTGGACGAGGCCCGCCGCCCCGCCTGAGTCACCCGCGCAGACGCTGAGACCGATTCCGCCACTTGGGTCCCTCAACACCGCCGGAGGCCGCCATGCTCGACGAGTCGCTCCTCGACGCACCGGACGCGCTCGCCCGCGCCGACCGCCGCGGCCTGCTCCGCGGCGCCGCCGAGGCCGGAGCCAGAGTCCGCACCGCGGCCCGGCACGCAGCCGAGGCCGGCCTCGCCGACCTCCGCCCGGACGGTCGCCCCCGCGCCGTCCTCATCGCCGGTCCCGGCACCGCCGCCACCGGCGTCGCCGACCTCCTCGGCGCCCTCGCCGGAGCCTCCGCCCCGGTCACCCGACTGCACCCCACCGGCGTCGCGCACGCCGCCGGCGCGCTGCGCTGGGCCCTGCCGGGCTGGGCCGGCCCCGTCGACCTGCTGCTCATCGCCACCACCGACGGCACCGAGCCCGGGCTGGCCCTCCTCGCCGAGCAGGCCTACCGGCGCGGCTGCACCGTCGTCGCCGTGGCCCCCGAGCGCTCACCGCTGAGCGAGGCGGTGGACGGCGCGCACGGGCTCCTCGTACCGATGGCCAAGGCCCCGTACCAGGAGTACGACGAGTCGGCCGCGGCCGGCCCCGGCGCCCTGTGGGCCCTGCTGACGCCCCTGCTGGTGCTCCTCGACCGGGTCGGCCTGATCACCGCCGCCCCCGACACCCTCCAGCTCGTCGCCGACCGGCTCGACCGCACCGCCGAACGCTGCGGGCCCGCGATCGCCACCTACTCCAACCCGGCCAAGACGCTGGCCGCCGAGCTCGCCGACTCCCTCCCGCTCATCTGGAGCGAGGGCGAGGGCGCAGCTCCCGCCGGCCGCCGCTTCGCCGCCACCCTCGCCGAGCTCGCCGGGCGCCCCGCGCTCGCCGCCGCGCTCCCCGAGGCGCTCCCCGCCCACGGGGTCCTCCTGGCCGGGGCCTTCGCCGCCGGGGCCGACCCCGACGACTTCTTCCGGGACCGGGTCGACGAGCCCCAGGCTCTGCACGCCCGCATCGTCCTGCTGCGTGACCGGCCGACCGGCGGCCTCACCGCCGCCCCCGCCGCACGCGAACTCGCCCTGAGCCACGACACGGCCATCAGCGAGCTCGAACCGGAGGAGGGAGTCGAGCTGGAGCAGCTCGCGGAACTGCTCGCCGTCACGGACTTCGCCACCGCCTACCTGGCGCTGGCCTCGGGGGGACACAGCTGAGGCACACACCCGTGCCCCCGATCCAGGAAGACGAGCGATGGACCGTCTGACGAACACGATCCGCCCCTACGCCTGGGGGTCGACCACCGCCATCCCCGCTCTCCTGGGGGTCCGGCCCACCGGTGAGCCCCAGGCCGAGATGTGGATGGGCGCCCACCCCGGCGCGCCGTCCCGCCTCGACCGCGGCGCCGGCGAGACCACCCTCGCGGACGTCATCGCCGCCGACCCCGAACGCGAGCTCGGCGCGGCCGCCGTCGCCAAGTTCGGCCCGCGGCTGCCCTTCCTCCTCAAGCTCCTCGCCGCCGGCGCCCCGCTCTCCCTCCAGGTCCACCCCGACCTGGCCCAGGCCAGGGAGGGCTTCGCGGACGAGGAGGGCCGCGGCATCCCGATCGACGCGGGCCACCGCAACTACAAGGACGCCAACCACAAGCCCGAAATGATCTGCGCGCTCACCCCCTTCGACGGGCTGTGCGGTTTCCGGGACCCCCAGGTGTCGGCCGAACTGCTCGAAGGACTGGGGGTCGACTCCCTCAAGCCGTACGCCGACCTGCTGCGGGCCCACCCCGAAGAGGCCGCGCTGCGCGAGGTGCTGACGGCCGTACTGAGCGCCGACCGGGAGGAGATGGCGCACACCGTCACCGAGGCCGCGGCCGCCGCCGAGCGCCTCGGCGGACCGTACGAGCCGTACGCGTCCTTGGTCCACGACTACCCGGGCGACCCCGGTGTGATCGCGGCCATGCTGCTCAACCATGTCCAACTGCAGCCGGGCGAGGCGATGTTCCTCGGCGCCGGCGTCCCGCACGCCTACATCGACGGCCTCGGCGTCGAGCTGCTGGCCAACTCCGACAACGTGCTGCGCGCGGGACTCACCCGCAAACACGTGGACGTCCCGGAGCTGCTGAAGATCGTGAGGTTCGAGTCGGGCGACCCGGACGTGCTGCGCCCCGAGGGCGACGGCGAGGAGGTCTACGAGACGCCCATCGACGAATTCCGGCTCTCCCGCTTCCTCCTCGCTCCCGGCGGCGCCCCCCGCGTGCTCCCGGCGGGCACCGCGCAGATCCTGCTCTGCACGGCGGGCTCCCCGAAAGCCGGCGAACTGACCCTGGCCCCCGGCGCATCGGTCTTCGTACCGGCGGACGAAACGGTCGAACTGTCAGGAAGCGGGACGGTCTTCCGCGCCACCATGGTGGTCTGACGTAGCGTCCGTGCCGACGGCTGCAACAATGTGCGGCCGGTAGTCAGTGGCTAGGAAGGGACATCCTGCACCCATGAGCGCGTCGGGCGGTACCAAGGCGATCGTGGCGGCACTCGCCGCAAACCTCGCCATCGCTGTAGCCAAATTCGTGGCCTTCCTCTTCAGCGGCTCCTCGTCGATGCTCGCGGAAAGCGTTCACTCGCTGGCGGACTCCGGAAACCAGGGGCTGCTGCTCCTCGGTGGAAAGAAAGCAAAGCGCGAGGCCACGCCGCAGCATCCCTTCGGGTACGGGCGTGAGCGTTACATCTACGCCTTCCTCGTCTCCATCGTGCTCTTCACCGTCGGCGGCATGTTCGCCATCTACGAGGGCTACGAGAAGATCAACCACCCGCACGAGATCGAGAACTGGTACTGGCCGGTCGGCGTCCTGGTCTTCGCGATCATCGCGGAGACCTTCTCCTTCCGCACGGCGATCAAGGAGTCGAACGAGGTCCGCGGCGGCCAGACCTGGGGCCAGTTCATCAAGCGCGCCAAGGCGCCCGAACTCCCCGTGGTCCTCCTGGAGGACCTCGGCGCCCTCGTCGGCCTCGTCCTGGCCCTCGCGGGCGTCAGCATCGCGCTGGTGACCGGCGACGGCGTGTGGGACGGCATCGGCACCCTGTGCATCGGCGTCCTGCTGATCATCATCGCCATCGTGCTGGCCGTGGAGACCAAGTCCCTGCTGCTCGGCGAGGCGGCGGGCATCGACGAGGTCGAGAAGATCAAGACCGCGCTCGTCGACGGTGACACCGTCACCCGGCTGATCCACATGCGTACGCTCCACCTCGGCCCGGAGGAGCTCCTGGTCGCGGCCAAGATCGCCGTCCGGCACGGCGACACCGCGGCCGACGTGGCGAACGCGATCAACGCCGCCGAGACCCGCATCCGAGCGGCGGTCCCCATCGCGCGCGTGATCTACCTGGAGCCGGACATCTACAACGGCGAAGCCGCCTCGGCGGGCCCTGGCCAGGCCAAGACGCTCTAGCCGGGCCGTTCGTACGAAGGCCCCAGCGGCGCGCCCCTGCGCCGCGGGGGCCTTTCGCGTTCCCCGCCCCGCTCCCGCCGGGCCCCGCCCCGCTCCCGCCGGGCCCGGTTCCGCGGCCGACTGGGGCAGGCTCCGCCGATCGGTGTAGATTCGTCATCAGTGTCAGGCGTCGCTGCTGATGGCGGTCGGGCGGTCCTCACGACCGCGCCGAGGGGAGAGAGGGCCCCCGACGGACTGTGCTCGGTGCTCCGTCCATCCGCATCCGGACGGCGCGCGGCTCAGCCGTACCCACCCTCTCCCACCATGAGGAGCAGCACCCATGGACTTCAAGGTCGCAGACCTTTCCCTCGCCGCCTTCGGCCGCAAGGAGATCACGCTGGCCGAGCACGAGATGCCGGGCCTGATGTCGATCCGAGCGGAGTACGCGGAGAGCCAGCCCCTGGCGGGCGCCCGCATCACCGGCTCCCTGCACATGACCGTGCAGACGGCCGTGCTCATCGAGACCCTCGTCGCCCTCGGCGCCGACGTCCGCTGGGCCTCCTGCAACATCTTCTCCACCCAGGACCACGCGGCCGCCGCCATCGCGGTCGGCCCGAACGGCACCCCGGAGAACCCGCAGGGCGTCCCCGTCTTCGCCTGGAAGGGCGAGACGCTGGAAGAGTACTGGTGGTGCACGGAGCAGGCGCTGACCTGGCCGAACACGCCCACCGGCGGACCGAACATGATCCTCGACGACGGTGGTGACGCCACCCTGCTCGTCCACAAGGGCGTCGAGTTCGAGAAGGCCGGCGCGGCCCCGGACCCGTCGACGGCGGACTCCGAGGAGTACGCCCACATCCTCACCCTGCTGAACCGCACCCTCGGCGAGGCCCCGCAGAAGTGGACGCAGCTCGCGTCCGAGATCCGCGGCGTCACCGAGGAGACCACCACCGGTGTCCACCGCCTCTACGAGATGATGGACGAGGGCACCCTGCTCTTCCCGGCGATCAATGTGAACGACGCCGTCACCAAGTCGAAGTTCGACAACAAGTACGGCTGCCGCCACTCCCTGATCGACGGCATCAACCGCGCCACCGACGTCCTCATCGGCGGCAAGGTCGCGGTCGTCTGCGGTTACGGCGATGTCGGCAAGGGCTGCGCCGAGTCGCTGCGCGGCCAGGGCGCCCGCGTCATCATCACCGAGATCGACCCCATCTGCGCCCTTCAGGCGGCGATGGACGGATACCAGGTCGCGACGCTGGACGACGTGGTGGAGACGGCGGACATCTTCATCACGACCACCGGCAACAAGGACATCATCATGGCCTCGGACATGGCCAAGATGAAGCACCAGGCCATCGTGGGCAACATCGGCCACTTCGACAACGAGATCGACATGGCCGGCCTGGCCAAGATCCCCGGCATCGTCAAGGACGAGGTCAAGCCCCAGGTCCACACCTGGAAGTTCCCGGACGGCAAGGTCCTCATCGTCCTGTCCGAGGGCCGCCTGCTGAACCTGGGCAACGCCACCGGCCACCCGTCCTTCGTCATGTCGAACAGCTTCGCGGACCAGACCCTGGCCCAGATCGAGCTCTTCACCAAGCCCGCCGAGTACCCGACCGACGTCTACGTGCTGCCCAAGCACCTCGACGAGAAGGTCGCCCGACTCCACCTCGACGCCCTCGGCGTCAAGCTCACCACCCTGCGCCCCGAGCAGGCCGCCTACATCGGCGTCCCGGTCGAGGGCCCGTACAAGCCGGACCACTACCGCTACTGATCAGCGGCAGCCGTACGCGAAGCAGGCCCCCGGCACACCCGCCGGGGGCCTGCCCCGTACCCCCACCCCCGACCCCACTCCTCGAAACGTGTGTGTGCCCCATGCCCCGCGGCCGCTACTCGCTCCACGACCCGCACGACCACACCCCCCTCGCCGAGGAGCACTTCCACTGCGCCCCCGGCCCCTCCGGCTGGCGCTACGTCTCCCAGCTCACCGCCCCCAACGGCGACCACCGCGGCTCCGTCGACCTGGCCGTCGACGAGCTGGGCCGCCCCATCCGCCTCGAACTGAACGCCGCCGGCTGGCAGGTCCGCGGCGCCGCCATCGACGGCGTCACCTGGGTCCGCACCGACCCCACCGGCTCCGAGGCCACCGAGGGCAACGTCCAGGCCCCCGGCTTCACCGGAACCTCCCCGGCCTTCCTGATCGCCACGGCCCGTCTGCTGCGCCTGACCCCGGGCGCTCCCGCCACCCGCGTCCGCCTCGTCGCCCTCACCGACCCGGTCCTGGCCCCCCGTACGGTCGACCAGGCCTGGGCCCTCGTGGCGCGCGTGGAGCACCCCACCGACAGCGGCCCCCTCCTGGTGGACGAGTACCAGGTCAGCGCCCTCGACACCGGCGAGGTCCACACGATCCACATCGCCGGAGACGTGGTCCTCTCGGCGCCCGGAATCGAACTCGAACACCTTGAGACCCCGCCCTCCGCCTTCGAGGCGTAATCCGCCCGCCACACCTCAGGCGGGGGGCGCGAACCCCCCACTCCGCGCAGGCCGTACGGGCGCCGCCTGAGCCGGAGCCGCGGGCGCGGCCTGCGGGACGCCGGACGCAGCGGGAGCGGGTACAGGGGCCGGAGCAGGAGCGGGAGCAGACGAGAACGCGGGCGGTCCGGCGGGCTGTGCGCCGGGCGCCTGCGCCCGACCGCCACCCCCACCCCCGAACGCCCGGGCCGCATCCCGCGACTGCCGCTCGTGCACCACGGCCATCAGGAACGCGGCGGCCGGCACCCCGGCCGGCGGCAGCGCCCCCGTACGCGCCACCAGATCATCCGCGAGCTTCGCCGCCATCGCGGCGCTCACCTGCGGATCCAGCTGGCCCATCCGCGTCAGGTACTGCCGTATCGCCAGCCACAGCCCCTCCGGGACCGCCGACAGATCGAGCCCGGCGAACCGCCCGGCCAGCCACGGCGGCGGCGCGGGCACGGGCATCACCCGCGCCCCCGGCACCCGCTCCCGGATCACCAGCGTCCCGGCGAACACATCCCCGAGCCGCCGCCCCCGCTCCGACGCCAGCGAGGCGATGCACGCCACGGCCCCGAAGGTCCCCAGCAGCTCCACGACCCCCATGGCTCCCCGCACCAGCGCGTGCCGGAAGCGGATCGGCCCGCCGTCGTCCCGCACCACCCGCAGGCCGCAGGCGAGCTTGCCCAACGAGCGCCCGTGGGTCAGCGTCTCCACCGCGATCGGCACGCCGACCAGAACCAGCAGGAAGCTCCCCACCGCCACGGCCGCGATGGCGGCATCGTCCAGCGAGGCCGTCGCGTAGGTCAGCCCGACCGTGATCAGTACGTACCCGGTCAGGTACACGATCAGGTCGAGGACGATCGCCAACGCCCGGCTCGGCAGCCTCGCGGGCCGCAACCCCAGGACGACAGCGTCCCCCGTCACCAGATCGCTCACCACAACACCTTTCACGTGACCTGCCCCGCCCCTTCGTCATCCAGTCTGCCAAGCTGACTACATCAGGAATAGGCAGAATCAGGGGACCTGGGGCAGGGGAGCGGCAACCGCATGGATCTCGACGTCTTCGTGACGGCCCACCGCGCGGAGTGGGACCGCCTGGAACAGCTCCTGGGGCGCGGCCGCAAGCTCACCGGAGCCGAAGCCGACGAACTCGTCGCGCTCTACCAGCGCACCTCCACCCACCTCTCCCTCATCCAGTCCAGCGCCCCCGACCCCATGCTCACGGGCCGGCTGACCCAGCTTGTCGCCCGCGCCCGCGCCACGGTGACGGGCGTCCGCCGCGCGAGCTGGCGCGACGCCGCCCTCTTCCTCACGGCCGGCTTTCCGGCCGCGGTCTACCGCAGCCGCCGCTGGTGGATACCGACCGCGCTGCTCTCCACGGCGCTGGGTGTGCTCATCGGCTGGTGGATAGCCACCCACCCCGAGGTCCAGGGAGCCATCGGCGCCCCGGAGGACCTGAGGGCCATGACCAGGCCGGGCGGCGAGTACGAGACGTACTACTCCAGCCATCCCGCGGCCTCGTTCGCGGCCCAGGTCTGGACGAACAACGCCCAGGCGGCCGCGATGTGCCTGGTCCTGGGCGCGTTCCTGGGGCTACCCGTGCTCTGGATCCTCTTCCTGAACATGGTCAACCTCGGCGTCGGACTCGGCCTGATGGCCTCCGCCGGCCGCCTCGACGTGTTCCTCGGCCTGATCCTCCCGCACGGCCTGCTCGAACTGACGGCGGTCTTCGTCGCCGCGGGCACGGGCCTGCGCCTGGGCTGGACGGTCATCGACCCCGGCCCCCGCACCCGCCGCACCGCCCTCGCGGAACAGGGCCGAGCCGCCCTGGGCATGGCGCTCGGCCTCGCGCTGGTGCTCTTCGTCTCGGGCCTGATCGAAGGCTTCGTCACCCCGTCGGGCCTCCCCACCTGGGCCCGCATCAGCATCGGCATCCTCGCCGAGGCCGCCTTCCTGCTGTACGTCTACATCCTGGGCGGCAGAGCGTCCCGCGCGGGCGAGGTGGGCGACGTCGAGGCCGCCGACCGGACGGCGACGCAGCCCACCGCGGCCTGATGTGCGTCCGGCCCCCCTGAGCTGCTAGTCTCCTCGTCGTCCCGCAGACCCTGTTGACATGGAGCGAGCGGGGAGGTAGATTCGAACGGTTGGGTCGGACTGGACAGTTCGACAGCGACAGTTTAAGATCTCTCTCGCCCCCGGCAGGAATTGAATTCCAGCGGGGCGCAGTCGACTCCTCATTCAGGATTCAAGGCCGGTGAAATCCGGTGGAGAACTTCTGATAGAGTCGGAATCGCCGGAAAGGGAAACGCGAAAGCGAGAACCTGGAAAGCGCCGAGGAAATCGGGTCCGCAAGGATCTGATAGAGTCGGAAACGAAGAATGAAGAACGAAGCCCGGAGGAAAACCCCAGCCGATGTGCTGAGGTGAGTACAAAGGAAGCGTCCGTTCCTTGAGAACTCAACAGCGTGCCAAAAATCAACGCCAGAAGTTGATACCCCGTCC
>NZ_JBEXNN010000012.1:0-196187 GCF_040611115.1 Streptomyces sp. NPDC003038
AACACCCCAGGCCCTTCGTCTGGACGAAGACCGCCGACGAGATCCTCGACAAGGTCGCCGCTTACTGCCGACGAATCTCCGACTCAGGACACTAGGTCCGGTCCGGCCGATCGGCACCGGGCCACACCAGTTCGACCCCTGCGCCCCGGACGTGCGGCCACCGCCGCGCGCCGGGGCGTAGTCGTCGTTACGTACCGACTTCTCCGGAGATCGGCGCACCCGTCCTCGTCAGGACGCATGAGACTGAACTGACTGGTACGTGCAAAAAATTTGCAATGGCCCGGAATCGGAACACCGGGGCACCTCGGCTCGTTGTCACGACGTGAGCACGACACCACCTGTTCTCGCCGCAGAGCTGGCGCAGGCGTGGGCCGATATTCAGCGGTACCACCCCGAGCTGCCTGACCTTGCCGCGCCCGAGTCCCTGATCGGAGAGTCCTCGTCCGCCTGCGGCGCCGAGCTCTCCTTCGAGCGACTGCTGCACGAGGCAGTCCACGGCATCGCCGCCGCCCGAGGAGTCCGCGACACTTCGCGCGCAGGCCGGTACCACAACCGCAGATTTCTCGCGATCGCCGAGGAGATGGGGCTGGACCACTCCGAAGAACCGCATGCCAGCAGCGGCTTCTCACTGGTCACGCTCAACCCCGAGGCGAAGAAGCGCTACCGCTCCACGATGGAGCGGCTGCACCGCGCCCTGAAGGCGCATACGGCCGCCACCTCCGCCGACACCAAGCGCAGCTTCCGCGGGCCGGCCGCCCGCCACGGCTCGTCCGGCGGCGGCGTGCGCGTCAAGGCGGTCTGCGACTGCGGGCGCAATGTGCGCGTGGTCCCCTCCGTGCTGGCCCAGGCCCCGATCGTGTGCGGAGGCTGCATGAAGCCCTTCCGCATCCCCGAGGCGGCCATCGCGGTGGCTTCCTAGGCGGTCCGGAGGCGAGCGTTCCCGAGGCCGTCCGGAGGCGACCCGCGGGGCCCGGGCCCGTGAACTCCGGGACACCGGCGCCCTCCGTCCTCCGCCGCGTCGGCGCCGGAGCCGCCCGCGGATCGGGGCCGACCGACGGGGAACCGCCGGGGTGGGGTCCTCCGCGCTCGGAAGCGCCGCGGGCGTATGGCACAATGGCTAGCTGTACTCGACAGTCGCATAGGACCCCTCTCTCCTCCGGCTGACGCGTCCATCGGGCATCCGAGTACCGCAACCCCACGTGGCATCTCATGTGCCCAACCACGTCAAGTTCAGGAGACACCACTCCAGTGGCAGTCAAGATCAAGCTCAAGCGCCTCGGCAAGATTCGCCAGCCGCACTACCGCATCGTCGTCGCCGACTCCCGCACCCGCCGGGACGGTCGTGCGATCGAGGAAATCGGTCTGTACCACCCCACGTACAACCCGTCGCGCATCGAGGTCAACGCCGAGCGTGCGCAGTACTGGCTCTCCGTCGGCGCCCAGCCCACCGAGGCCGTGCTCGCCATCCTGAAGCTGACCGGTGACTGGCAGGCCCACAAGGGCCTCCCCGCCCCCGCGCCGCTGCTGCAGCCGGAGACGAAGGAAGACAAGCGTCGTACCTTCGACGAGTTCGCCAAGACCCTTGAGGGTGGCGACGCCAAGGGCGAGGCCATCACCCAGAAGGCGAAGAAGGCCGACAAGAAGGCGGACGAGGCTGAGGCCGCCGCCGAGTCGACCGAGGCCTGAGCATGCTCGAGGAGGCTCTTGAGCACCTCGTGAAGGGCATTGTGGACAACCCCGACGACGTGCAGGTCGCCTCGCGCGACCTGCGCCGCGGACAGGTGCTCGAGGTCCGGGTCCACCCCGACGACCTCGGCAAGGTGATCGGCCGTAACGGCCGCACCGCACGTGCTCTGCGTACCGTCGTGGGCGCCATCGGCGGCCGGGGGATCCGCGTCGACCTCGTCGACGTGGACCAGGTCCGCTGAGACCGGGTCCGCTTGAAGAGTTGAATCACCGGCACGGGCCGGGGAGGGCAATGTGCCCGCCCCGGCCCGTCGTCGTCTGAACAGGAGACACACAGTGCAGCTGGTAGTCGCGCGGATCGGCCGCGCCCACGGGATCAAGGGTGAGGTCACGGTCGAGGTGCGGACCGACGAGCCCGAGCAGCGGCTCGGGCCCGGCGCCGTCCTCCAGACCGAACCGGCGTCGGCGGGGCCGCTGACCATCGAAACGGGCCGGGTGCACAGCGGGAGGCTGCTGCTGCGCTTCGCGGGCGTCAAGGACCGCACCGGCGCCGAGGCGCTGCGCAACGTCCTGCTCATCGCCGACGTGGACCCGACGGAGATGCCGGCGGAGCCCGACGAGTACTACGACCACCAGCTGATGGACCTCGACGTGGTCCTCGCCGACGGCACCGAGGTCGGCCGCATCACCGAGATCTCCCACCTGCCTTCGCAGGACCTCTTCATCGTCGAGCGGCCGGACGGCTCCGAGGTGATGATCCCCTTCGTAGAGGAGATCGTCGCCGAAATCGACCTGGAGGAGCAGCGCTGCGTCATCACGCCGCCGCCCGGGCTGATCGACGACCGTGCTGTCATCGACGAAGTCGAGAGCGGTTCCAGTGCGTCGGCGCGCGCTACCGAGGAAGAAGCCTGATGCGTCTCGACGTCGTCACGATCTTCCCCGAGTACCTGGAGCCGCTGAACGTCTCCCTCGTCGGCAAGGCCCGCACCCGCGGCCAGCTCGACGTACACGTCCATGACCTGCGGGACTGGACGTACGACCGGCACAACACGGTGGATGACACCCCGTACGGGGGCGGTCCCGGCATGGTCATGAAGACCGAGCCGTGGGGCGAGGCGCTGGACACGGCGCTGGCCGACGGCTACGAGTCGGGCGCGCACGGGCCGGTCCTGGTCGTCCCCACGCCCAGCGGCCGTCCCTTCACCCAGGAACTGGCCGTCGAACTCTCCGAGCGGCCCTGGCTGATCTTCACGCCGGCCCGGTACGAGGGCATCGACCGCCGGGTCGTCGACGAGTACGCCACCCGGATACCGGTGTACGAGGTCTCCATCGGCGACTACGTACTGGCGGGCGGCGAGGCCGCCGTCCTGGTCGTCACCGAGGCCGTGGCCCGGCTGCTGCCCGGAGTGCTCGGCAACGCCGAATCCCACCGCGACGACTCCTTCGCCCCCGGCGAGATGGCGAACCTGCTGGAGGGACCCGTCTACACCAAGCCCCCGGAGTGGCGCGGCCGGGGCATTCCCGACGTGCTGGTCAGCGGCCACCACGGGAAGATCGCCCGCTGGCGCCGGGACGAGGCCTTCCGCCGGACGGCGCTGAACCGCCCGGACCTGATCGAGCGCTGCGAGGCCTCCGCCTTCGACAAGAAGGACCGGGAGATCCTCAGCGCCCTGGGCTGGAAGCCGTCCACGGACGGCCGATTTTGGCGCAGGCCCCAGGCCGTGGAAGAATAGGCGGCTGCTGTACGCCCGCCAGCGCCCCTGCCACAGGGGGACCGTCGCCCGGCGGGTGGAACGGCTCCCGAATTCTCTACAAAGACCCGCCCGGCGACCTGTGGCGTCGTGCGAAGAAAGCAGACGAAGAACATGTCTCACCTGCTCGATGGCGTCAACGCCGCCACCGTCCGCACGGACGTCCCGGCCTTCCGCGCCGGTGACACCGTCAACGTGCACGTCCGCGTGATCGAGGGCAACCGCTCCCGTATCCAGCAGTTCAAGGGCGTCGTCATCCGTCGCCAGGGCGCCGGCGTCTCCGAGAGCTTCACCGTTCGCAAGGTCTCCTTCAGCGTCGGCGTGGAGCGTACCTTCCCGGTGCACTCCCCGATCTTCGAGAAGATCGAGCTCATCACCCGCGGTGACGTGCGCCGCGCCAAGCTGTACTACCTCCGTGAGCTCCGCGGCAAGGCCGCGAAGATCAAGGAGAAGCGCGACAACTGAGGTCCCCTCCGGGGTCCCGGGGCGGCCGGATAGGCTCGCCCCCGATGGACACCGAAGCACCTCACACGCAGCGCGGCCACTCTTCCCCCGACGAGGGGGAGGGGCGGCCGCGTTCTGCGTTTCCTCCGCAGGACCGGCCTTCGACCGGCCGGCCGGCGACGGGGCCGCGGCTGACCTGGCGGCGTGCCGGAGCGCTCGGCGTCATCTGCACCGTCTTCCTGCTGCTCTTCAGCAACTTCGTCGTCCAGCCCTTCCTGATCCCGAGCCGGTCGATGGAGCCGACGCTGCGGGTCGGGGACCGGGTTCTGGTCAACAAGCTGGCGTACCGTTTCGGCGATCAGCCGCACCGCGGGGACCTGGTGGTCTTCGACGGCACCGGGTCCTTCGTACGAGAACGGACCGGAGACGGCGACGGCCATCCGATCGGTGCCGCCCTGCACGGTGCGGTCTCCGCGCTCGGGCTCGCGGGGCCGTCCGACACCGACTTCGTGAAGCGGGTCGTGGGCGTGGGCGGCGACGATGTGGTGTGCTGCGACGCCGGTGGCCGGATCGAGGTCAACGGTGTCCCGCTGGCCGAGCCGTATCTGTATCCCGGTGACACGCCCTCGAAGGTGCCCTTCCGGATCGTCGTGCCCCTTGGGACCCTGTGGGTCATGGGTGATCATCGTTCCCAGTCCCGGGACTCCCGGGACCACCTGGGGGAACCGGGCGGGGGAATGGTGCCGGTGGAGAAGGTGATCGGGCGGGCCGACTGGATCGGCTGGCCGGTCTCGCGCTGGGGCGGGCATGGGTAGCCGGGGGCGGCCGAGAGGCGGGCGCGACCCCGAGCCGGAGCCGGAGCCGGAACCGGAACCGGAGTACGTCGCGCCGGCGGAGGGCGGCGGCGGCCGGGCCGAGCGGCGCCGGCTGGCGCGCCGCGTACGGCGCCGCCGCCGCACCCGCCGCGTGGGCGAGCTGCCGGTGCTGGTGGCCGTGGCCCTGTGCATAGCCCTGGTCCTCAAGACCTTCCTGGTACAGGCCTTCTTCATCCCGTCGGGCTCGATGGAGCAGACGCTGCGCATCGGCGACCGGGTGCTGGTCGACAAACTGACGCCGTGGTTCGGCTCCAAGGTCGAGCGCGGCGACGTCGTCGTGTTCAAGGACCCCGGCGGCTGGCTGAAGGACGACACCGCCCGTCCCGCTCCGGACCCGGTCGGGGTCAAGCAGCTCAAGCAGGCCCTGACCTTCATCGGCCTGCTGCCCTCGGCCGACGAGCAGGACCTGATCAAACGCGTCGTCGCCGTCGGCGGCGACACCGTCAAGTGCTGCGACGGCAGGGGCCGGGTCAGCGTCAACGGGGCGCCGCTGGATGAGCCGTACGTGAATGCGGGCAATGCCCCCTCCGAGATCGGCTTCGAGGTGCGGGTGCCGGCGGGACGGCTCTTCGTGCTCGGCGACCACCGGGCGAATTCGGCCGATTCCCGCTACCACCTCGACGAGGCGTTTCAGGGCACGATCGACGAGAAGGACGTCGTGGGGGAAGCCGTGGTGATCGCCTGGCCCTTCGGCCACTGGCACAGGCTGGAGCAGCCCGCGACCTTCCTCATGGTTCCCGACGAGGCGCGCGGCGAGCGACGCGGCCGCCGTCGGCGCCGCCGGGCCGCGCCGTTCGCATAGTGTGTCCTGGGTCTCCCGCGCCTTAGGGAACTCCCGCTCGTTAGGGGAGGGGAGGGCCTGCGCCTGATTCGGCGCGGGCGGCGATCGCGAGTGAGGAGTGGATGTGGGGGATGTGGCGGTAGGCGCACGATCCGGACGCGATGAGGGCGAGGAGCGGCCGGACGATGCCGTCGAGCGCGAGGCCGAGGACGACGGGGCCGCGGCGCGTCCGCACCGCTCGTTCTGGAAGGAGCTGCCGCTCCTCGTCGGTATCGCCCTGCTGCTGGCCCTGCTGATCAAGACCTTCCTGGTGCAGGCGTTCTCGATCCCGTCCGACTCGATGCAGAACACCCTGCAGCGTGGCGACCGCGTGCTGGTGGACAAGCTGACCCCGTGGTTCGGCTCGGAGCCCGAGCGCGGTGAGGTCGTGGTCTTCCACGACCCCGCTGGCTGGCTGGACGGGGAGCCCACGCCGGAGCCGAATCTCGCGCAGAAGGCCCTCAGCTGGATCGGCCTGATGCCGTCCGCCGAGGAGAAGGACCTGATCAAGCGGACCATCGCCATCGGCGGGGACACGGTCGAGTGCAAGAAGGGGGGACCGGTCGTCGTCAACGGCAAGGTGCTGGACGAGCCGTACGTCTTCCCCGGCAACACCGCGTGCGACGACGCCCCCTTCGGCCCGATCACCGTGCCCAAGGGCAAGATCTGGGTGATGGGCGACCACCGGCAGAACTCGCAGGACTCCCGCTGGCACATGCAGGACTCCACCCTGGGCTTCGTGCCGGTCGACAAGGTCGTCGGGCGGGCCGTGGTGGTCGCGTGGCCGGTCACCCGCTGGTCCACCCTGCCGGTTCCGGACACCTTCGACCAGCCGGGCATCGGCACCCAGGCCGCGGCGACCGCGCTCGGCCTCGGGGCCTCCGGGCTGGCGCCGGTCGGGCTCGGTCCGGCCGCGCTGGGGTTCGCGGGCGCGGTGCCGCTCGTACTGTGGCGCCGGCGGAGGCTGACCCGCGGCCGTACCGCCGGGTAGGGTGACCGCCCAGGTCGACGATCTCCGAAGTGCTGGGGGCGCTGCAATGGGCGGAACACAAGCAAGAGGTACGCGTTCACAGCGTGGTGGCAAGGATGGCCGCGGCGGTCTCGGCAATGTGCTGTCGGGACTGGCCGTGGCCATCGGCTTCGTGCTCTTCATCGGCGGTTTCGTGTGGGGCGCGGTCCTCTACCAGCCCTACACGGTGCCGACCGACTCGATGATGCCCACCGTGCGGCCCGGGGACCGGGTGCTGGCGCAGCGCATCGACGGCGGTGAGGTGCGCCGCGGGGACGTGGTCGTCTTTACTGATTCCATGTGGAGCGATTCGCCCATGGTCAAGCGGGTCGTCGGGGTCGGCGGCGACACCGTCAAGTGCTGCGGTGAGGGCGGCCGGCTGACGGTGAACGGCAAGGAGCTGGACGAGCCGTACATCGACGACACCAAGCCCGCGGCCCGGCCGGACGGGCAGCCCGGCGGGCAGGCCGACGGCCAGACCGGCGCGGCGGGCACGCCGTCCGGAGCGGCTTCCGTGACTCCCTTCGAGGTGACCGTCCCCGAGGGCAAGCTCTTCCTGCTGGGCGACCGGCGAGCCGCCTCCCTGGACTCCCGGGCGCACCTCCAGGAGGCCGGGCAGGGAACGGTCGCCCGGTCCGCCGTCAGCGCCCGTGTCGACGCCCTGGCGTGGCCTTCCATGGCGATGCTGGAGCGGCCGCGCACCTACGCCGCCCTGCCCGGCGGGATCTCGCGGCCCGGGCCGCTGCGGCTCCAGGTGGCGGCGGTGGCCGTCGGGGCCGCCCTGGTGCTGCTGGGAGCCGCGTACGGGCCGCTCGTACGGGTTCTGGGGCGCGGGCGGCGACGGGAGCGGCCCGGTGCCCGCTGACCCGGCCGGGGCCGACGGCCCCCGCCCCGCCCGGCAGGTGTCGCGGGTGATCCTGCTGGACCCCGCGGACCGGATCCTGCTGCTGCACGGCTTCGAGCCGGCGGATCCGGCGGAGGCCTGGTGGTTCACCCCGGGCGGCGGGCTGGAGGGTACCGAGACCCGGGAGCAGGCCGCGCTGCGCGAGCTCGCGGAGGAGACGGGGATCACAGAGGTCGAGCTGGGGCCGGTGCTGTGGCACCGGTACTGCTCGTTCCAGTTCGACGGGCGGCGCTGGGAACAGGACGAGTGGTACTTCCTGGCCCGTACCGCCCAGACGGCGACCGGGATGGGCGGCCTCACGGAGCTGGAGCGGCGCAGCGTCACCGGAGCCAGGTGGTGGACCTCCGAAGAACTTCTCGCGGCCCATGAGACGGTGTACCCGACCAGACTCGCCGAGCTGCTGCGGACGCTGCTCGACGACGGTCCTCCGGGCGCGCCGGTGGTCCTGGCCCCGGAAATCGTCTAGGGGCGCGGGGGCCTGGCGCACAATAGGGGGACGCACGGCTGAAGGGGAACATGCCATGAGTGCCGAGGACCTCGAAAAGTACGAGACCGAGATGGAGCTGAAGCTCTATCGGGAGTACCGCGACGTCGTCGGGCTGTTCAAGTATGTGATCGAGACCGAACGCCGTTTCTACCTCACCAACGACTACGAGATGCAGGTGCACTCGGTCCAGGGGGAGGTCTTCTTCGAGGTCTCGATGGCCGACGCGTGGGTCTGGGACATGTACCGGCCGGCTCGCTTCGTGAAGCAGGTACGGGTGCTGACCTTCAAGGACGTGAACATCGAGGAGCTCAACAAGAGCGATCTCGAACTACCGGGCAGCTGAACTGCCCCTCACCTGTGTGGGTGACTGAGTTATCCACAACGGCCCGGTTGTCCACCAAGATCCACCAGGTGGGCGGGCGCGCGGGATCGTCGGTACCGGAGGTGGTGCCGAATGAACGCGAAGGGCGTGGCACAGCAGGCATTGGGGCGGTATGGCGAGGAGCTCGCGGCGCGGCGGCTGACCGAGGCCGGGATGACCGTGATCGCGCGGAACTGGCGGTGCCGCAGCGGGGAGATCGACATCGTCGCGCGGGACGGGAACGCCCTCGTCGTGTGCGAGGTCAAGACCCGCCGCGTGGGGGACTTCGAGCACCCCATGGCCGCCGTCCGGCCCGGCAAGGCGGAGCGGCTGCGCAGACTCGCCGGGCGCTGGCTCGCCGACCACGGCGGACCACCCCCGGGCGGGGTGCGCATCGACCTCGTCGGCGTCCTGCTGCCCCGCCGCGGCGCGCCCGTGGTGGACCACGTCAGGGGGGTGGCCTGATGGGATTCGCGCGAGCCTGTTCGGTGGCCCTGGTGGGCGTCGACGGCGTGGTGGTGGAGGTCCAGGCCGACCTGGAGCCCGGGGTCGCGGCCTTCACCCTGGTCGGGCTGCCGGACAAGACGCTGGTCGAGAGCCGGGACCGGGTGCGCGCCGCCCTCGTGAACTCGGGGGCGCCGTGGCCGCAGAAGAAGCTCACGGTCGGGCTCAGCCCCGCCTCCGTGCCGAAATCAGGCGCCGGTTTCGACCTGGCCGTTGCCGCAGCCGTCCTGGGCGCCGCGGAAGTGGTCGACCCGGGCGCGATCGCCGACCTCGTCCTCATCGGCGAGCTGGGCCTGGACGGCCGCGTGCGTCCGGTCCGCGGGATCCTACCGGCCGTCCTCGCCGCGGCGGAGGCCGGATACCGGCAGGTGGTGGTGCCCCAGCAGTGCGCCGCCGAGGCCGCCCTGGTGCCGGACGTCTCGGTGCTCGGCGTGCGCAGCCTGCGCCAGCTGATCGCGGTGCTGACCGGCGGGGTGGTCCCCGAGGAGCCCCCCGACCCGCCGGGACGACCGGACCCGATGCTGGCCGGGCTGGTCCTGCCGGGGGCGGGACTGGGCACGGGGATCTCCCCCGGCCGGTCCGGGCAGGGCGACTGCGCGGACTTTCCCGACCTCGCGGACGTCGCCGGGCAGCACATGGCGCGCCGAGCCCTGGAGGTGGCGGCCGCGGGGGGCCACCACCTCTTCCTCAGCGGGCCCCCGGGTGCCGGCAAGACGATGCTGGCCGAGCGGCTGCCCTGGATCCTGCCGCCGCTCACCCGTCAGGATTCCGTGGAGGTCACGGCCGTCCACTCGGTCGCGGGAATCCTCCCGCCCGGCGAACCGCTCGTCACCAGACCGCCCTACTGCGCACCGCACCATTCGGCGACCATGCAGTCCCTGGTGGGCGGCGGGAACGGGGTCCCCAGGCCGGGGGCGGTCTCCCTGGCCCACCGGGGCGTCCTCTTCCTGGACGAGGCGGCGGAGTTCCACGGCCGGGCGCTGGACGCGCTGCGTCAGCCCCTCGAATCGGGGCACGTGGTCATCGCCCGCGCCGCCGGGGTGGTGAGGCTGCCGGCCAGATTCCTGATGGTGCTCGCCGCGAACCCGTGCCCGTGCGGACGCCACACCTTGCAGGGGGCCGGGTGCGAATGCCCGGCCTCCGTGATCCGGCGTTACCAGGCGCGGCTGTCGGGGCCGTTGCTCGACCGGGTGGACCTGCGGGTGGAGGTGGAGCCGGTCACCCGTTCCGATCTGCTGGGGCAGGGCGGCCGGGGGGAATCGACCGCCGTGGTCGCCGACCGGGTGCGGGAGGGCAGGGACCGCGCCGCGGCCCGGCTGGCCGACACCCCGTGGCGGCTCAACTCCGAGGTGCCCGGGCAGGAGCTGCGCACCCGCTGGCAGGCCGGCCCGGGCGCGTTGGCGCAGGCCGAGCGGGACTTGGAGCGGGGCCTGCTGACCGCGCGGGGGCTGGACCGGGTGCTCAGGATCGCCTGGACCGTGGCCGACCTGCGGGGTCGGGACCGGCCGGAGGCGCTGGACGTGGCCGTCGCGCTGGAACTGCGTACGGGGATCGCCCGGGGCGCGACGATGCCGCAAGGGATCCGGCCGTGACCGGCCACGAGGAGCCGGAGCTGCTCGCGCGGGCCGCGCTGACCCGCGTTCTGGAACCGGGGGACGAGCACGGCGGGCGCTGGCTCCGCGAGTTCGGCGCGGTGGGGCTGATACGGCTGCTGACCGGCCCCGAGGCGTGGCCGGGCGGGCCGGCCGGGGTGGGCCCCGAGCGGCTCGCCGGATACCGCAGGCGGGCGGCGTTGGCCGAACCCCGGCGCGACCTGGCGCTGGCGGCCGAGTCGGGAGGCCGGTTCGTCTGCCCGGGGTCGGCGGAGTGGCCGACCCAGCTCGACGACCTCGGCGACGCCCGGCCCGTGGGGCTGTGGCTCCGGGGCCGGCCGAACCTCCGGACCTGGGCGCTGCGCTCGGTGGCCGTGGTGGGGGCCCGGGCCTGCACCCCGTACGGGGCGCACATGGCCCAGACCCTGGGCGCGGGGCTCGCCGAGCGCGGGTGGGTGGTCGTCTCGGGGGCGGCGTACGGCATCGACGGCGCCGCCCACCGAGGGGCCCTCGCCTCGGGCGGTGCCACGGCGGCCGTGCTGGCCTGCGGGGTGGACGTCGCCTACCCCCGCGGCCATGCCGGACTCCTCGGCAGGATCGCGGGCCAGGGACTCGTCGTGGGAGAACTGCCCCCCGGCAGCCATCCGACGCCCAGCCGGTTCGTCCTGCGCAACCGGGTCATCGCCGCCCTCACCCGCGGCACGGTCGTGGTGGAGGCGGCCCATCGCAGCGGCTCCCTGGTCACCGCCCGGCGGGCGCAGGAGCTCGGGCGGTTCACGATGGGGGTCCCCGGTCCCGCCACGAGCGGGCTCTCGGCCGGGGTGCACGAGCTGCTGCGCGGCGAGGCCGTGCTCGTCGGCGACGCGGCGGAGGTGGCCGAACTGGTCGGCGGCATGGGCGAGCTGGCCCCCGAGCGGCGCGGCCCGGTGTACGCCCGGGACCTGCTGGACCGGGACACCGTCCGCGTGCTCGAAGCCCTCCCCGCCGGACGCCTCGCGAACCTGGCGGAGGTGGCACTTGCCTCCGGCACCGGCACCGATGAAGTCATCGGCAGACTGTACGAACTTCACTCTCTGGGGTTCGTCGAACGGCAGGGCGACGGCTGGCAGTTGAGCAGACAAACAGCTGAAGGAGGCATATAAACCGGCACTGTCCGGCGAGGCGGTCGTTGACCTGGGGAGTTCCGGTGAAAGAGTGAAACCGATGAGAGACGCGGTCTTCCCGGTGCCAGCTGCCGGGACCGGGCGCCGAGCGCCGGTCCCGGGTCGCCCGCGCGAGTCGGGACGCCCCTGCGCCCTCGCGCGATCCCGTACTCTTCGCGCACCGCGACACTTCCGTCACGCTACGCTCCCAAGGAATCCGGCTCCGGCAAAGGCGAAGCATGCCCCAGCACACCTCAGGGTCTGACCGCGCTGCGGTGCCCCCCGCTGCCCGCGGCGGCGTGCGGTCCACCGCTCCCTCGTCCCTGGAGGTGCTGTGGCGCTCGTACAAGGCCTCGGGTGACGAGCGGCTGCGGGAGCAACTGATCCTGCACTACTCGCCGCTGGTGAAGTACGTCGCCGGACGGGTCAGCGTGGGACTGCCGCCCAATGTGGAACAGGCCGATTTCGTCTCCTCCGGGGTCTTCGGACTGATCGACGCCATCGAGAAGTTCGACATCGACCGGTCCATCAAGTTCGAGACGTACGCCATCACCCGGATCCGCGGCGCGATGATCGACGAACTGCGGGCACTGGACTGGATCCCGCGCTCGGTCCGGCAGAAGGCGCGGGCCGTGGAGCGGGCCTACGCCACCCTGGAGGCACAGCTACGGCGCACCCCCACGGAGAGCGAGGTCGCGGGTGAGATGGGGATCGCGGTGGAGGATCTCCACGCGGTCTTCAGCCAGTTGTCGCTGGCCAATGTGGTCGCCCTGGAGGAACTGCTGCACGCGGGCGGGGAGGGCGGCGACCGCCTCTCGCTCATGGACACCCTGGAGGACACCGCCGCGGACGACCCCGTGGAGGTGGCGGAGGACCGCGAGCTGCGGCGCCTGCTGGCGCGGGCCATCAACACGCTGCCCGATCGGGAGAAGACGGTGGTGACCCTCTACTACTACGAAGGCCTGACGCTGGCCGAGATCGGCAATGTGCTCGGCGTCACCGAGAGCCGGGTGAGCCAGATCCACACCAAGTCGGTGCTGCAACTGCGGGCGAAGCTGGCGGATGTCGGCCGGTGACCTTGCGGTGCCTCCGTAGAGTGGATGCGTGCCCAGGATTCGAGCGGCCTCCGTGGCCGAGCACCGGTCGATGCAGCGCGGCGCCCTCTTGGACGCCGCGCGTTCCCTGCTGTCCGAAGGCGGGACGGAAGCGCTGACCTTCCCCGCCCTCGCGGAACGGACCGGGCTGGCCCGGTCCTCCGTGTACGAGTACTTCCGGTCCCGCGCGGCCGTGGTCGAAGAGCTGTGCGCGGTTGACTTCCCCGTGTGGGCTGCCGAGATCGAGGCGGCGATGGAGCGGGCGCAGTCGCCCGAGGCCAAGATCGAGGCGTATGTACGGAGCCAGCTCGGGCTGGTGGGGGACCGGCGGCACCGGGCGGTGGTCGCGATCTCGGCCAGCGAGCTGGACGCCGGGGCGCGGGAGAAGATCCGCGCGGCCCACGGCGGGCTGGTGGCGATGATCGTCGAGGCGTTGAGCTCTCTGGGGCAGGCGGAGCCGAGGCTGGCCGCGATGCTGCTGCAGGGGGTCGTGGACGCCGCGGTCCGGCGCATCGAGCTCGGCGCGGCCGAGGATCCCGCCGTGGTGACCGAGACGGCCGTCGCGATGGCCCTGCGGGGCGTCCGGGGCTGAAACCCGGGGCGACTCCGACTCCGACTCTGACTCCGGCACCGGCTCCGGCCCGACTCCAACGCCGGCCCCGGCTCCCGCCACCGGCTCCCGCCCCGGCTCCGGCCCCAGCCCCGCGTCGCACCGCGGGGAGGCGGAGGCGGGTTCGGCACCGGACCCGCGTCTCGATCTCCCCCCGGCTACCTTCCCCGGACTCCGCCCGGAGCGACCCCCACGGAGGTGCCCCCCGGCAGTGGGCCGGAGGCGTCCGGCAGGAGACGCGGGGTGGGGCGGGGGAGGAGGATGAGGGGATTGAGGTAGACCTCGCCCGCCAGGAGGCCCCAGTGGAGGCAGGGGTCCGAGCAGTGGGAGCCCTCCGTGAGGACGGCCACCGGCTGCCCCGCGGTGACCCGCTCGCCCTCCGCGACCAGCGGGCGGACCGGCTCGTAGGTGGTGCGCAGGCCGTTCGGGAGCATGAGCGAGAGGACCCCGCGGCCCGCGACCTGGCCCGCGTAGTGCACCCGCCCGTCGGCGACCGCGCGGAGCCGCGCGCCCACCGGTGCGGACAGGTCCACACCGCGGTGGCCGGCCGCGTACGGAGTCGGCGGCGGGTCCCACCAGCGGGCCACCGAAAGGGGCGCCGGCAGCGGGCGGACCGCGGGGACGGCCGCCTGGGCCAGCAGCAGAATGAGGCTGAGCAGCAGTGTCGTCATGGCCCACAGCGTCCCGCGTACGGGGGAGCCGCCACCGGGCCTGTGGACAACCCCGGCACTGTGGACAACGGCGTCACCCGGCATACCGCCGGGTCCCGTACACTTCTTGTGGCGATCCGGGTCACCGGGTCGACTTCGCACGCCCCAGCATCAGCCGGAAACGGCCAGGTGAAAGCGTCTCTCGGTCCCCTATGGGGGCAGGGCGCGTTGGGGGCGTCAGGAACCAAACCGAGAAACCAAGGAGATGGCCATGGCCGTCGTCACGATGCGGGAGCTGCTGGAAAGCGGCGTCCACTTCGGTCACCAGACCCGTCGCTGGAACCCGAAGATGAAGCGCTTCATCTTCACCGAGCGCAACGGCATCTACATCATCGACCTGCTCCAGTCGCTGTCGTACATCGACCGCGCCTACGAGTTCGTCAAGGAGACCGTCGCCCACGGCGGTTCCATCATGTTCATCGGTACCAAGAAGCAGGCCCAGGAGGCCATCGCCGAGCAGGCGACGCGCGTTGGTATGCCGTACGTCAACCAGCGCTGGCTGGGTGGCATGCTCACCAACTTCTCCACCGTCTACAAGCGCCTTCAGCGTCTGAAGGAGCTTGAGGCGATCGACTTCGACGACGTCGCCGCGTCGGGTCTCACCAAGAAGGAGCTCCTGGTCCTCTCTCGCGAGAAGATCAAGCTGGAGAAGACCCTCGGTGGTATCCGCGAGATGTCGAAGGTCCCCAGCGCCGTCTGGATCGTCGACACCAAGAAGGAGCACATCGCCGTCGGTGAGGCGCGCAAGCTCCACATCCCGGTCGTCGCGATCCTCGACACCAACTGTGACCCCGACGAGGTCGACTACAAGATCCCGGGCAACGACGACGCGATCCGCTCCGTCACCCTGCTCACCCGCGTGATCGCCGACGCTGTCGCCGAGGGCCTCATCGCCCGCTCCGGCGCTGCGACCGGCGACTCGAAGCCGGGCGAGAAGGCCGCCGCCGAGCCGCTCGCCGAGTGGGAGCGCGACCTGCTTGAGGGCGAGAAGAAGGCCTCCGACGAGTCGGTCGAGGCCGCTCCGGCCGAGGCCGCTGTCGAGGCCCCCGCCGCCGAGGCCACCGAGGCTGAGGCCACCGAGGCTGAGGCCCCGGCCGCCGAGGCCGTCGTCGAGGCTCCGGCCGCCGACGCCGACGCCGAGCAGGCCTGACCCACTGAGAGCGCCCGGCGTTCACGCGCCGGGCACTCGCAGCACGGACGATGACGGCGGGGGAGCCGCGCCACGAGCGCGGCGCCTCCGCCGTTCACCCGTAGATCTACGACTTCGAGAGAGAATCACAGACTCATGGCGAACTACACCGCCGCTGACGTCAAGAAGCTCCGCGAGCTCACCGGCGCCGGCATGATGGACTGCAAGAACGCTCTGGTCGACTCCGACGGCGACGTCGACAAGGCCATGGAAGCGCTCCGTATCAAGGGTCAGAAGGGCGTCGCCAAGCGCGAGGGCCGTTCTGCCGAGAACGGTGCCGTCGTCTCCCTCATCTCCGACGACAACACCTCCGGTGTCCTCGTCGAGCTGAAGTGCGAGACGGACTTCGTCGCCAAGGGCGAGAAGTTCCTGGCCGTCGCCAACCAGCTCGCCGCCCACGTCGCCGCCACCTCCCCGGCCGACATCGAGGCGCTCCTCGCGTCCGAGATCGAGCCCGGCAAGACCGTCCAGGCGTTCGTGGACGAGGCCAACGCCAACCTCGGCGAGAAGATCGTCCTGGACCGCTTCGCGCAGTTCACCGGCGGTTACGTGGCGTCGTACATGCACCGCACCATGCCCGACCTGCCGTACCAGATCGGTGTCCTCGTCGAGCTCGACAAGGAGAACGCCGAGATCGCCCGCGGCGTCGCGCAGCACATCGCCGCGTTCGCCCCGCAGTGGCTCTCCAAGGAAGACGTTCCGGCCGAGAAGGTCGAGTCCGAGCGTCGCATCGCCGAAGAGGTCACCCGCGCGGAGGGCAAGCCCGAGGCCGCCCTGCCGAAGATCGTCGAGGGTCGCATCAACGGCTTCTTCAAGGACGCCACGCTGCTGGGCCAGCCCTACGCGCTGGACAACAAGAAGTCCGTCCAGAAGGTTCTGGACGAGGCCGGTGTCACCCTGAAGCGCTTCAGCCGCATCAAGGTCGGCATCTGAGTCCGTCCGTACGCGACGGACACCGGACCCCGGTAGGGTCTGAAGCAGTCGTCCGCGCTCGCGCAGGACGACCGCAGATCTGACGAGGAGGCCATTGCCGTAGAGGGAACCGCGAGGACCCACCGGCAATGGCCTTCTTCGTATGTGCACGAGGAGATCTCCATGAATCAGGGCGTGGACCCCCACACCGCAATCGACGACAAGAGCGACCAGGACAAGAAGGGCCGCCGCTTCATGTTGAAGCTGTCGGGCGAGGCCTTCTCCGGCGGCGGAGGACTGGGCGTCGACCCCGACGTCGTCCACGCCATCGCGCGCGAGATCGCCGCGGTCGTCCGCGACGGCGCGGAGATCGCCATCGTCATCGGCGGCGGCAACTTCTTCCGCGGCGCCGAACTCCAGCAGCGCGGCATGGACCGGGCCCGGTCCGACTACATGGGCATGCTCGGCACCGTCATGAACTGCCTCGCCCTCCAGGACTTCCTGGAGAAGGAGGGCATCGACTCCCGCGTGCAGACCGCCATCACCATGGGCCAGGTCGCGGAGCCGTACATCCCGTTGCGCGCCGTGCGGCACCTGGAGAAGGGCCGCGTCGTCATCTTCGGCGCCGGCATGGGAATGCCGTACTTCTCCACCGACACCACGGCCGCCCAGCGTGCCCTGGAAATCGACGCCGAGGCCCTGCTCATGGGCAAGAACGGTGTCGACGGCGTCTACGACTCCGACCCGAAGAAGAACCCGGACGCGGTGAAGTTCGACGCGCTGGAGTACGGCGAGGTCCTCTCCCGCGACCTCAAGGTCGCCGACGCCACCGCCATCACGCTGTGCCGTGACAACAAGCTGCCGATCCTCGTCTTCGAGCTGCTCGCCGAGGGCAATATCGCCCGTGCCGTCAAGGGTGAGAAGATCGGCACGCTCGTCAGCGACCAGGGGACCCGGGTCTGAGCAGTCCGCAGCGGGCCGAGCTCTGCCCGGCCCGACCCGTACCGCCCGCCTGAACCATCCATTCAAGACATGCAGGAGCACGTGGTGACCGAAGAGATCCTCCTCGAGGCCGAGGAGAAGATGGAAAAGGCCGTCGTCGTCGCCAAGGAAGACTTCGCCGCGATTCGCACCGGCCGTGCGCACCCGGCGATGTTCAACAAGATCGTGGCCGACTACTACGGCGCCATCACGCCCATCAACCAGCTCGCGTCCTTCTCGGTGCCCGAGCCGCGCATGGCGATCGTGACGCCGTTCGACAAGAGCGCCCTGCGCAACATCGAGCAGGCCATCCGCGACTCCGACCTCGGCGTCAACCCGAGCAACGACGGCAGCATCATCCGGGTGACCTTCCCCGAGCTGACGCAGGACCGCCGCAAGGAGTACATCAAGGTCGCCCGCACCAAGGCCGAGGACTCCAAGGTCTCGATCCGCGCCGTCCGCCGCAAGGCGAAGGACGCGCTCGACAAGCTCGTCAAGGACAAGGAGTCCGGCGAGGACGAGGTGCGCCGCGCGGAGAAGGAGCTCGACGACACCACCGCGAAGTACGTCGCGCAGGTGGACGAGCTGCTCAAGCACAAGGAAGCCGAGCTCCTCGAGGTCTGATGAACGACTCTCCCTGGGCCACGGAGCCGGTTCCGGCGGGTCCCGCATACGATGCGCTGGTGGGCCCGCACACTCGGCCCATGCCCATCGTGCCCGATGCCGCCGGCCGTGACTTCGACGACCGGGAAGCACGCGATCGGGGGGCCGCCGCTCATGGTGGCCCCCCGTTCCGCGCCGAGACGCCGCTGCAGGAGCCCATGCCCAGCCCCCCGCCTCCGCAGGCCCCGCAGGCCGCCTCGCCCCCACCGCCGAAGAAGCGCGCCGGGCGGGATCTGCGTGCCGCCATAGGGGTCGGCGTCGGCCTCGGCGCGGTGATCTTCGCCTCGCTCTTCATCGTCAAGGCGGTCTTCGTCGGCGTCATCGTCGTCGCGGTCGTCGTGGGCCTGTGGGAGCTCACCTCCCGGCTCCAGGAGAAGAAGGGCATCAAGGCCCCGCTCGTTCCGCTCGCGGTCGGCGGAGCGGCCATGATCATCGCCGGATACGTCCGGGGAGCCGAGGGAGCCTGGGTCGCCATGGCCCTGACCGCGCTGGCGGTCCTGGTCTGGCGGATGACCGAACCGCCCGAGGACTACCTCAAGGACGTCACCGCGGGCGTCTTCGCGGCGTTCTACGTGCCTTTCCTCGCCACCTTCGTCGCGATGCTGCTCACCGCCGACGACGGGCCGCAGCGAGTGGTCACCTTCCTGGTCCTCACCGTCGTCAGCGACACCGGGGCCTACGCGGTCGGCTGGCGCTTCGGCAAGCACAAGCTCGCACCGCGCATCAGCCCCGGCAAGACCCGCGAGGGGCTCTTCGGCGCGGTGGCCTTCGCGATGGCGGCCGGCGTGCTCTGCATGGAGTTCCTGATCGACGGCGGTCACTGGTGGCAGGGCCTGCTGCTGGGTCTCGCCGTCGCGGTCAGTGCCACGCTGGGCGACCTCGGCGAGTCGATGATCAAGCGGGACCTGGGCATCAAGGACATGGGGACCCTGCTGCCCGGCCACGGCGGCATCATGGACCGGCTGGACTCCCTGCTGCCGACGGCTCCGGTGGTGTGGCTGCTGCTGGCGGCATTCGTCGGCACGGGCTGATACGGCTGGCGTGGGCACGGGCAGATCTGCCCGGGTTATCCTGGAAGGCGCGCCACTCACGAGCGGCGCGCCTTTTCCTGCCCCCCGACCGCGGGGGGCGCCCTGTGAGGTCGCCTGGCTCCGGTCGAGCCATTGCCGTCACTCCGTTGCCGCGGAGGTCGCCCGGGCCTCGTTCCACTGAGGAGTACCCGCTCATGGCCCCCCGTCCCGGAGAACTCACTTTCGTCGCTCCCCGCGGAGCGAAACTGCCGCCCCGGCACCTTGCCGACCTGACCCCCGAGGAGCGCCGCGAGGCGGTCGCCGCGATCGGTGAGAAGCCCTTCCGGGCCAAGCAGCTCTCGCAGCACTACTTCGCCCGGTACGCGCACGACCCGGCCGAGTGGACGGACATCCCGGCGGGCGCTCGCGAGAAGCTCCGGCAGGAGCTCCTGCCGGACCTGATGAACGTCGTCCGGCACATCTCGTGCGACGAGGACACCACCCGCAAGACCCTGTGGAAGCTGCACGACGGCACGCTCGTCGAGTCCGTGCTGATGCGCTACCCCGACCGGGTCACCATGTGCATCTCCTCGCAGGCCGGCTGCGGTATGAACTGCCCGTTCTGCGCCACCGGGCAGGCCGGCCTCGACCGCAACCTCTCCACGGCCGAGATCGTGCACCAGATCGTCGACGGCATGCGCGCCCTGCGCGACGGAGAGGTCCCCGGCGGCCCGGCCCGGCTGTCGAACATCGTCTTCATGGGCATGGGCGAGCCGCTGGCCAACTACAAGCGCGTCGTCGGCGCCATCCGCCGCCTGACCGACCCGGAGCCCGACGGCCTGGGCCTGTCGCAGCGCGGCATCACCGTCTCGACCGTAGGCCTGGTCCCGGCCATGCTGCGCTTCGCCGACGAGGGCTTCAAGTGCCGTCTCGCCGTCTCGCTGCACGCACCGGACGACGAGCTGCGCGACACGCTCGTACCCGTGAACACGCGGTGGAACGTCCGCGAGGTCCTGGACGCGGCCTGGGAGTACGCCGAGAAGTCGGGCCGCCGGATCTCCATCGAGTACGCCCTGATCCGGGACATCAACGACCAGGCCTGGCGTGGTGACCTGCTCGGCAAGCTGCTCAAGGGCAAGCGCGTGCACGTCAACCTGATCCCGCTGAACCCGACGCCGGGCTCCAAGTGGACCGCCTCGCGTCCCGAGGACGAGAAGGCCTTCGTGGAGGCCATCGCCCGGCACGGCGTGCCCGTGACCGTACGGGACACCCGTGGCCAGGAGATCGACGGCGCCTGCGGCCAGCTGGCCGCGTCGGAGCGCTGAGCGGCCTCGGGGCGTGCCTCACTTCCCCGAGGCCGCTTAGGGGCCGACCGGGACCTGGAAGAACCTCCTCGATCGTTCGTATTCGGCCACGGGGTACCCTGTGGCCGAACCAATTTCATATTCCGACAGGGGAGCGCCACAGCGCTGAGAGTGCGGTATCCGTCACCCGCAGACCCTCTGAACCTCGCCCCGGTCATTCGGGGTAGGAAGTTCGGTCACCACTCAAGCTGTTGCGCCCTGCCCGGCGTCCGCTCGGACAGAGCGCCGGGCAGGGCCGCGTCTTCTCCTGGTCATCCCAGGAGGAATTCACCAGTGAGCACCACCAAGAAGATCGCGGGCGCGGCGCTCGCGGCCGCACTGGGTGTCACCACCCTCAGTGCCTGCGGAGGCGACGCCGAGGACAAGCCCGCGGGCGCGAGTGACGCCCCGAAGTCCAAGACCGTCACGCTCGTCTCCCACGACTCCTTCAACGTGACCGACACGGTCCTGAAGGACTTCGAGCAGCAGAGCGGCTACACGGTCAAGGTGCTGAAGTCCGGAGACGCGGGCGCGGCGCTGAACCAGGAGATCCTCACCAAGGGCGCCCCTCGCGGCGACGTCTTCTTCGGCGTCGACAACACGCTCCTCTCGCGCGCACTCGACAACGGCATCTTCACCGCCTACGAGGCCAAGGGCCTGGGCGAGGTGAAGCCGGAGTACCAGCTCGACAAGGAGCACCGGGTCACCCCGGTCGACTCCGGTGACATCTGCGTCAACTACGACAAGCAGTACTTCGCCGACAAGAAGCTCGCCCCGCCGCAGACGCTGGACGACCTGATCAAGCCGGAGTACAAGAACCTGCTGGTCACCGAGAACGCCGCCACATCCTCGCCCGGCCTCGGCTTCCTCCTCGCCTCCGTCGGCAAGTACGGAGAGGAAGGCTGGAAGGACTACTGGAGCAAGCTCAAGGCGAACGGCGTCGAGGTCGTCGACGGCTGGGAGCAGGCCTACAACGAGCGCTTCTCCGGTTCCGCGGGCGGCAAGAAGGCCAAGGGCGACCGGCCCCTGGTCGTCTCCTACGCCTCCAGCCCGCCGGTCGAGGTGCTGTACTCCGAGCCGCAGCCGGCCGAGGCTCCGACGGGCGTCGCCACCGGCACCTGCTTCCGCCAGATCGAGTTCGCGGGTCTGCTGAAGGGGGCGAAGAACGAGGAGGGCGGCAGGGCGCTGCTCGACTTCCTCGTGAGCAAGAAGTTCCAGGAGGACATGCCGCTCCAGATGTTCGTGAACCCGGTCGTGAAGGACGCGAAGCTGCCGGAGCTGTTCACGAAGCACGGTGTGGTGGTCGAGAAGCCGGAGCACGTGGCTCCGCAGACCATCGCCGAGAACCGTGAGCAGTGGGTCAAGGCATGGTCCTCGATCGTCGTGAAGTAGGCGTCACGAACGAGCCGGGTGCGGCGCCGGGTGGCGCCGCACCGGCCCCCGGAGGCCGTCGGGCGACCGCGGTGCGGCTCGCCCTGATGGCCGTGCCCCTCGCCTTCTTCGGGCTGTTCTTCGCCTATCCCGTCGCCGCGATCGTCGGGCGCGGGCTCAGGACCGGCGCCGGCTGGCAGTTCGGCCGGATCGGCGAGGTGCTGACCCGGTCCGACATCGCGGACGTGCTCTGGTTCACCACCTGGCAGGCGCTCGCGTCCACCGCCCTCACGCTGCTGATCGCGCTCCCCGGCGCGTACGTCTTCGCGCGCTTCGAATTCCCCGGCAAGCAGCTGCTGCGGGCGGTGGTCACGGTTCCGTTCGTGCTCCCGACCGTGGTCGTCGGTACGGCCTTCCTCGCCCTCGTCGGGCGGGGCGGGCTGCTGGACGAGGTGTGGGGCGTGCGCCTGGACACCACCGTCTGGGCCATCCTGCTCGCCCACGTCTTCTTCAACTACGCGGTCGTCGTACGGACGGTCGGCGGGTTGTGGGCGCAGCTGGACCCGCGTCAGGAGGAGGCCGCCCGGGTGCTGGGGGCCGGGCGGTTCGCCGCCTGGCGGCGGGTGACGCTGCCCGCGCTGGCCCCGGCCGTGGCCGCCGCGTCGCTGATGGTGTTCCTGTTCACGTTCAGCTCCTTCGGCGTCGTGCTCATCCTGGGCGGGCCTGCGTACTCCACCCTGGAGGTGGAGGTCTACCGGCAGACCGCGCAGCTCCTGGACCTGCCGACGGCCGCCGTGCTGACGATGGTGCAGTTCGCGGCCGTCGGCGCGATCCTCGGCGTGCACGCCTGGACCGTCCGCAAGCGCGAGACCGCGCTGCGGCTGGTGGATCCGGGCCGTACGACGCACCGGCCGGCCGGCTGGGCACAGCGCGCCCTGCTCGGCTGGGTGCTGCTGACGGTGGCGCTGCTGATCGTGCTGCCGCTGGGTGTGCTCGTGGAGCGGTCCTTCGACGCCCCCGGCGGGTACGGCTTCGGCTTCTACCGGGCACTGCAGGACGTCGCCGCCGGTGGCGGAACGTTCCTGGTGCCGCCGCTGGAGGCGATCTGGAACTCGCTGCGGTACGCGCTCGCCGCCACCGCCATCGCCCTCGTCATCGGCGGGCTCGCGGCCGCGGCCCTGACCCGGCGCGGCGGCCGCTTCGCCCGCGGCTTCGACGCCCTGTTGATGCTGCCGCTCGGGGTGTCCGCCGTGACGGTGGGCTTCGGCTTCCTGATCACCCTGGACCGGCCGCCACTGGATCTGCGGACCTCGTGGATCCTGGTACCACTGGCGCAGGCGCTGGTGGGCGTGCCCTTCGTCGTACGGACCATGCTGCCGGTGCTGCGGGCCGTCGACGCGCGGCTGCGGGAGGCGGCCGCCGTGCTCGGCGCGTCGCCGCTGCGGGCATGGCGCGAGGTGGACCTGCCGCTCGTCCGGCGGGCGCTGCTGATCGCGGCCGGTTTCGCCTTCGCGGTGTCCCTGGGCGAGTTCGGTGCCACCGTCTTCATCGCGCGGCCGGACCAGCCGACGCTGCCGGTGGCCGTGGCGCGGCTGCTGGGCCGCGCCGGTGAGATGAACTACGGGCAGGCGATGGCCCTGAGCACGATCCTGATGCTGGTGTGCGCGGTGTCCCTGCTGGTGCTGGAGCGACTGCGGCCCGACAAGACCTCCGGAGAGTTCTGATGACACTGCTTCAGCTGGAAGGGGTGTCGGTCCGCTTCGGTGAGCGGGCGGTCGTGGACGCCCTGGACCGCGTGGATCTCGAGGTCGCCGAGCACGAGATCGTGTGCGTCCTGGGGCCGAGCGGGAGCGGGAAGTCCACGCTGCTGCGGGTCGTCGCCGGGCTCCAGCCCGTCTCCGGCGGGCGGGTCCTGCTGGGCGGGGCGGACCAGGCCGGTGTGCCCGTGCACCGGCGCGGCGTGGGCCTGATGTTCCAGGACCACCAGCTCTTCCCGCACCGGGACGTCGGCGCGAACGTCGCCTTCGGGCTGCGTATGCAGGGCGCCGGCCGCAGGTCGTACGAGGCCCGGGTCGCGGAGTTGCTGGAGCTGGTCGGGCTCCCCGGGGCCCGGGGCCGGGCGGTCGCCTCCCTGTCGGGCGGCGAGCAGCAGCGGGTCGCGCTGGCCCGGGCACTGGCGCCGTCGCCGCGGCTGCTGATGCTGGACGAACCGCTGGGACAGCTGGACCGGGGGCTGCGCGAGCGGCTCGTGATCGAGCTGCGCGGGCTGTTCTCCCGGCTGGGCACCACCGTGCTGGCCGTCACGCACGACCAGGGGGAGGCCTTCGCGCTGGCCGACCGGGTGGTGGTGATGCGGGAGGGGCGGATCGCACAGGTGGGGACTCCGCTGGAGGTGTGGGAGCGGCCGGCGTCGGAATTCGTGGCGCGGTTCCTGGGCTTCGACAACGTGGTCCCGGCGACGGTGTCGGGGGGCGCGGCCGATACTCCGTGGGGGAAGGTGCCGGTGCCGGCGGGGTCGCCGGAGGGGGAGCGGCAGCTGCTGGTGCGTCCCGCGGGGGTTCTGCTCGTTCCCGACGGCCTGGGCTGCGAGGTGCTGGCCCGCACCTTCCGGGGCACGCACGTGGCCCTGCGGCTGCGGCCGGAGGCGGGGCCGGAGCTCGAGGCGGAGTGCGGGCTGGCGGGGGCGCCGGGGCTGGGGGACCGGGTGGCGGTGACCTTCGCCCCGGGCGAGGTCGTCGTGCTGCCGGTCTCGTAGCGGCTGCGGGCCGCCTGCCGGGGCGCTGCCTCGGGCCCCGCGCCTCAAGCGCCGGCGGGGCTGAAGGGCGGGGCGCTGCCTCGGGCCCCGCGCCTCAAACGTCGGCGGGGCTGGAGCGGGTGGAGCGCCCCGGTAGGCCGGGGCCGCGGCTAGGGGACCGGGACGGGGACGGGGGTGGCGGTTTCCGGTTCGGGGGACTCGTGCTTGCCGTACCACGCCACCGCCACCGCGCCGCTGACCGCCAGGACGAAGCCCAGGATCGCCAGCCACGCCAGGCCGGGGCGCGACGCGTCGCCCAGCCACAGGACGCCGATCGCTCCCGGCAGGACCGTCTCGCCGACGACCAGCGCCGCCGTCGCGCCGTTCACCGAGCCGATCTGGAGGGCGACCGTGTGCAGGTACATGCCACCGATGCCCGCCACCAGGATGGCGTAGAGGGCCGGGTCGGAAAGGAACGCGCCGAGGTCGAAGGGGTCGACGCCGTTCAGGATCCGGACGCCGACACCCAGCGCGCCGAAGCCGAGCCCCGACAGCAGGCCCGCCAGGATCGCCGCCCCGCCGCCCAGGAGGCGTACGGCCACCGTGCCGCCCACCATCAGCAGGACGGTGATCCCCAGCAGCCACCAGTGCGTGGACATCGGGGCGTGGTGGCCGCCCTCGTGGCCCGCGGCCGTCGCCAGCAGCACCAGCGCCGTGCAGACGACGCCGATCGAGGTCCATTCCTTGCGGGTCAGCCGGATGCCCAGCATCTTCACGCTCAGGACCGCCGTGATCACCAGGTTGGCGCTGATCACGGTCTGCGAGAGGAAGAGGGGCAGGAGCCGGGCGGCAAGGGCGCCGAGGCCGAAGCCCACGAAGTCCAGGATCGTGCCGACGATGAATTCCCACGTCATCGCCGCTTTCGCGGTGGACGACAGGTTGGGGCCGCCGTGGGCGGTCACCCCGGCGGCGGTCGGGGACATCCGGGCTGCGCGGCGCGAGCCCACGGCTTGCAGCACGGATCCCGTGCCGTAGCAGATGGACGCCGCGACGGCGGTCAGCAGGCCTATGAGCACCAAAGGCTCCGTTCACGTCTGGCAGGTTTTGCGGTACCACTGCCAGACGTCGAAACGGGCCCGGAAGTTGCCTGCGGAGTTCAACCCATTGACGCGAGGACGCCCGGGACCTCCTCCACCGAGTCCACGAGCGCGATCCGGGACTCCATCGCACGACCGCGTGCGAGGGTCTGGAGCAGGGGCCACGCCGGGAGGTGCTCGGTCCAGTGGGTGCGGTCGACGAGGATCATCGGCGTCGGCTCGCCGCGCGACCCGTAGTAGTTCGGCGTGGCGTTGTCGAAGATCTCCTGGACCGTGCCCGCCGCGCCCGGCAGGAAGACCACGCCCGCGGTGGACCGGGCCAGCAGCCCGTCCTCGCGGGTGGCGTTCGCGAAGTACTTCGCGATGTGCCCCGCGAAGGGGTTGGGCGGCTCGTGGCCGTAGAACCAGGTCGGGATGCCCACGGAGTCGCCGCCGCCGGGCCAGAGTTCCCGTACGGCGAAGGCCGCGCGCGCCCAGTCGGACACCGACGGTACGAAGGAGGGTGCCTTGGCCAGCAGTTCCAGGGCCTCCGGGAGCGCCTCGTCGGGGGCCGGGGCCAGGTAGGCGCCGAGGTTGGCCGCCTCCATCGCGCCGGGGCCGCCGCCCGTGGCCACCGTGAACCCGGACCGGGACAGGGCCCGGCCCAGCTCGGCCGCGCCGCGGTACTCCGTACCGCCGCGGGACATCGCGTGCCCGCCCATCACGCCCACCACCCGGGCACCCGCGAGGTGCTCGTCGAGGGCGTCGGAGATGGCGTCGTCGTGGAGGGCACGGAGCATCGAGGACAGGATGTCGCCGTCCGCCTTGGTCTCCTGGAGCCAGGCGTACGCCTGGGCGTCCGGGGTGGCCTCGTAGCCGTCGGGCAGCCCGGAGAACAGTTCCTCGGGCGTGTACAGCAGGCCCCGGTACGGGTTGAACGGCAGCTCCGGCAGCGGCGGGAAGACCAGTGCGCCGTCCGCGCGCACCTTCACCGCGGCGTCGGGCTCCATCGGGCAGCCCAGGAACACGGCCGCCGAGGTGTCGGCCGACAGCAGCGCGAAAGTCCGCTCCAGCAGGTTGACCGACTGGATGCGGTAACCGCTGAGCGAGCCGCGGGCCACGACCTGGTCGAATTCGGCGAGCGTCTCGATCTCGATGTCTGCGTTGACCATTCGGCCCACCCTAAGGGCTGCCCGCTCAGCGGGTCAGTGCCAGCGACGTCAGCTGCGCCACACCCCAGCTGAGCGGTACGCACACGGCCGCGAGGGCGGTGGCCCGCAAACTCACCGCCGTACGCAGGACCTTGGCCGGAGCGCCGAGGTCGAGCAGGGTCTCGCGGGCGGCGCGGCGGGCCTGGCGTGCCTCCACCGCGGATGTGAGAAGGGTCGCGGCCGCGCACGCCGCGACCAGCGCGGCCGCCATCGCGGTCAGCGGGCCCAGCGGGAGGAGCAGCCCGCCGCGGTCGCGCAGGGCCAGCGCGGTGATGGCGCCCGCGCCGACGGCGCACAGCACCCCGAGCGGCGGGCCGAGCCGGGGTGCCTCCTCCTGGAGGGCCCGTCCGGCCAGCAGCCGCAGCGCGCCGGGGCGTACGGCCTGTACCAGCGTCCCGCAGGCGTAGGCCAGGCCCGGTCCGGCGAGGGCGAGCCCGATCGCGGTCAGTGTCCAGCCGGCGAGCATCCCGGCGCTGCCACGGCCCGCGTAGACCTCGACGGCGAGCCCGCACGCGGTGAGGGCGACGCCCCAGGGCACGCCGGACTGCGGGGCGGGTGGCCGGGGCGGCCGGGGGCGCAGGGCGAGAACCGTCGCGGCGGAGGAGACCAGCGGCACCAGGGCCAGCAGGGTGAGGGCGCCGGCCAGGGGCAGCGGCTGGTCGGCGTGGAGCAGCTCGGCGCCGGCTCCGTCGAAGGGCAGCCCGGTCAGGTCCCCGCGCAGGTGGAGGAAGGCGGCCAGGGCCAGGGCGCTGCCCAGGGTGGCGGCGATGGCGGTGGAGACCGCCGCGACGAGGGTGAGGCGTACGGGCCCCAGCCCGGCGGCGTCCAGGCCCTCGCGCGGCCGGGTCGCCGGGTCGGTCCGGGCCACGGCGACGGCGAACTGGACGGTGGCGGCCACGGGGACCAGGGTCCACAGCAGCCGCGGGAACGATCCGGCGGGCTGGACCACGGCCCCGACGAGCACGTAGAGCAGCAGGAACCCGGTACCGGCCGAGGCGGCGGCCACCAGCAGCCGGCGCAGCTGGACGAGCGGCCGGGAGCCGCGGGCTAGGCGGAGAGCGAGCACGCGGCTTGGCCCTCCGGGGTCTCGGCGGCCGGGGTCTCGGCGGCCGGGGAGTCGGCCGCGGCCGCGGCTGCGGCGGGTCGGCCGTCGATCAGGGCGAACCGGCGGTCGGCGGCGGCCGCGGTGTCCTCGTCGTCGGTGGCCAGCAGCACGGTGATCTCGTGGGAGCGGGCCGCGGTGGTCAGGGTCCGCAGCAGCAGGGCGCGCTCGGCGCGGTGCAGCGGGGCCGTGGGCTCGTCGGCGAAGATCACCGCGGGCTCGTTGACCAGGGCCCGGGCCAGGGCGACGCGCTGAGACTCGGCCCGGGTGAGGGCGGAAGGGCGCTTGCGGGCGCAGCCGCCGATGTCGAGGCGGCCCAGCCATTCGCAGGCGGCGTGTTTGGCGCTGCGGTGCGAGGCACCGGCGATCAGCAGCGGCAGGGCCGCGTTCTCCCAGACCTTCAGCTCGGGCAGCAGCTGGGGCTCGGGGCCGATCCAGCCGAACCGGTCGCGGCGCAGCCGTTCACGGGCCAGGGCGCCCATGGTGTGCACGGGCACGCTGTTGAACCAGACCTCGCCCTGTTCGGGCTGGAACTGGCCGGACAGGCAGCGCAGCAGCGTGGTCTTGCCGCTGCCGCGCGGTCCGGTCAGGGCCAGGATCTCGCCCTGGCGGACTCCGACGGAGACGCCGATGAGGCCGGGCGAGCCTCCCCCAGACTTCGTCCGGGGGGACCCCCTGTGGGAGTAGTGCAGGGAGCGTGCCCAGAGCACATCGTTGTCCGGTGGGGCCACCATGGCGTACACCTCTTCGGTTCGACTGCGGATCGGGACTTGGACCAGCCCGGCTCCCCCGTCCGGGGGAACGAAGGCGGAGGCCGATCGGTCACTGGCGTCGTACAGAGATGTAAAGAGATGAACGTCTTGTCGACCGACAGCACACGGCCCGGACCCTCACGTTCTCACTCGAACGGAGGATCCGGGCCGTGTGGTGGAGCCGGTGAAACGGGGTGGAGCTGTGGGCGGGACCGGTGCCTAGAGCTTGGTCCACGCCTCGGTGAGCACGGAGCGCAGGATGCCTTCGATCTCGTCGAAGGTGCCCTGGTCCGCGATCAGCGGCGGCGCGAGCTGGATGACCGGGTCACCGCGGTCGTCGGCCCGGCAGTACAGGCCGTTCTCGAAGAGCGCCTTGGAGAGGAAGCCGTAGAGCACGCGCTCCGTCTCCTCGTCCGTGAAGGACTCCTTGGTGACCTTGTCCTTGACGAGCTCGATGCCGTAGAAGTACCCGTTGCCGCGGACGTCGCCGACGATCGGCAGGTCGTGCAGCTTCTCCAGCGTCGCGCGGAAGGCGTCCTCGTGGTCCAGCACGTGCTGGTTGAGGCCTTCCTTGTCGAAGATGTCGAGGTTGGCGAGCGCCACCGCGGAGGACACCGGGTGTCCGCCGAAGGTGTAGCCGTGCAGGAAGGTGTTGTCGCCCTTGTAGAACGGCTCCGCGAGGCGGTCGGAGATGATGCAGGCGCCGATCGGGGAGTAGCCCGAGGTCATGCCCTTGGCGCAGGTGATCATGTCCGGGACGTAGCCGAACTTGTCACAGGCGAACATCGTGCCGAGGCGGCCGAACGCGCAGATCGTCTCGTCGGAGACCAGCAGCACGTCGTACTCGTCGCAGATCTCGCGGACCCGCTGGAAGTACCCGGGCGGCGGCGGGAAGCAGCCGCCTGCGTTCTGCACCGGCTCCAGGAAGACGGCCGCGACGGTGTCGGCGCCCTCGAAGAGGATCTCCTGCTCGATCTGGTCGGCGCACCAGCGGCCGTAGGCCTCGGGGTCGTCGCCGTAGATCGGGGCACGGTAGATGTTGGTGTTCACGACCTTGTGCGCACCGGGGACCAGCGGCTCGAAGGGGGCCTTCAGGGCCGGCAGGCCCGTGATGGACAGGGCGCCCTGCGGGGTGCCGTGGTAGGCGACCGCACGCGAGATGACCTTGTACTTGGTGGGCTTGCCCTGGAGCTTGAAGTACTGCTTGGCGAGCTTCCAGGCGGTCTCGACGGCTTCGCCGCCACCGGTGGTGAAGAAGACCTTGTTCAGGTCGCCCGGGGCGTAGTCGGCGAGGCGCGCGGCGAGCTCCACGGCCTTGGGGTGCGCGTACGACCAAATGGGGAAGAAGGCGAGTTCCTGCGCCTGCTTGTACGCGACCTCGGCCAGTTCCTTGCGGCCGTGACCGGCGTTGACCACGAACAGTCCGGCGAGACCGTCGAGGTAGCGCTTGCCCTTGTCGTCCCAGATGTAGGTGCCCTCACCACGCACGATGGTGGGGACGGGGGCGTTCTCGTAGGACGACATGCGGGTGAAGTGCATCCACAGGTGGTCGTACGCGGTTTTGGAGAGGTCCTGGCTCACGGGCTATCGAGTTCCCCACATGTAGGTCTGCTTCTTCAGCTTCAGGTAAACGAAGCTTTCGGTTGATCGCACGCCGGGGAGCGTGCGGATCTTCTTGTTGATCGTTTCGAGCAGGTGGTCGTCGTCCTCGCAGACGATCTCCACCATCAGGTCGAACGAGCCCGCGGTCATCACCACGTACTCGCACTCGGCCATCGCGGTCAGAGCGTCGGCCACGGGGTCGAGGTCTCCCTCGACGTTGATGCCGACCATCGCCTGGCGCCGCAGCCCCACGGTGAGCGGGTCGGTGACGGCGACGATCTGCATGACGCCCTGGTCGAGCAACTTCTGCACGCGCTGGCGCACCGCTGCCTCGGAGAGGCCGACGGCCTTCCCGATCGCTGCGTAGGGACGGCGACCGTCCTCCTGCAGTTGCTCGATGATCGCCAGGGACACAGCATCGACCGAAGGGGACGGTTGTCTGTTCCTGGAATCTGCGCTTCGACTGACCACGACCTCACTGTGCACGAGGAGTCGTCTGTTCCGCAAGACGGAATCGATGAAATCCGTTGTTTGGCGACGGTGATCTCACTGATTTCGTAGTTCGTGGCATCTGGCCCTGTCGAAAGCATCCGCCGAGACGCTAGGCTTGGGGATCGTCTCAACCATTGGACATGTGATCAGGAGTGTGGCTGTAGTGACCACCGAACTGCGTCGTCTGCGCAACTACATCGGCGGAGAGTTCAAGGACGCCGCCGACGGTCGGACCACCGAGGTGGTCAACCCCGCCACCGGCGAGGCGTACGCCACCGCCCCGCTCTCCGGCCAGGCCGATGTCGACGCGGCCATGGCCGCCGCCGCGGCCGCGTTCCCGGGCTGGCGCGACACCACGCCCGCGGAGCGGCAGAAGGCACTGCTGAAGATCGCGGACGCCTTCGAGGCCCGCGCGGACGAGCTCGTCGCCGCCGAGTCGGAGAACACCGGCAAGCCGCTGGGCCTGACGGCCAGCGAGGAGCTGCCGCCGATGGTGGACCAGATCCGCTTCTTCGCGGGCGCGGCCCGTCTGCTGGAAGGCCGCTCGGCCGGCGAGTACATGGAGGGGATGACCTCGATCATCCGCCGCGAGCCGGTCGGTGTCTGCGCCCAGGTCGCGCCGTGGAACTACCCGATGATGATGGCCGTGTGGAAGTTCGCCCCGGCCATCGCCGCGGGCAACACCGTGGTGCTCAAGCCCTCGGACACCACCCCGGCCTCCACCGTCCTGATGGCGGAGATCATCGACTCGGTCCTGCCGAAGGGCGTCTTCAACGTCATCTGCGGTGACCGCGAGACCGGCAAGGCCATGGTCGAGCACTCCACCCCGGCGATGGCCTCCATCACCGGCTCGGTCCGCGCGGGCATGCAGGTCGCCGAGAGCGCCTCGAAGGACGTCAAGCGCGTCCACCTGGAGCTCGGCGGCAAGGCGCCGGTCGTGGTCTTCGAGGACGCCGACATCGCCAAGGCCGTCGAGGACATCGCGGTCGCCGGCTACTTCAACGCCGGTCAGGACTGCACCGCCGCCACCCGCGTGCTCGTGCACCGGTCGATCCACGACGAGTTCGTGGCCGCGCTCGCCAAGGCCGCCGCCGACACCAAGACCGGCCAGCCGGACGACGAGGACGTGCTCTACGGCCCGCTGAACAACCCGAACCAGCTCAAGCAGGTCGCGGGCTTCATCGAGCGCCTCCCCGCGCACGCCAAGGTCGAGGCGGGCGGCCACCAGGTGGGCGAGAAGGGCTACTTCTACGCCCCGACCGTGGTCTCAGGCCTCAAGCAGGACGACGAGATCATCCAGAACGAGGTCTTCGGCCCCGTCATCACCGTCCAGTCCTTCACGGACGAGGCCCAGGCCCTGGAGTACGCGAACGGCGTCGAGTTCGCCCTCGCCTCCTCCGTGTGGACCAAGGACCACGGCCGCGCGATGCGGATGTCCAAGAACCTCGACTTCGGCTGCGTGTGGATCAACACCCACATCCCGCTCGTCGCCGAGATGCCGCACGGCGGCTTCAAGAAGTCCGGCTACGGCAAGGACCTTTCGGCCTACGGCTTCGAGGACTACACGCGCATCAAGCACGTGATGACCTCGCTCGGCGGCTGATCGCGGCCGGCGCTGAGGTGAGGGGGCGGGCGGTGGACGGCATGTCCACCGCCCGCCCTCTTTCGCGCCCCGGCGAACCCGTTCAAGGACGAACGGCATCGTGACGGCCGGCTGCGCCGGCAGCGTCAGGACCGCTGTCCACGCGTCACGGCCCGGCCCCGCGACAGCCGCGCGGCCGGCGTGCGTGTCATCGCCCGGACTCGGCCCGTACGGCGGCCAGCACGTCCACACGGTTCGTGGTGACCGAGTCCACCCCGGCCGCGACCAGTTTGCGCATCGTCCGCCGGGTGTCCGCCGTCCAGGCCGACACCAGCAGTCCGTCCCGGTGGAGTGCGTCCGTCAGCTCCCGGCCGACCAGCCCGAAGCGGTAGTTGAGCCAACGCGGCGCCACCGCGTCGATCAGGACGCGGCGCGGCGGCGACAGCGTGGTCCAGGTCAGCGCGATCTCGGCGCCCGGATCGGCGGCGCGCACGGCCAGCATGGTGTGAGGGCCGGCGCAGTAGTACGTCCGCTCGCGCGCCCCGCACTCGCGCACCTGGCCGACGACGGTCCGTACGGCCTCGTGCGTGGCGCCCGGCAGGTCGATCATCAGCCGCCCGGCGCCCGCCGCCATCAAGGCGTCGCGCAGGGTCGGGATCCCGCCCTGCGCCAGTTCCTTCAGCTGCGGGGCCGTGACGGCGTCGAGGCGCACGTCATGGCCCCACAGCCGCTTGAGCGTCTCGTCGTGGAGGAGGACCGGTACCCCGTCGCGGGTCAGCCGTACGTCGACCTCCACCGCGTCCGCCCCACGGGCGAAGGCGGAGCGGATCGAGGACAGGGTGTTCTCGCGGGCACGGTAGGGATCGCCGCGGTGGCCGACGACAGTCAGGGTGCGCATGGCCCTCATTCTCGGGGGCCGGCGGGATAAAAGGGGACGTCAGCGCGCGAGCCATTCGGCGGTGTACGCGTCGATCTCCGCGGCCAGCTTCGCCTTGCCGGCCGGGTCCAGGAAGGAGGCCTCGACGGCGTTCTTCGCCAGCTGCGCGAGACCGCGTTCGTCGAGGTCGAGGAGGCGGGCGGCCACCGCGTACTCGTTGTTGAGGTCGGAGCCGAACATCGGCGGGTCGTCGCTGTTGATGGTGACGAGCACGCCCGCCGCGGCCATCTCCTTGACCGGGTGCCGGTCGAGGTCGGTGACGGCGCGGGTGGCGATGTTGGAGGTCGGGCAGACCTCCACCGCGATGCGGTGCTCGGCGAGGTGGGCGAGGAGCTCCGGGTCCTGGGCGGCGCTGGTGCCGTGGCCGATGCGCTCGGCGCCGAGCTCGCGGATGGCGTCCCAGACCGTCTCCGGGCCGGTGGTCTCGCCGGCGTGCGGCACGCTGTGCAGGCCGGCCGCCCGGGCCCGGTCGAAGTACGGCTTGAACTGCGGGCGCGGGACACCGATCTCGGGGCCGCCGAGGCCGAAGGAGACCAGGCCCTCGGGGCGCAGGTCGACGGCGAGGCGAGTGGTCTCCTCGGCGGCCTCCAGGCCGGCCTCGCCGGGGATGTCGAAGCACCAGCGCAGGATGACGCCGAGCTCGGCCTCGGCGGCCTTGCGGGCGTCCTCGATGGCGGCCATGAAGGCCGTCTCCTCGATGCCGCGGCGGGTGGAGGAGTACGGGGTGATCGTCAGCTCGGCGTAACGGATGTTCTGCCGGGCCATGTCGCGGGCGACCTCGAAGGTCAGCAGGCGGACGTCCTCAGGGGTGCGGACCAGGTCCACGACCGACAGGTAGACCTCGATGAAGTGCGCGAAGTCCGTGAAGGTGAAGTAGTCGGCGAGCGCGTCGGGGTCGGTGGGGACCTTCGAATCCGGGTGCCGGGAGGCGAGTTCGGCCACGATGCGCGGGGAGGCCGATCCGACGTGGTGCACGTGCAGTTCGGCCTTGGGCAGCCCCGCGATGAAGGGGTGCAGGTCGGTCATGAAGGTGCCTCCGGGGGACAAGGGTGCGGTCGGGTCGGGCTTCATCGTAGGCAGGCCCCCGTGACGGTCGGTGGCAGCACTTAGCATGGCTGTACGAGAGGGGGGCGCCGCATGACCGAACACAGCCCTGAGCCGAGAGACCCGTGGGCGCCGCCGGAGCGCCCTGCCGTGGATCTCGGCAAGTCGCGGGGGGCGCCGGGCATGTCGGGTTCGCCGTCCGTGCACGACCAGCCGACGCTCGCGGGGATGCCGGGGGCCGAGCCGCCCGGGCCCGGCACGCCGACGGCCGGAATGTATCCGTCCGCTCAAACCCCGCCCGCTCACACTCCGCACGCCCAGGGCCCGTCCGCTGAGACCGCGATACCCGGGCCTGCGGTGGCGGCGTACGGCTATCCGGCCCAGCAGGACCCCGGCGGCTACGGCTACCCCGCTCAGCCGCCTGCCCAGCAGGGCTACGGCTACCCCGGATACCCAGGCCACGCGTCGTACCCGGGCCACGCCTCGTACCCGGCCTACGGGGCGCAGCCGAGCAACGGCTTCGGCACCACCGCCCTCGTCCTCGGCATCGTGGCCATGGTCGCCGTGCTCGGGTGCGTGACCGGCTTCCTGGCCGTCCCGCTCGGCATCGGCGCGGTCGTCTTCGGCGCCCTCGGTCACGGCAAGGCGAACCGAGGCCAGGCCGACAACGGCGGGGCGGCACTGGCCGGCATCATCATGGGCGCGCTCGGCATCGCCTTGGGCGCCCTGATGACGGCGCTCCTGCTCACCGGGTTCATGCTGGAGGACCTGGGCGAGCTGGAGGACGACTCGAACTACGAGAGTCCGTACTCCAACTCCCAGGTCCGCGAAAAGGCCTGACCCGGTCTCAGGGAGGGGCGGGCGCCGCTCACGCGGCCCACGGCCAGTCGGCGTCCCGGCCGCCCTCGATCAGGGACACCATGCGGAAGGCCGCATCGGTGAGCCCGCCGAAGGCGTGCCGGTTCGCGGAGCCGGAAGGGGCGTGGCCCACCCGGTATCCGGCCAGGTTCCAGGTGCAGAGCGGGACCGTGGACGGCACTTCGGCCGTCGGATCGCCCCCGTAGCCGTACGAGGCGGCCTGCTCGTCGGTGACGATCAGTACCCGGTCGTGGGCCCGGTAGTGCTCCTTCACCGCCCGGGCCGTGTAGGTGCCGCCGAGATCCCCGAACCTCTCCAGCACCGTCAGTACGGACTCGCCCCGGGCGTACGCGACCACCCGGCTGCTCGTACCGAACTGCACCAGGTCGGCGGCCTCGGCCCGCAGCGCCAGCGCCGTTGCGAACACGGCCGCCGCGTCCATCGGCCCCTGCAGCCATCCGGCCAGCGCCTCCCAGGTCATCCCGGCCTCCGCGAGCCGCTCGGCGGCGTCCGGGGCGGTGACCCGGGCCCGGCGCTGCTCGACCGGCAGCTCCATCAGCGCGCGGTGGGCGGCCAGGGTGCGGTTGCCGGCGGGACCTCCGCGTCTTCGGGGCTGTGCCTGCGGTCGAGGGCGTAGCGGAACAGGTCGCCCTGCCAGGGCTTGGCCGGGTCGGGGGAGGGGCTAGACGCCTGCCCGGACGGGCGCGAGGCATTAAACGCGCGTCCGCGGCCCCGTCAGACCGCCGCGCCCGGCCGGTCCCGGCCGGTGCCGGTCCGGCACGCGGCTGCCCGTCACCCGGTGGTCTCCCCGGCGGGATCCGTCCGCAGCCGCGTGCGCGCCTCCATCAGCGCGAAGCCCAGCAGATTCAGCCCGAGCCACCGCGCCGGGTCCAGGGCGCGCTCGTCGTCCGCCGCGAGGCCGATGCCCCAGATCCGGTCCAGCGGGCTCGCCTCCACCAGTACCCGGTCCCCGGTGGACAGCAGGTACGCGCGCAGCGCGGGGTCGGAGGCGAACTTGTGCACGCTTCCCTCGACCACGAGTGCGTACCGCTCGCGCTCCCACGTCGACTCGTCGAAGCCGCGCACCAGTCGGCCGGCCTTCTTCGCCGCTGCCGGGGTCTTGGCCTCCAGCGCGGCCCGCTCGGCCTCCGCGTCCCCGAACAGCCGAGCTTTGCCGGCCATCATCCAGTGCTCCGCGGTGGCATAACGGACGTCACCGACGGTGAAAGCGGAGGGCCACCACTGGCTCAGGCAGCTCCGCCCCAGCCGTCCGTCCGGCTGCGGCCGGTGTCCCCAGAACGGCAGAAACTTCACCCGCTCACCACGCCTGACCTGCCCGATCAGCTTGTCGATCATCTCCATGCACGCGATTCTGGCAGTCGCCACTGACAGTGCGTACGGGTTTTGGGGTGCATCTCGACACATGGTCGACCGATTCCGTCGCGTAATCAAAAGGCAACAACGGAATCACTTGGCGCGGGGTCACACCTCTGTCAGGATCGGCACTCAATTCGAGCTGTAGCTACGGAGAGCGTGAGAGCGTGATGGGCAACCGCTTCCAGGTCAAGGACCGCTTCGCAGACGGCGCGCAGTACATCGACGGCCAACTCAGGCCGGGTACATCGGGACAGTCGCACACCGTCGTCGACCCCGCCACCGGCGAGGAGGTCCTCACCTACGAGCTCGCGAGCACCGCGGACGTCGACGCGGCCGTCGCCGCCGCCCGACGGGCCTTCCCGGCCTGGTCCGGCGCCACTCCCGGCGAGCGCTCCGAAGCCCTGCACCGGCTGGCCGCCGTACTGGCCGAGCAGGCGCCGGACTTCGCCTACGCCGAGTCCCTCCAGTGCGGCAAGCCGATCAAGCTGTCCACGGAGTTCGACGTACCGGGGACCATCGACAACACCGCCTTCTTCGCCGGGGCCGCCCGCCACCTCCAGGGACAGGCGGCCGCCGAGTACTCCGGAGACCACACGTCCTGCGTACGCCGAGAGGCCATCGGGGTCGTCGGGTCCATCGCGCCCTGGAACTATCCGCTCCAAATGGCCGCCTGGAAGATCCTCCCGGCGATCGCCGCGGGCAACACCATCGTCCTCAAGCCCGCCGAGCTCACCCCGCTGACCTCCCTGATGTTCGCGCAGGCGGCCAAGGACGCGGGCCTGCCCGACGGCGTGGTCAACATCGTCACGGGAGCCGGCCGCGAGGCCGGGGAGCACCTCGTCGGTCACCCGGACGTGGTCATGACCTCCTTCACCGGCTCCACCGCCGTCGGCAAGCGGGTCGCCGAGATCGCCACCGCCACCGTCAAGCGGCTGCACCTGGAACTCGGTGGCAAGGCCCCCTTCCTCGTCTTCGACGACGCCGACCTGGAGGCCGCCGCGCACGGAGCCGTCGCCGCCTCCCTCATCAACACCGGCCAGGACTGCACCGCCGCCACCCGGGCCTACGTCCAGCGCCCGCTCCACGACGCCTTCGTCACCCGCGTCGCCGAACTGATGGAGACCGTCCGCCTCGGCGATCCCTTCGCGCCCACCACCGACCTCGGCCCGCTGGTCTCCCACGCGCAGCGCGACCGGGTCGCCGGCTTCGTCGAGCGCGCCCGCGCGTACGCCACCGTCGTCACCGGCGGCGAGATCCCGCAGGGCGATCTCGCGGACGGCGCGTACTACCGCCCCACCCTCATCACCGGCGCCGCCCAGGACAGCGAGGTGGTCCAGTCCGAGATCTTCGGGCCGGTCCTCGTCGTACTGCCCTTCGACACCGACGACGAGGGCATCGCGCTGGCCAACGACACCCCCTACGGACTCGCCGCATCCGCCTGGAGCCGCGACCTCTACCGGGCCAACCGCGCCACCCGCGAGATCAAGGCGGGCTGCGTCTGGGTCAACGACCACATTCCGATCATCAGCGAGATGCCCCACGGCGGCTACAAGGCGAGCGGCTTCGGAAAGGACATGAGCGCCTACTCCTTCGAGGAGTACACGCAGGTCAAGCATGTGATGTACGACAACACCGCGGTCGCCGCGAAGGACTGGCACCGCACCGTCTTCGGGGACCGATAGCACCGTAGCCGTGTGACCAGCGGCGCACCCATCCCGAAAGGGCAACGCGCATGGAGCAGTTCGAGCCCGACCGCCTCTCGCCGGCGCAACTCGCCGCGATGCGACGCAGCCTTGACCGCGGGCGCGGCGCCCTCACCCGCCGCTCGCTGCTGCGCGCGTCCGGAGTCGGAGCGCTCACTCTCGGAGGCATGTCCACCCTCGCCGCCTGCGGCATCCCGCCGGCCAAGCGCGAGGGCACGGGGGCGGCCTCCGACGACCACTCGGGCAAGGAGAAGGAGATCAACTTCTCCAACTGGACCGAGTACATGGACATCAGCGAGGACGGGAAGACCCGCCCGACCCTGGACGAATTCACCAAGCGGACCGGGATCGAGGTCAAGTACACCGAGGACATCAACGACAACGTCGAGTTCTTCGGCAAGATCCGCCCACAGCTCGCGGCCGGACAGGACACCGGACGCGACCTGATCGTCGTCACCGACTGGCTCGCCGCCCGCATCATCCGCCTGGGCTGGGCGCAGAAGCTGGACCCCTCCCACCTTCCGCACGCCTTCGCGAACCTCTCCCCGCAGTTCCGCAGCCCCGACTGGGACCCGGGCCGCGCGTACAGCTACCCCTGGACCGGCATCTCGACGGTCATCGCCTACAACTCCAAGGCCACCGACGGGAAGAAGGTCGACTCCGTCACCCAGATGCTCGACGATCCCACGCTCAAGGGCCGGGTGGGCTTCCTCACCGAGATGCGCGACTCCGTCGGCATGACCCTGCTCGACCAGGGCAAGGACCCGGCGAACTTCACCACCGCCGACTACGACGAGGCCATCGGCCGGCTCCAGAAGGGCGTGGACAAGAACCAGATCCGCCGCTTCACCGGCAACGACTACACCTCGGACCTCGACAAGGGCGACCTCGCCGCCTGCCTCGCCTGGGCGGGCGACGTGATCCAGCTCCAGGCCGGCAACCCGGACATCAAGTACGCGATCCCCGCCGCCGGCTACATCACCTCCAGCGACAACCTGCTGGTCCCCGCCAAGGCCCGGCACAAGGCCAACGCCGAGAAGCTCATCGACTACTACTACGAGCTGCCGGTCGCCGCCCAGCTGGCCGCCTACATCAGCTACGTCTGCCCGGTCGAGGGCGTCAAGGAGGAGCTCGCCAAGATCGACCCCGCCCTCGCGGACAACACCCTGATCGTCCCGGACCAGGCCATGACCGCCAAGTCCCACGCCTTCCGCTCCCTCAGCGGCGAGGAAGAGACGGCGTACGAAGAGAAGTTCGCCAAGCTCATCGGCGCCTAGCCCCTCGCGACGGGCCGCAGTGGACGGCGTGCGGCCCCACCCCGCCGTCCGGCCGCGCCCGGCCGATCCCCGCCCCTTTTCCACCCAACCCCGGGACCCACCCATGACTGACAAGACCGCGAGCGGCGACGTCCGCCTCGCCGGGATCAGCAAGCACTACGGCGCCTTCACCGCCGTGCACCCGCTGGATCTCACCATCCCCCAGGGCTCCTTCTTCGCCCTGCTCGGCGCCTCGGGCTGCGGCAAGACCACCACCCTGCGCATGATCGCCGGCCTGGAGGAGCCCTCCACCGGCACGGTCCACCTCGGTGACCGCGAGGTCACCGACCTGCCGCCGTACAAGCGCCCGGTCAACACGGTCTTCCAGAGCTACGCCCTCTTCCCGCACCTGAACATCTACGAGAACGTCGCCTTCGGGCTGCGCCGCCGAGGCATCAAGTCCGTCAAGAAGCAGGTCGACGACATGCTGGAACTGGTCGAGCTCGGCCAGTTCGGCCGACGCAAGCCGCACCAGCTCTCCGGCGGCCAGCAGCAGCGCGTCGCCGTCGCCCGCGCCCTGATCAACCACCCGCAGGTGCTCCTCCTCGACGAGCCGCTCGGCGCCCTCGACCTCAAGCTGCGCCGCCAGATGCAGCTGGAGCTCAAGCGGATCCAGACCGAGGTCGGCATCACCTTCGTGCACGTCACGCATGACCAGGAGGAGGCCATGACGATGGCCGACACGGTCGCCGTGATGAACGGCGGCCGCGTGGAGCAGCTGGGCGCCCCCGCCGAGCTGTACGAGAACCCGGGCACCACCTTCGTCGCCAACTTCCTCGGCACCTCGAACCTCATCGAGGCGTCGGTGGAGTACGCCGGGGGCGCGTCCGGCGACGTCGTCGTCGCCGCCTGCGGCACGCAGCTCCGGCTGCCCGCGGCCCGCTGCGCGACCGCGCCCACCACGGGCGGAAAACTGCTGGTCGGGGTGCGCCCGGAGAAGATCTCCCTGGTCCACGCCGACGAGGAGGACACCATCGCGCCCGGCCGCAACAAGGTCGCCGGCCGGATCGCGGACTCCTCCTTCACCGGCGTCTCCACCCAGTACGTCATCGACAGCCGGGTCAGCCCCGAGCTGGAGGTGTACGCCCAGAACATCGAGCGGGACGCCCGCCTCGTCCCCGGCGCCCAGGTGATCCTGCACTGGAACCCGGAGCACACCTTCGGCCTCGACGCCGCGCAGTCCATGCTCGCGGGGACGATGGGCGACGCGGGCATCGAGACGGTCGAGGAGAGCGCGTGACCGCCACCGCGGCGCCGCCCCAGGCGCCCGCCCCCGCCGAACCCCCGGTGCACCGGGCGACCCTGCGCAAGCGCCTGATCCCGTACTGGCTGCTGCTGCCCGGCATCCTGTGGCTGCTGGTCTTCTTCGTCCTGCCGATGGTCTACCAGGCGTCGACCTCGGTGCAGACGGGCTCCCTCGAAGAGGGCTTCGAGGTCACCTGGCACTTCCAGACCTACTGGGACGCCCTCACCCAGTACCTCCCGCAGTTCGTGCGCTCCCTGCTCTACGCAGGCACCGCGACCGTGCTGTGCCTGCTGCTCGGGTACCCGCTGGCCTACCTGATCGCCTTCAAGGCGGGACGCTGGCGGGGCCTCCTGCTGGTGCTGGTCATCGCCCCGTTCTTCACCAGCTTCCTCATCCGCACCCTCGCCTGGAAGACGATCCTGGCCGACGGCGGCCCCGTGGTCGCCGTTCTCAACGGCATCGGCTTCCTCGACGTCACCAGCTGGCTGGGCATCACCCAGGGGGACCGGGTGCTGGCCACGCCGCTCGCGGTCGTCTGCGGTCTGACGTACAACTTCCTCCCCTTCATGATCCTGCCGCTGTACGCCTCGCTGGAGCGGATCGACACCCGCCTGCACGAGGCGGCCGGGGACCTGTACGCCCGCCCCGCCACGGTCTTCCGGAAGGTCACCTTCCCGCTCTCCATGCCGGGTGTGGTCTCCGGGACCCTGCTCACCTTCATCCCGGCGAGCGGCGACTACGTCAACGCCGAGCTGCTCGGCTCCACGGACACCCGCATGATCGGCAACGTCATCCAGTCCCAGTACCTGCGGATCCTCGACTACCCGACGGCGGCCGCGCTGTCCTTCATCCTCATGGCCATCGTGCTGATCATGGTCACTCTCTACATCCGCCGAGCGGGGACGGAGGACCTGGTCTAAATGTCTCATCCCATCGCGCGTCGACCCCTCGCCTGGCTGCGGCGCAATCTCGTCGTCATCGCCGGCCTCGGCACGCTCGCCTACATGATCCTGCCGAATGTCGTCGTCACCGTCTTCTCCTTCAACAACCCCACCGGGCGGTTCAACTACGCCTGGCAGGAGTTCTCGCTCGACGCCTGGAAGGACCCCTGCGGGGTGGCCGACATGTGCGGCTCCCTCTCGCTGTCCCTCCAGATCGCCCTGTGGGTCACGATCGCCGCGACCGCGCTGGGCACCGCGATCGCCTTCGCGCTCGTCCGCTACCGCTTCCGGGTGCGCGGCGCGGTCAACTCGCTGATCTTCCTGCCCATGGCGATGCCCGAGATCGTGATGGCCGCCTCGCTGCTCGCCCTCTTCCTCAACATGGGCATCCAGCTGGGCTTCTGGACGATCCTCATCGCCCACATCATGTTCTGCCTCAGCTTCGTCGTCGCCGCCGTCAAGGCGCGTGTCCTGTCCATGGACCCGCGGCTGGAGGAGGCCGCCCGCGACCTCTACGCGGGCCCGGTGCAGACCTTCGTACGGGTCACCCTGCCGATCGCCGCCCCCGGCATCGCGGCGGGCGCGCTGCTCTCCTTCGCGCTCTCCTTCGACGACTTCATCATCACCAACTTCAACTCGGGCAACACCGTCACCTTCCCCATGTTCGTGTGGGGATCGGCCCAGCGCGGTACGCCTGTACAGATCAACGTCATCGGCACGGCGATGTTCGTCATCGCGGTGCTGGTGGTCCTCGCCGGCCAGATGGTCGGCAGCCGCCGGAAGAAGGCGCGGCCCAGGTAGTCGAAGAGGCGAGCCGGCACCCCGGCCCGCCGACAGTTCCGTAGGGAGTTGGAAGACATGGCCCCAGTTGCCATGCGCACCGCTGCACGATCACTTTCCGAAGCACTGCCGGTCTCGTACTGGCTCGACGACCCCGGCAAGCCCGCGCCGCGACCCGCCCTCACCGGCGACGAGCGCTGCGACCTGCTCGTCATCGGCGGCGGCTACAGCGGCCTGTGGACCGCGCTGCTCGCCAAGGAGCGCGACCCCGCGCGGGACGTCGTACTGATCGAAGGCCACGAGGCGGGCTGGGCCGCCTCGGGCCGCAACGGCGGCTTCTGCGCGGCCTCCCTCACCCACGGCCTCGCCAATGGCCTGGCCCGCTGGCCCGGCGAACTGGCGAAGCTGGAGGAGCTCGGCTCCCGCAATCTCGATGCCATCGAGGCGGCCGTCGCCCGCTACGGCATCGACTGCGACTTCGAGCGCAGCGGCGAGATCGACGTGGCCACCGAGCCCCACCAGGTCGAGGAACTGCGCGCGCTGCACCGGGAGGCGCAACGCCTCGGCCTGGCAGGCGGCTCCGAGTGGCTGGAGCGCGACGAGGTGCGGGCCGAGGTGGACTCCCCGACCTTCCTCGGCGGCATCTGGGACCGCGAGGGCGTCGCCATGCTCAACCCGGCGAAGCTGGCCTGGGGCCTCAAGCAGGCGTGCATCGGCCTGGGGGTGCGGATCTACGAGCACACGCGCGGGCTGGATCTGGCCGCCGCCGGCGCCGGGATGGCCGTACGCACCCCGTACGGCCGGGTCTTCGCCCGTCGGGTGGCGCTGGGCACCAACATCTTCCCGTCGCTCGTCCGGCGGATCCGCCCGCTCACCGTGCCGGTCTACGACTACGCCCTGATGACCGAGCCGCTCGACGAGGCCCGGCTGGCCTCGGTCGGCTGGAGGAACCGCCAGGGGCTCGGGGACAGCGCCCACCAGTTCCACTACTTCCGGATCACCCCGGAGCGGCGGATCCTGTGGGGCGGCTACGACGCGGTCTACCCCTACGGCGGCAGGATCGACCCCGCCCACGACCACCGACCCGAGACGTACCTCAAGCTCGCGGAGCACTTCTTCACCTGCTTCCCGCAGCTGGAGGGGGTGAATTTCAGCCATGCGTGGGGCGGGGCGATCGACACCTGCTCGCGCTTCTCGGCCTTCTTCGGCACCGCGCACTCCGGGAAGGTCGCCTACGCCGCCGGCTTCACCGGGCTCGGCGTGGGAGCCACCCGCTTCGGCGCCGACGTGATGCTGGACCTGCTGGCGGGGGAGCGAACCGAGCGGACCGAGCTGGAGATGGTCCGCTCCAAGCCGCTGCCCTTCCCGCCGGAGCCCTTCGCCTGGACCGGGATCGCGCTGACCAAGTGGTCGCTGGCCCGCGCCGACAGCCGGGGCGGGCACCGGAACCTGTGGCTGAAGGCGCTGGACCGGGTCGGACTGGGCTTCGACAGCTGATCTTCGCCCGCCGGCCGGCAGTGGGACGTGCGACCGGGGGAGTGCGTTGGCTGGTGCTGCCGGACGGCACGGGGTCGCTCACCGACCCGGCGGTGCTGGAGCTCGCGATGCACGAGGCGGCGGCGACCGTGGCGGGGGAGCGGGGCGGGAAGGACGGCGCGAGGCCTTGACAGGGGCGGCTCCTACCGGACTCACGGCACCTGGCCCAGGCCCGCCCTGCGCGCCCTGATGACCTGGTCGATCAACCGGGACCGCTTCGGCGGATGGGAGTTCAGCCGTAACCGCGACGGCCGCTCCGGCGGCCGGCCGAGGCCGCGCCGGACGTCACGGCCCACCGCACGCCGAGCAGGAGGGGCGTGCACAGCAGGAGGCTGGCCAGCACGTCCAGCGGCCAGTGGTAGCCGCGCAGGACCAGCCCGGCGGCCGTCGCCACCGTGAGGCAGAGGGCGACGGCCGGCGGCCACGCGCGGCGGGTGTACGGGCCCAGGAGCAGGGCCGCTCCCCCGTACGCCACCAGGGAGGTCGCGGTGTGGCCCGAGGGGTAGTAGCCGGCCGCCCAGGGTTCGAGCGGGCCCGGGCGGGCGGTCCACTCCTTCAGCGGGATGACCAGGGCCGGCACCAGGGCCAGGGCCAGCGCCCCGGCCAGAGCGCCGCGGCGGTTGCCGCGCCGGGCGGCGTACGCCACGGCCAGGGCCAGGACGGGCAGCGCGACCGGGATGTTGCCGAGGTCCGCGAGGCGCTCGGTGACCGCGTCGGGGACCGTACGGACCAGGGCGCGGCTCAGGCGCGCGTCCGGGGACAGCAGGGGGCCCGAGACGAGGACCTGCCACGTGATCAGCGCGAGAGCCAGGAGCGGGAAGGCCGCGAGGCAGAGGCCCGGCAGGAAGACCCCCGCCGGCCGAATGGCCGGCCGTCCCGGAACAGGGGGGATGGTTCCGGGACGGCCGCCCGGACCGGGTTGCCGTGCGCCCCGGGGGGTTTGGGGCGTACGGCTGTCCGATCGGTGAGGAGTGTGCGCGAACGCATGCCCAGTGCGGCGCTGGGGAAGCCCGGTACTGGTGTCGCCCCCGGTCTCCCGGGAGCGGGGTGTCTCACTCATCTGCAGAAACCGTACGGCAGCGAAAGGGGGACCGACAGCGGGAAAGCACTCCCGCCATCGGCCCCCCACACCTTCTTCACAGTGCCCGACCGTTACCGCCGGTACTGATCGAGCACGGCGTTCTCACGTTCTAGACGTTCGATCGGATTCCCGTGATCGGATGCCGTGATCAGATGCCGTGATCAGATGCCCGCGAACGCGGCCTCGATGATGTCCAGGCCCTCGTTGAGGAGGTCCTCGCCGATGACGATCGGCGGCAGGAAGCGCAGGACGTTGCCGTAGGTGCCGCAGGTGAGGACGAGCAGGCCCTCGGCGTGGCAGGCCTTGGCGAGCGCGCCGGCCGCCTCCGGGAAGGGGGTCTTGGACGCGGGGTCCTTCACCAGCTCGATGGCGATCATGGCGCCGCGGCCGCGGATGTCGCCGATGATGTCGTACTTCTCCTGCATGGTCTTCAGGCGGGCCTTCATGACCGACTCGATCTTCTTCGCCGCGGCGTTGAGGTCGAGCTCCTTCATGGTCTCGATGGAACCGAGCGCGCCCGCACAGGCCACCGGGTTGCCGCCGTAGGTACCACCCAGGCCACCCGCGTGGGCGGCGTCCATGATCTCGGCGCGGCCGGTCACGGCGGCGAGCGGCAGACCGCCCGCGATGCCCTTGGCGGTGGTGATCAGGTCCGGGACGATGCCCTCGTCCTCGCACGCGAACCACTGGCCGGTGCGGCAGAAGCCGGACTGGATCTCGTCCGCGACGAAGACGATGCCGTTGTCGTTGGCGAACTTCACGATGGCCGGCAGGAAGCCCTTGGCCGGCTCGATGAAGCCGCCCTCGCCGAGGACCGGCTCGATGATGATCGCGGCGACGTTGTCGGCGCCGATCTGCTTGGTGATCTGGTCGATCGCCTGGGCGGCGGCCTCGGGGCCGCAGTTCTCGGCGCCGGTGGGCCAGCGGTAGCCGTAGGCGACCGGGACGCGGTAGACCTCGGGGGCGAACGGTCCGAAGCCCTGCTTGTACGGCATGTTCTTCGAGGTCAGCGCCATGGTGAGGTTCGTACGGCCGTGGTAGCCGTGGTCGAAGACGACGACGGCCTGGCGCTTGGTGTACGAACGGGCGATCTTGACGGCGTTCTCGACGGCCTCGGCGCCGGAGTTGAACAGCGCCGACTTCTTGGCGTGGTCACCCGGAGTCAGCTCGGCGAGGGCCTCGCAGACCTCGACGTAGCCCTCGTACGGGGTGACCATGAAACAGGTGTGGGTGAAGTTCGCGAGCTGCGCGGAGGCGCGGCGCACGACGGCCTCGGCGGAGGCGCCGACCGAGGTCACGGCGATGCCGGAGCCGAAGTCGATGAGGCGGTTGCCGTCGACGTCCTCGATGATGCCGCCGCCCGCGCGGGCCGTGAAGACGGGAAGCACGGAGCCCACGCCGCCGGCCACCGTCTCGAGGCGGCGGGCCTGCAGCTCCTGCGACTTGGGGCCGGGGATCGCGGTGACGATGCGGCGCTCCTGCGGAACAGCGGTCATAGGGGGCTCCTGGGGGGTGTTTTCGGACGCACTTGTGTCTTTGTCCGCAGGCTAGGCCCGCGGCAGGGGGTACGGCATGCTCCGTTCGGGAGTGATGCCCGCGTGTCCTTGTCCGTGACGGCCATAGGAGGGAGGCGGCGCGTGTCTTGTGGATGACGCCGGGGTACGGGCCCGCGGGCCCCGCCGCCGACTAGATTGATCGCGCAGCGCAGGCAGTGAACTGGCAGGGGGCAGGGGTTTCATGGACACCGACGGCACGTACGAGGGACAGGCGATCCGCGCGAACCACGTACCAAGGCCGGCCGGGCCTCCCCCCGCCAATCCGCCGACGTCCCACGCGCCCGGCTCGCCGCCGCCGAAGCCCGCGCACGCGCCCACCGTCGGCCCCTCGCTCGAAGACTGGCTGCGCGCTCCCCGGCCGCACGCGGAGCCGGGCGTCTGGCGCTTCCGGCACGAGCCGCGAGACGGTGAGGAGGCCGAGCCCGCCACGGACCGGTCGCTGCTGAGCGGAGCGGTCATCTCGTTCCTGGCGTGCGTGCTGGTCTGGTCCCTGCTGACCAACGGCTACATCCCCTACGCCGACCTGCCGCTCAAGCTGTTCACCCCCCGAGACTGGTGGGACCTGCGCGGCAGGCCCGTCGACGGGCGGGGCACGGCCGCGCTGGAGGCGTACTGGCTGCTGCTGACCGGCGTTCTTGCCGTGTGGTTCAGCCGACTGGGCTCTTGGGGCACCGCCTTCGACCGGCTCGTCGCCGCACGCGGCCCCGGAGCCCGTGCCGTAGGCGCGGCCGCCGGAGGGCTGTTCGTGATCATGCTCATCTGGACCAAGACGCTGACCGCCGATGACCTCTTCTTCGGGCACCTGCCCTACCACGAGCTGGGCAGAGTGGGCAGCCTCGTGGTCATGGTGCTGCTCTACCTGGCGCTTTACGGGCCCGTAGTCGTCTACTTCGCCCGCCTCGGCGGCTGGCGGGGGCGGCGGGCACCGGACGTCGGCGGGCCGGGACCGGCCCGCCAGGCGCCGGGCGCCGAGGCGGGGGACGACCCCGTGCAGTGGTCCGAGGTGCGGGGGGCCGGGTTGGGGGAGGTCGCCGATCGGCTCGGGGCCGAGGTGGGGGCCGGGCGGATGAACGACGTGGACTACGCGCGGATCCGGCGGGCCTGGGACTCCGTACGCGTCGATCCCTCCCGGCTGCGGGCCTTCGCCGACGCCGTGCGGGACAAGGGCGCCGGGGCGTGCGTGCACCCCTCCGGCGCGCGGGACCTGCCCGTGCGGGCGGCGCGGCACGACCTGCTGGCCCGGCAGGTGCTGCTCGGCACCGTCGAGGACGGCCCGCGCAACCCGTACGCGCGCCGCGGTACCGGAATCGCCCTCGACCCCGAGGTCCTCGGGACCTCCGTCCTCGCCGTCGGCCCGTCCGGGACCGGCAAGACCGGCCGGCTGGTGCGGCCCGTCGTCGAGTCGCTCGCGCTCCAGGCGCTCGCCGGCCAGGCCGCCGTCGTCGCCGTCGGCGCGGCGGGGGCCCAGCTCGGGCCGGACGCCGCCTACGACGTCGTGATCCGCGTCGGCGACTGCGCCTCCGTCTACGACCTCGACCTCTACGGCGGCACCACCGACCCCGACGAGGCCGCCACCCTCCTCGCCGACGCCTTCGTCGGCGACGTCCCGGGGATCGACGTACGCCGGGCCGCGACCGCCCTCGCCCAACTGCTCGGGCCGTTCCGCGCGGCCCACGGCCGCTTCCCCGCCGTGCCCGAGCTGCGCGAGCTGCTCGACCAGGTGCCGGCCGCCCTCACGGGCCTGCGGCGCGCCCTGGAGGACGCCGGGCAGTCGGCGATGCTGCGCGAACTCGACGCCCGGATGCGGCAGCACGGGGCCCCCTCCGACCCCGGCCCGGCCCTCGCCGACCGCGTCGCGCTGCTGGACCGGCCCGCCTTCGCCACGTTTTTCAATGTCGGGGGCTTCGACACCACCGGGCAGGGCCGTCCCTTCTCGCTGCGCGCCCTGGAGCACCCGATCCGCGTGCGCGTGGACCTGCCCGAACGCGGACACGCCGACGCTTCGCGCATGCTGGCCCGGCTGCTGCTCGCCCAGTTCAACGCCGCCGCGGCCGCCCGCACCGACCGCTCCCTCTTCGCCTTCCTCGCCTTCGACGACGCCTCGCACACCCTGACGGCCGAGACCGTGCGCGGCGTGCAGCGGCTGCGCTCGGCGAACGCGGGCGTCCTGCTGACGCTGCGCACCCTGGACGACGTACCGGAGGCGCTGCGCACGCCGCTGCTCGGGGCGGTCGGCTGCCGGATGGCCTTCTCCGGGGTCACCACCTGGGACGGCAAGCGCTTCGCCGAGGCCTGGGGCACCGAGTGGGTGGAGACGCGGGACGTCACCCACCGCACGGTCTTCGCCGACCAGCCGCTGACCCGGGCGATCCACGCCTTCCGCAAGCTGGTCACCGGCAAGGCCGTGACCACGGACGCGGTGACCGTGCGGCAGGTGGAGCGGGAGCGGTGGTCCGCCTCGGATCTGGCGCACGCGGTGCCGCCGGGGTACGCGGTGCTGTCGCTGACCTCGGTCCGCGGGGAACGGGCGGTTCCGCTGCTGGTCCGGCTGGCCGGCACGGCCGGCGCGACCTGACCGACCTGACCGGCCTGACGGGACTGACGGGGCTGACCGAGCTGACCGAGCTGAGCGAACCCGTACGAGGTGGCAGAATCGAGGGGAGCCGTTCATACGACTCGGCGAAAAGCGCAAGCGGCCCTTCTGCTGCTCTTCTGACACCGCTCCCGCCGTGTTCCGCCGCCCCCTCCCGTTAAGGCCCCTGGTAACCGATGCCGCTCACCCTCGCCTCACTCGTCCAGCACTCGGCGCTCAAGCTCAGCGTCCGGGCCGGCGAGAGCCGCCTCGACACCCCGGTGCGCTGGGCCCACGTCAGCGAGCTCGCCGACCCCGTCCCCTACATGGAGGGCGGGGAACTCCTCCTGACCACCGCGATGAAGCTCGACGCGGAGGACCCGGAGGAGATGCGCCGCTACGTACGCCGCCTCGCCGCGGCCGGGGTCGTCGGCATCGGCTTCGCGGTCGGCGTCAACTACGACGCGATCCCGCAGGGGCTCGTCGAGGCCGCGCGGACCGAGGACCTGCCGCTGCTGGAGGTGCCGCGCCGGACCCCCTTCCTCGCGATCAGCAAGGCCGTCTCCGCGGCGCTCGCGGCGGACCAGTACCGGGCCGTGACCGCCGGTTTCGAGGCGCAGCGGGAGCTGACCCGGGCCGCGCTGTCCGCCGACGGCCCCGCCGAGCTGCTGGCGCGGCTGGCGGCGCACGTGCACGGCTGGGCCGCGCTGTACGACACCTCCGGCGCGGTCGTCGCCGCCGCGCCCGAGTGGGCGGCGCGGCGGGCCGCCCGGCTGACCCCCGACGTCGAGCGGCTGCGCGAGCGGCCGGCGCCCGCGAGCGCCGTGGTCGGCGGCTCCGAGGACCGGGTCGAGCTCCAGTCGCTGGGCACCGGCCGGCGGGCGCGCGGCGCGCTCGCGGTGGGCACCGGGGCCCCGCTGGGCACGGCCGAGCGGTACGCCGTGCACTCCGCGGTGGCGCTGCTCACCCTGACCACGGAGCGCTCCCGCTCGCTGCACGACGCCGAATCCCGGCTGGGGGCAGCGGTGCTGCGGATGCTGCTGGCGGGGGAGGCGGACCACGCGCGGGAGGTGGCCGGCGATCTGTACGGGGCCCTGCTGGAGACGCCGTTCCGGCTGATCGTGGCCGAGCCGGCGCTGCCGGGGACGGCGCAGCCGCAGGGGCTGGCGCTGTTGGCCGACGCGGTGGAGTCGGCGGCCGCCCGTACGGGTGAGGCGCTGCTGGTGGTGCCCGAGCAGGGCAGGCTCGTCGTCCTGGCCGCCGACGGAGGCTCGGCCGTACAGGCGTGCGCGGACCACGCGGAGGCGCTGGAGTCGCGGCGCGGGCGCGAGGCCGCCGGGCCGGAGCCGGACGAACTGGTGATCGGCCTGTCGGCGCCGGCCGGGCCGGGCAGCGTGGCGGGAGCCCTCACCCAGGCCGACCAGGCCCTTGCCGTCGCCCGGCGGCGGGGGCGGCCGATGGTGGAACACGAGGACATGGCGGCGGGTTCGGTGCTGCCGCTGCTCGCCGACGACGCGGTACGGGCCTTCGCGGACGGCACGCTGCGCGCCCTGCGGGAGCACGACGCCACCGGCCGCGGCGACCTGGTGGCCTCCTTGCAGGCGTGGCTGTCCCGGCACGGCCAGTGGGACGCGGCCGCGGCCGACCTCGGCGTCCACCGGCACACGCTGCGCTACCGGATGAAGCGGGTCGAGGAGATCCTCGGCCGCTCCCTGGACGACCCGGACGTCCGCATGGAGCTGTGGCTCGCCCTGAAGGCCACCGCCGCGCCGTCCTGACGGCCCCTGCGGCGCCGCTGCCGAGGCTCCACCCCTTACCCCGCGCCGCCTCAATCGCCGACGGGGCTGAACTTCAGCCCCGCCGGCGATTGAGGCGCGGGTCCGGGCGGGGCCCCCAGCGGGCGGCCCGCACGGGCCACCACACGGCCTCGCGGTCTCCGGACACTGACAAAGCGGCGAAGCCGCGCGGCCCGCCGCTCCACGAGGGATAAACGCCGAATCCCCGGCGGAGTCCTACCGTGGAGGGGACAACGACCCACCGCACAGATCCGAAGGGCCGGGATCCGCATGACTTCCACCCACGCCTTCTGGCTCGCCGGCCGCCAGGCCACCGGCGAGGACAGCTTCGACGTCCACTCCCCGTGGGACGGTCGCCTGGTAGGCACCGTGAGCGTGCCCACCGACGCGCAGGTCGAAGAGGCCGTGGCCGCGGCGTACGCCGTGACGGCGGAGTTCTCCGCGACCCCGGCCCACGTCCGGGCCGCCGCTCTGGACCACGTGTCCAAGCGGCTCACCGAGCGCACCGAGGAGATCGCCCAGCTGATCTCCGCCGAGAACGGCAAGCCCGTCAAGTGGGCCCGCGGTGAGGTCGGCCGTGCGGTGTCCGTGTTCCGCTTCGCCGCCGAAGAGGCGCGCCGCTTCAACGGCGGAGAGGCCCAGCGCCTCGACACCGACGCCGGTGGCGTCGGCCGCCTCGCGCTGGTCCGCCGCTTCGTCAAGGGACCGGTCCTCGGCATCGCGCCGTTCAACTTCCCGCTGAACCTGTGCGCCCACAAGGTGGCCCCGGCCATCGCCGTCGGCGCGCCGATCATCCTCAAGCCGGCGCCGGCCACGCCGCTCTCGGGGCTGATCCTGGGTGAGCTGCTCGCCGAGACCGACCTTCCGGCCGGTTCCTGGTCGGTGCTGCCGGTCGCGAACGACAAGATGCCCGCCCTGGTCAAGGACGAGCGCCTCCCCGTCATCTCCTTCACCGGATCCGACACGGTCGGCTACGCCATCCAGCAGTCGGTGCCCCACAAGCACTGCACCCTGGAGCTCGGCGGCAACGCCGCGGCCGTCGTCCTCGCCGACTGGGCCTCCGAGACCGACCTCGACTGGGCCGCGACCCGTATCGCGACCTTCTCGAACTACCAGGCCGGCCAGTCCTGCATCTCGGTGCAGCGCGTGATCGCGGACGCCTCCGTCTACGACCGCCTCGTCGAGAAGGTCGTCGCCAAGGTCCAGGCGCAGGTCACCGGCGACCCCTCCGACTCCGCCACCGACGTCGGCCCCCTCGTCTCCGAGGACGCCGCCAAGCGGGTCGAGTCCTGGGTCGACGAAGCCGTCTCCGCCGGAGCCAAGCTGCTCACCGGCGGCAAGCGCGAGGGTGCCTCGTACGAGCCCACCGTCGTCGCGGAGGTGCCGCAGGGCGTCAAGCTCGCCACCGAGGAGGTCTTCGGCCCGGTCCTGACGCTGCAGCGGGTCGAGAACACCGACGAGGCGTTCGCCGCCGTCAACGACTCGAAGTTCGGTCTGCAGACCGGCGTCTTCACGCGTGACATCCAGGTCGCCTTCCGCGCCCACCGCGAGCTCGAGGTCGGCGGTGTGATCATCGGCGACGCGCCGTCCTACCGCGCCGACCAGATGCCGTACGGCGGCGTCAAGCAGTCCGGTGTGGGCCGCGAGGGTGTCCGCTACGCGATGGACGACTACACGTACGAGCGAGTCCTGGTCCTGACCGGCCTCGACATCTGATCTCGTACGGCCAAAAAGCCGACGGCCGGAGCCTACTGTGCGGGGGCTCCGGCCGTCTTCCTTTATCCCCTTGCTGAGCAGCAACAACGGCCGGATAGCGACTACTTGATGCACGGCCGTGGGATCACCGTGGGAGCACGGGGTACCCTCTCCCGCCATGGCGACCCTTGTTCCACGCAAGAACAATGCGGGTGAGATCACCAGCTACCAGGTGAAGTGGCACCTAGGTGGGAAGAGAACTGGCGACTGGCAGCACGAGCGGTTCCTTGACGAGGACTCCGCGAAGATTTTCAAGAAGGCCGTCGAGGATCATGGCCACCAGTGGCCGCCGGGGTGGGTGAAGGGCAAGGGGTACATCGACCCAGAGTCCGACGACGAGGCGAAGTACCGGTTCGACAACTTCGCCCGGCAGTCGATCGCGAACCGCACGGCCGGCGACTACTACAAGAAGCAGCGCATCCGGAACCTGGAGATGTACCTCTTCCCCACGTTCGCGCACTGCGATGTCCGGAGCCCCGAGCATTTCAGCAAAGCGACGGTCGGGGCCTGGATCAACAAGATGCGGCAGACGAAGGTGCGGCGCGGCGGTGGCAAACCGAAGGACATGTCCCCGGAGACGCTCCGGGGCCTGCACGGGCTTCTCTCGTCGATCCTGAAAGAGGCTGTGGTTGCCGAGCCGCCTCTCCGCGACCGCAACCCTTGTGATCTGACCCGGCTGCCGAAGGACGACGACCACGGGGTGGGGGACGACGAGGGCGACGACCAGATGGAGTTTCTGACTCCTGAGGAGGTCGCCGGCGTGGTGAGCTGCTTCCCCCGGGCGTCTGACCAGATGCTCGTGCGGACCGCGTACGGCACCGGATTGCGGTGGGGTGAGATCACCGCCCTGGCTGCCCGGCACATCCGCAACCCTGTCTCGGGCCGGTACGAGGTGCGTGTCACCCGAGCATGGAAGCGACGGACACCGAGCGACTTCTACCTGGGTCCGCCGAAGTCGAGCGCCGGTCGACGGACTGTCGAAATCACGGAGGGCCTGTGGCTGGAGCTCGTGGACTACGGGCTCGCGGACTTGGAACTGGATGAGCTGGTGTTCCGCGGCCTGGACGGTGAGCGGATCAAGTACGGCACGTTCTGGGAGCGCTGGAACAGGGCGGTCGCGAAGGCGAAGAAGCTGGGACTGCTGCCCGAGTGGAAGTTCCCCACCTTCCACGATCTGCGGCATTCCCACGTCGCTGCCCTGCTGTCGGACGGTCACAGCCTGACCTACGTGCAGCGGCGCCTGGGCCACGAGTCGATCGTGACGACGTCGGACCGGTACGGACACCTCCTGGAGACGGCGCACAAGGCCGCGCTCGTCACGCTCAGCCGGGTCATGGAGATCCGGCTGGACACGCCCCCGCCCGCGAATGCCGAGCCTGAGCCGGTGCGCCTGCCGGGCCAGTCGTACGGGCAGCGCGTGCACGCCGTCCACGTGGGGCCGCACTTGATCGGGTTCTGGGACGCGGAGGACGCGGCCGCCGTGGCCGAGCAGTGGGAGCTGGACCGGGGAGAGCCCGCGCGAGTCGAGCAGCTCTCGGCGGCCTGGTGGCATCGGGCGGTCGTCGGCGGACTGGCGCAAGTTCGCAGCCACATTCCGAGCCGTGTGCAGGTGTGGACCGTCGGGCCGGCCCGCTATGCGCCGGATGGCACGGAGCGCGCCGTCAGCGTGGAGAGTCACGAGCCGCAGCAGGGGTGGGTGTGGGAGTGGGAGGAGCGGTACACCACCGAGGCGGCCCTCCAGCGCACCTGGTACGGCCCCGGGGGGCTTACCGAGGCGTTCGCGTGGGGCGCGCAGCGAGAGGCGGTTCTGACGGCGTACGCGGCAGCCCGGGCGGAGGCGCTGCGGGTGTGCGCGGACCACCCTTCGACGCGGGCGGCGACGGAAGACGGACAGGGGTCGGTGGTCTGACGGCCCGTCGAAACGGTGAAGGGCCCCGGCAGTTGCCGGGGCCCTTCTGTGCGGGGGGTGGCGTGGGGGGTTGCCTGTGAGGAACTAGCCGGCGTCGCCGACGCCTTCGGCTGCTCGGGAGTGCTCGGTGTGCGGTTGCGGAATGGCGGTGAGGCGCGTTCGCAGTCGTACGGGTTCGTGGGCCGTGGGGGATCCCGCGGACCCGCTGGTCGCCGAGGCGCTGGAGGATCGGCCGGTTCCCCGACCAAACTTGGCAGCGCGTTCGCGCAGCACCTCCACGACCAGCGCGTTGTACTCGGTGGCGAGCTGGTCGAACTCCTCCTGGAGGTCGGCACGGACGCGGCGTTCGTACTGCTGGCCCGCAAGGGCCTCGTCCAACCGCTGCGCCAGCCGGACCAGTTGGGAGTTGTAGATCTCGACGGAACGATTCAGCCGCGCCTCACGGGCCTCGACCTCCCGGAGGCGCCGGTCGTGTTCCTCGCTGAGTCGTTGCCGCGTGGCCGTCAGGTCGGTGAGCTGCCCCTTGACGCGGTATTCGTGGCGGATGATCCACCGCTTCACAGTGCCGAGAGCGACCCGCGCGACAGCGATCATCGGGATCAGGCAGCCTGCCGAGAAGAGGAGGACGGCGCCTACGTCCTCGGGCTTGAATTTCTGCGTCGCCGCGAGAGTGAGGGTGATACCAGCGCCAAACCCGCACAGTGTGGCGATGGTGGTCCTGCACGGCATATAGACGGCCCCCTTGCCTCGTGCCTACGGGTCCCCCGTGGACGCCGTATCTGGACGGTGCTGCTGATCCGCATCCTGCTGTAGCCGGATCGCCTGGGTGATGTTGCTGATGAGCATTCCGCGAATCATGGGATCCGTGATGCCCCATGCGTCGGCTGCCGCTGACGGGGAGAGCGGTTGTGGCTGTGGAGTAGCTGAGAGTACATCTGCTACTACGGTTTTGCGCCTGTCTTCCTTCGGAATGATTTCTGCCTCAATCAAGAGGTCCATGACGTCCACGCCGACTGCTCTCGCCAGTCCGCTGATCGCGGCAGGGCTGGGCAGCGTCTGGCCATCGAGCATGCGGCCGACGCTGCTCTTGTGCATGCCGCTCTTCTCGGCTAGCTCCTGCCGCCCGCCGGCCCCTGGTGTGAGGTCGAAGCCTGCCTTGGTGGCGAGCTCGTAGATGAGGGCACCGAAGCGCTGGGCCACGGTCTCTCGCTTGGGGGGTTCCATACTCCGCATGCCCCGGAGGGTAGCGCTCGTGCATGCAACTGTGTAGCGCTTGCATGCGTGCAATCGTGCAGGTCGGGGGCGGTTTTCTCCAAAGGCCTGATGGGGCAAGGCGTGCGCCGGAGTGGTCTGCCTGAAATTCACAACGGGAATCCCTCGTGTTGCTGGTTGCGTGCATGCAAGCGACTGATCTACGGTTGCACCCAAGCAACCGCGTTGCACTGCTGCAACCGACTGTGAAGGGAGGAACTGTGTCCAGGCATCGCCTCCGTACCGACCTGGTCAACAAGGCGGCTGAGGACGCTGGGGACGACACCAGCCTCGCCATCGCCCGCCGCGCGGGTCTCGCAAACTCGACGATCACCCGGTTGCTCGACGGGGAGACCACGCCCTCCGTGGCGACCCTCATCGCGATCAGGGACGCGTACGGGTTCGAGACGCTCGACGAGCTGCTGACGGACGCCTCCACGAGTGTCCCGGACGCCGGGAAGGTGCCGGCATGAGCCGCACTCTCCAGGTCCGGGCGGCAGCCGTATCCGCAAGGCGCGAGTACTGCCGGTGCACCACCGTCCGCAACTACAAGTACGGCGAGGCCGCCGACAAGCTCGGGTGCTCCGAGCGGTGGCTGCGAGACCGCATAAGCAGCCTGCCGCACCAGCGGATCGGCGAGAACGCCGTCTTCTGCGAGTGCGAGCTGTCGATCATCCAGGCCCTTTGCAGCGTGATGCCGGCCTCCGTCGCACCCGCGCTGAACCAGGCCGCTCCGACGCTCACCAGCGCCGAGACCCCCGCCGTCACCCTCCGCTCCATCCGCCCCGCTCAGGGACGCAAGCGCGCCTGACGGCGGACGGGGCCGCCCGGACCGTGCCGGGTCCAGACGTCCCCGCCCACCCAGTCACCTCAACCACCAGTGAATCGAGGGACCGTGACCGAACACTCTAACCCCCAGGCCAGCGCCGCTACGGCGCTCAGCCAACTCCTCACCGAGCACCCCGAACTGACCGGCCTCACCTGGACGATCGACACCGTCGGAGTCCTCCAGGGCGAGCAGCACGGCCAGAACGGCAGCGGCGAGATCGTGGACCGCTGCGCTGAGATCATCGGCGGCACCGTTCTGCGCACCTCCATCTGGCACCACGGCGACGGCCAGGGCCTCGCCCAGCTCGCCACCGAGTGGCGTGACGTGCTCGTGAAGGTCTGGGCGAGCTACCCCAAGACCCCGGCGGTGGCGGCCTGATGAGCCTCGAACTACTCGTCGGCGCGCTGATGATCGCCGCGTTCGTCGCGCTGGTCGCCTCCGTGGTCGCGAGCCGCTGCCTGACCAGCGAGCGCGCGCCGGAGAAGCACACGGCCGACTGCCGCCACTGCACGGCGCTGCGCCACCCCTCCCACCGTGCCATCCGCGCCGCCCTGTCCACCCTCCCCGGCCAGCGAGGAGGCGAGTGATGGCCAAGCGCTCCCCCTACCGGGCCACGACCGACCACCAGGCCGCCGCCAAGGCCGCCCGCGCCGAGCGCGGCACATGGAAGCTGGCTGGCCTCTACAACAGCAGCCCGAGCGCCCGAACCGTTGCCCGCCTCATTGGGGCCGGCGACGCGAAGTACCCCGCCTACCGCCCCGCCGGGGCCTTCGAGGCGTACGCCGCCCCTGCCGGGGACGAGGTGACCGTCTGGGTGCGGTACGTCGCCGGGGACGAGCCGGTGAAGCCGCTCCCGGACCGCATGAGCGTCCGGGTCTGTGACCGGGGTGACGGGCGGGAGTACGTCGGGGTGTGCATCGTCACCGTGACGATCTCCACCCTGTGCCCGGTGTGCGGCGGGCCGCGCGGCTGGGACACCGTCCGGCCCCACCGGTTCCACGAGGACGGCGAATGGCTGGTCGTGGACTGCTGGGACAACCCGTGCGGGCACGTGGACGCGTACGCCGCCGTACTGCGCGAGTCCCGCGATCAGCAACTGCCCCCGCCGGCCCCGGTGGTCGAGGAGCCTCCTGCCCCGGCCGAAGAGGACGGCCCGGTAGCGCTCATCCTCGCCGCCGCCAGTGAGCGGCGCGGCATGCACGCGAAGCAGGCCGCCCAGCTCCTGGATCAGCACGGCTACACGGACGCCGCCGCGGTCGTGATGGCCGAGCTGAAGAACCGCCGCGGCCACATGTCCGCCAAGGGCGCCGCGAGTCTGCTGCACACCCTCGCCCGCGACGCCGCCCCGACCACCGCGACCACGAGGAACGACGCGTGACCATCACCACCACCGAGCGGACCGGGGCCCAGGCCCCGGCCGCCCGTCGGCCGGACGCGCCGACTGCCCGTCTCCTCCTCCCGGCGGACGCCTCGCGCGAGGCCTGGGAGGCCACCCGCCGTGCCGGTCTCGGCGGCTCCGACATCGCCGCCATCCTCGGCCTGGGAGGCGGGAAGTACACCAGCCCGCGCCACGTCTACGAGGCCAAGCACGGCCGGCCGGTCGAAGTGGACTCCGAGGAAGCCGAAATCGGCACCGAGATCGAGGACTTCATCGCCCGGCTGTTCTCCAAGCGGAGCGGGCTGCCCATTGCGACGCCTCCCGGCACGCTCGTGCACACCGAGCGATGGTGGATGCTCGCCAACGTCGACCGCTACGTCCTCAACGAGGACGGGGCGGTCGTCGGGCCGCTGGAGTGCAAGAACCGCAGCGAGTACCAGGCGTCCGACTGGGAGAACGGCGTCCCGGACGCCCCCGCGATCCAGTGCCACTGGTACATGGCGGTCGGCGGCTGGTCCCACGGTTACGTGGCCGCGCTCGTGGGCGGCAACAAGCTCAGGTACCACCGCCTGGAGCGCGACGAGGAGCTGATCGGCTACCTCGTCGACTACTGCGGCAAGTGGTACCAGCGCCACGTCGTCGAGGGGTTCCCGCCCCCGGCCGACGGCTACGAGGCGACGGCGAACCTGCTGGCCAAGCTCTGGTCCGCGAAGCCCGAGACGATCGCCGAGATCGACGTCGCCAAGGCCCAGGAACTGCGCGCCCGTCGCGGTGAGCTCAAGGCACAGGAGACGGTTCTCGCCGAGCAGCTGCGCACCGTCGAGAACGAGATGCGTCTGCTGACCGGCGAGAACGAGATCGCCATGGCGGGCGGTAAGCCGGCCTGGACCTGGAAGGCCAACGGCACGTTCGCCAGCAAAAGGTTCACCAAGGCCGAGCCCGAATTGGCCGCCGAGTACACGCACCTGGTCCCCGCCCTGGACCTCGACCGCCTCAAGACCGAGAAGCCCGACGTGTACGCGAAGTACCGCGCCCGGCAGCTCCTCGTCCCCGCGAAGGGAATCTGATCATGGCTCTCACGAGCCTCAAGGACCGCGTGCGCGCGGCCACCCATGACAAGCCCGCCGCCCCCGCGCCTGTCCGGCCTGCCGAGACCGTGAAGGACGCCACGGCCGACGAGATGCACGCGGCCGAGCAGCAGGAGGGTGGGGAGACCACCGACGCCGTCCTGGCCTGGCTGGAGCGGTACGGCGACCACTTCACCAAGGCCCTGCCGTCGCACGTCGATACGGGGGCGTTCCTCGCCGCCGTACGGGCCGCTCTGCCAGGCCTGGTCCGGTGCACGCCGGCGAGCCTGTTGCAGGCGCTCCTGACGTGCGCCCGGTTCGGTCTCCTGCCGGACGGCCGGCACGCGGTCATCAAGGCCGAGGGTGCCCAGGCGGTGTTCGTGCCGATGTACCAGGGCTACGTCGAGTTGATGTACCGCTCGGGCCGTGTCGGTTCGGTGCATGTCGGCCTGGTCCACGAGCACGACGAGTGGAACTTCGAGCCGACGGCCCCGGCGCCGGACGACTTCACCCACCGGCCGCGCGTGGACCTGCCGAAGGCCGACCGCGGGCCCGCGATCCTCGCCTACGCCTTCTGCTGGATGACGTCCGGTGCCCGCTCGCAGGTCGTCGTCCTGTCGCGGGAGGACGCCGAGGAGATCCGCGACGAGTACAGCCAGGCGTACCGGCGGGCCGAGGAGACGGGGGCGAAGAACTCGTTCTGGCACACGGACTTCAACGCCATGTGGGCCAAGTCGGCGCTGCGGCGGGTGCACAAGGTGGTGCCGATGTCGGCGGAGCTGGTGCAGCTCATCAAGGCCGACGAGGCCGGTGAGGCCGGGCAGGTCCAGGTGATCCACGCCCCAGAGGACGCCGGACTCCTGGCGGAGGCCGAGGAGGCCCACAAGCGGGCCGAGGAGTCCCAGGCCCCCGAGGAGACCCGCGTCCGGCCGCTGGCCCGGAAGCGGTCCCAGCCCCGCCGGACGACCCGCAGGGGCCGGAAGGGGAGCCGTCGGTGACCTGGATTTCCAGGCCCCTCGTCGGGTTCGACGTCGAGTCGACCGGGGTTGACCCCGAGTCGGATCGCATCGTCACGGCCGCCGTCGTCTCGTACGACGGCGGCGGCCGGCCCGCCAGGGTCCGCACGTGGATGGCGGACCCCGGCGTGCCCATCCCGGCCGGGGCGACGAAGGTGCACGGCATCACGACGGAACTGGCCCGCTCGGCGGGCCGCCCGGCCGCCGCGGTGGTCGCCGAGGTCGTCGCCGCCCTCGTCGAGGCTGTGAACGACGGCCCGCCGATCGTCGTGATGAACGCGCCGTTCGACCTGACGATGCTGGAGCGGGAGGCCGAGCGGCACGGTACGAAGTCGCTCTTCTCGGCGGCCGTTCCCCTCGTCCTCGACCCGCGCGTGCTGGACAAGCATGCCGACCGGTACCGGCGCGGCTCGCGCCGCCTCGAGGACCTGTGCCGCACGTACGGCGTGGAGCACGGTGGCGCCCACGACGCGGGCGCGGACGCGGTCGCCGCGTGCGACGTCACCGTGGCCATCGGCGAGGCGTACCCGCACCTGGGCCGGATGCCGCTGGAGGACCTGCACGAGCGACAGGCCCGCTGGTACGCCGACCAACAGGCCAGTCTGCGGGAGCACTTCGCGACGACGCCCGGCAAGGCCCACCTGGTCGCGTCCGTGCGGACGGACTGGCCGCTCGTCCCCGCCATGCGGACTGGCTTCGAGGGGTGGGGACGTTGATCGCCCACGTCCTCTCCAGCGTCCTGGCGGCGATCGCCCTCGTGGCGCTGCTCATGGCCATCGTGCCCCGGCGCCGGTACGGCCCGACCGCCGAGTTCCGGACGGGCCCCCTGTGGGCCTGGTGCCCGGCCGAGCGGCAGGTGACGCCCCACCGAAGCGACGCCGGCGCTCGCCGGTGCCTGTCCTGCAAGACCACCACCCGCACAGAGGAGGACATCCATGGATGAGCCGTTCGGCCCCGAGTACGTACGGCCCGCACAGGCGGACTGCGAGCGCTGCGAGTGCTGCACGGCGGCGCTGTGCGAGCGCGGCCAGATCAGCGTGCTGCGGTGCTACGGCCACGTCGACCCCGAGCACCGCGCCACCGTGGAGAACTGCCCGTGCTCGGCGGAGACGACGCGGCACACCGCCGCGTGGCGGGAGGCGCAGGTCCGCGTCACCCTGCTCGCCCGCGACCTGCCCTTGGCGACGGAGGAGGAGGACCTGCTGCGTGCCTTGGCGAAGGGCGCGCACGTCGAGGACCCCGACGAGCTGTTCCCGCAGTTGAAGGTACGCGGGCTGGCGCAGCTCGTGCACGGCCTCCCCGCGATCACGCCGCTCGGGCACACCTACCTGGCGGCTCGGGACGACGAGCGGGCGGTGACGGCGGTGCAGGTGCGGGACGTCGACATGAAGGCGCGCACCGCCCAGGTCACGGTCTCCGCATGGTGGTCCGAGGCGCCGGTGACCGTGCTCGTGGACCAGATCGTCAGCGAGGCTGGCGTGGACATCGACTCGCTGCCCGGACGGTGGCTGGAGGCCGAGGCGAACTGGCTGGCGGAGTCCCCGGACCGGCTGGTGCTGACCGGCTTCCGGAAGTCCTCCCAGGTGCCCACCGGCTCGATGCGCGCGGACGGCGGTACGGGCGAGTGACCGATGCACTGACCGTCGTGCGGGTCATCGCCGTCCAGGAGGGCGGGCAGATGGACTGCTGCGACACCGACAGCGCGCACGTGTGGGTCCGGGTCATGGCCTGGTCCCCGCGTCGCGCGTTCCTCACCGACGCGGCGCCCTTCGTGGCGGCCTCCGGTATCCCGGCCGACGACCTGGCCGGGCGGACGTTCCTCGCCGAACTCGATCTCGACGCGATCCCGGGCAACGAGGACACGGCGGGGGAGCGGCTGGAGTGGCCGGGGCTGCGGCTGGCACCGAGGGGTCCCGAGCAGGACTCGGCGCCGATGCTCCTCGCGGCGTCTCTGCTGCCCGCTGGCGGGCCGGAGCTGGACGTCGTACGGGCCCGGCTCCTGGCCCAGGCCCTCGCCCCGGGCACGGAGAAGTTCACGATGGTGGTCCTGGACGGGACACCGGCGAGCAAGGGCCGCCCTCGGTTCGGCGGCAACGGGCGGGCGTACAAGGCCGACACGGACAAGGTGGCGGAGACCCGCACGCAGTGGCAGCTGCGCCGCGCGTTCCGGCGGCCGCTCGTCGGGAACCTGGCGCTCGGCGCGATTTTCTTCCGTCCGGACCGGCAGCGGATCGACGTCGACAACATGCTCAAGCACGTCTGCGACGCCGGGAACACGATCGCGTGGGTCGACGACGCGCAGATCACTGCGCAGTACGGCGTCGCCGAGCTGGACGCGGCGGCCCCGCGCACCGTGCTCGTCGTCGCCCGCCATGTCTCCTCGCTGGACCGTACGGACGTCGCTCCGCCGTCGCCCCGCCAGAAGGTGAGGTGACCGTGACCTCCGAGGAGACTGCTGCCGCCGCTGCGGCGCCGCGTACGGGTGGCCGGCCTGCGTCGGGCACGTCGTGGGAGGACGCCTTCGAGCAGCGGACCGACCCGGTCGAGGGCGGCCACCTGCGCTGGACGGGTGCGACCGGCGCCCGGGGCACGCCCGTGGTGGCGTACCGCGGGCAGGTCGAGACGGCGTACCGGCTGGCGTTCCGCTGGCACCACGGCCGGGAGCCCCAGGGCAACGTCCGGCCGACGTGCGACTACCCGCGCTGCGTGGCCGGCGAGCACCTGGCCGACCGCGCGCTCCGCGAAGGAGGCACGGCGTGATGTACGGCGCGACGTGGGACAAGGGCATCGACCTGGTCGCCGTGGAGCGTGCCGCGTCGCTCCTTGGCGAGTGCCCGCCCCTCCAGCCGGACGAAGTCCTGCGCGCGGTACGGGTGATGACGGAGGCCGGCCGGTCCGCCGAGACGATCGCCGACCGGCTCGGGATATGCGCCCGAACGGTAACCCGCTGGCGCGACGACATGGGCCTCGCGTCATGAGCTGGGTCGAGGTGTTCTTCGCCTACATCGTCACAGTCGACGCCGTGGTGGCGACCGCCGACGTGTGGGGGCCGCTGCTCACCGGAGCCGCCTGCCTCGGCATTGCGGCCCGCCTGGCTCCCGGCCGGGGCCGACACCGCCGGACACGTCGTCCGGACACGTCCGGAGACGACGCGGACAACGCTCCCGCCTTAACGACCCTCACCCCCAGTCCACGCCTTTGACCTGCGCGGACACCGTCCGGACACGCCCGGCGGGGCCTGTCCGGACGGCGTCCGGAATCACCCAGCAAGCAAGGAGCAGCCATGCCGCGCATACCCCGACCGAACGACCACAGGACTCTGCCGCGCGCCCGCACCTGGAAGGACGACGCGGCGTGCCTCGGTGTCCCCACCCAGGTGTTCTTCGCCCTCGGCAAGGGCCCCCAGGCCAGCGCCGACGAGGCATACGCCAAGTCGATCTGCGTCCGGTGCCCGGTGCGCTCGAAGTGCCTCACGCACGCCCTGACGGCGCGGGAGGACTACGGCGTGTGGGGTGGCCTCAACGAGGACGAGCGGGCCGCACTCCTGGCCCAGGCACGGCGTGCGGCCGAGCGGCAGCGCCGCAAGGAGCGGGAGAAGGCGAAGGCCGATGCCTCCGCGGCGGCGTAGCCGTGGCCCCGTCAAGCGGGTCATGGCCCTGCCGCCCGGCGGCCTCCTCGACTGGACCGATTCCGACCACTTCGCGCAGGACGCCCGGCCCTGCTGGTACTGCGGCGCCCCCACGCACTTGCGGGACGAGGACAGCCGGCCGGCGGACAAGGTCTGCGCAGAGGCGGCGCTCGCCGAGATCGACCACATCGTCCGGGCGTACAGCGGCCAGGCCCAGCTCTGACCGCCCGGATCTTTCCGTACCGGCTGGCCTGAGTCGCTTCGGTCGCTGGCCACCCTCGCGGCCGGGCCCGACGCCCGGCCGTACGACACAGCACCTCCGCACAGAAGGAACGACCCATGAGCAACGACCAGACCACCCCCGAGCGGCGCGGCTCCCGCCAGGAGCTGACCCGCCGCCCGCGCGTGAAGGGCGAGAAGCGGGCCGCGCTGAAGAAGGCCCTCGCGGACGGTTACGCCGCCGACAACTCGATCCGTGCCCTGGCCGCCGAGCACGACATGTCGTACGGGCTGACGCGGACGCTGCTGCTCGACGCCGGCGTCACGCTCCGCCCGCGCGCCCGCCGCCCCCGGAAGGCGGCCGGCCAGTGAACACGTGGGCCCGGTTCTACCTCGGCGTCGGGTGTGGTGCCGCCGCTGCCGCGATCACCTACGCCATCACGACCGCCCCGCCGTGGTGGTGGCTCGTCGGCCTGATCGTCGCCGTCCTGATCTGGTTCGGCGAATTCCTCGACGAAGCGATCTGACCCCTCGCCCAGGCACCCGGCCCGGGGCCAACCGGCCCCGGGCCTCAACCAGTTCCCCAGGAAGGAGAAGCGGATGCCCCAGCGCTCGATCTGCATGGTCTGCCGCGCCGCAGTGCTGTGGACTGTCACCGAGAGCGGAAAGCGCATGGCCGTCGACCCCGAGCCGGACGAGAAGGGCAACACCGCGGTCTACCGCGACGGGACGGGCACGTACCGGTCCCGCCGCCCATCCGAGGAACTGCCCCGCATGGGCTGGGAGAAGCTGCACATCCCCCACGTAGCGACGTGCGCGGCCCGACGTCCCGCGCCGGACCAGGCGCGCGCGCAGCCCGGCCCGCTGCCGCCCGGCGTGCTTGACCTCGCCGCCTACCGCCGCAAGGCACGGGGCCGGTCATGAGGGCCCATGGCGGTTCTCCTCGGTCAGGCCGAGAGCTCGTCCCCCGGCTCCTCGCGCGCCGCCTCAGCTGCCTCCGCTACGTCCACCGGGACGATCGCCGCCACTCGCCGGCCACGGCTCGTCACGTAGGTGATCCGGCCCCGGACGGTGCTCTCGTGCAGCACGTCGGACAGCTGGGTCCGCAGGTCGCGGACTCCGATCTCGGCGGTGGTGTTCGCAGGCATACGCAGAGGGTAGCTGATGTACGCGAGCGTACGCTAGTGTACACATTAGGGATCAAGGTCCGCCCCCCTCCTCCCGAGGCGTGCGGCGCCGCCCAGACCCACCCGACCGGCACGACCGAGAAGAGATGCCGTGAGCTACGAGCAGGACGACAGCGGGCACAGGCCCGGCTGCGCGCCGCACGAGTTCGGCAATGCCCTGGCGTGGAAGTGGACCCGGGCCATGCCGAAGGGCCTCAAGGGCGGGTTCCTGACGATGTTGTACGCGATGCGGGCGATGGCGTCCGCGAGCGGTGAGATGCGGTTCTCAGGCGACGGGAAGCCCATCCGGATCCAGGACATCGCCAAGGCCGCCGGGTGCAGGGAGCAGGACGCTCGGCGGTACCTGGAGGCGGCTATGCGGGCCGGCGTGGTGGTGACGATCGGGGAGCGGCGCCGGGGGAAGCCGACGCTGTACGCGCTCGTGCTGTGCCCGTGCCCGACGTGGGAGGCGGCGGCCGACTATCTCAGGTCGACGGCTCGGCCCCGGAAGTCGGACGACGAAAGTTCGGGCCACAGTGGCCCGAACTCGGAGGGCGAAGTTCGGGCCACAGAGGCACGAACTGGCGCCGAAGGGGTTCGGTCCACAGAGGCACGTATGGGTTCAGTCCACAGAGGCACGAATGGTTCGGGCCACAGTGGTCCGAACAACCCAGGGGTTACCCAGGAACCACCCCAGGAGATGGCTGATGTAGTACCGCAGCCACAGGAGCGCGCGGGCGAGGAAGCCGAAGACGATTCGCTCCAGCAGCACGAGAAGGCCGTGACCGCTGCGCGGCCCGACGGCCCCGAGGACCGGTTCGCCGGTGAGCGGTACTGCCGTTGCGGGCAGCGCATCATGCGGGCCGACCGTGACCGCTGCGCCGGTTGCATCCGGGCGGACGACGCCGAGGCGAAGGCCGCCAAGGAGGCCGCGAAGGGCGTCCAGGGCGCGTTCCTGCTGCCGCTGGCCGGAGGCGGGGAGTCCGTGCCCGCGCCGCGCCGAGAGCGCCCCCGGTTGCCCCAAGAGGACCCGTTGGCGCCCCTGCGGGTCTGCGCCTGCGGCCGTGAGTTCCGGCTGCGGGACTCGGACCGCTGTCCCGACTGCGTGTTCGCTGCCGAGGAGCAGCAGCGCGCACTGAAGGTGAGCAACGCGTGAACCCCGACTTCCTGCCCCCGCTGGGCGCCGCCCTGCGCAAGCTCGGTGAGTACGCCGCCCGGCACGAGGTAAACGACTCGACCCTTGCCGACATCGCCGCCGACCTCGACCGCGCCCGGTCGCTCGTCGCCTCCGCGAGGGGTAACCCGCGGGCGAACAGCTGCCTGCGGCACCCCGGTTCCCCGGTCGACCCGTCGGCCGAGAACGGGTGCCTGCTGTGCGGCAACTCCCAGCGGCGGCCCGCCAAGGAGCTGCCCGACGACTTCGTGCCCGGCGAGGTACTGCGCGTCCTCGAGGAGCACGGCCACGACGTGGCGGCCGATCGGTTCGGGGCGCGGGCTGTGGCCCACGCCATCGCGCTCGGCCTGCGCCAGCCCTCCACCCGACGGCCCGGCCTCCCGGCCGGCCACGACGACGAAGGAGAAACGCCTGATGGAGACCGATGAGCGGCCCTGCCCGGGGCCGTCGTACCAGCGGGCCGAGTGCCCCGTGTGCCACTTCGACTACGCCTTGACCAGCGAGGGCCTGGTCGGACGGCACAATGGCGTCGACGCGGCCGGGTTCTCGACCGGCCGCCGCTGCAACGGAGTCGGCCGACTCCCGTTCGTCCCGGCAGGTGCCTGATGGCGGCGCCCACGATCGACTGGCCCGAGCTGGACGCCATCGCCGACGGGTACTACGCGATCCCCGACCCGGACGACGCGGACGTGATGACGTACTGGCGTCGGACGCGGACCGCGCGGACGAACGCGCTCAAGCCGTGGCCCACTCGGGCCTGGTACGGGCCGAAGGTCCCGCGCCGGTCCGAGGTCCCGATGGACCGGCTGGCGCGCGCGGAGTTCGTCGCCGCCTGGTCGACGTCGCGGCGCGCGTACCTGGACCAGGTCGTCGCCGTCATCGCCGCGGACCCGGTAGCGGCCGGGCGGCGGTTCGCCGACTTCGGCATCCGCTGCTGCCAGTGCGGACGGCCGCTGAGCGACGACACGTCGAAGGCGTATGGGATCGGGCCCGAGTGCCGCAGCGGCATCCCCGCCGATGTCCTCGCCCGCTACCTGACGCCGCAGGTCGGCCGGATCCACGCCGCCGCAGTGGTGGGGGAGGACCGGTGACGGCCCGGCGCGGCGCGTACACCGCCACCCCGTGCCGGGCCTGCCGGATCCCGAAGCCGCCCCACCTGTACCTGTGCGGCGCCTGCTGGGGCGCCCTGCCCGCCGCCGCCCGCCGGGCCCTGAACAAGCGCGACGGCCGGGCCTTCGCCCGGCTGCGCGAGCTGCACGCCCACATCGACAGCGAACAGCCCCTGGAAGAACTGGAGATCACGTCGTGACCTGGATCAGCCGCATCGACGTCGCCGAGGCCCTGGAGGCCGCCGGATGGGTCGGCGACGAGCCCGACCCGCTCGGCTTGCTGCGCCACCCGTCCGGCGCCGTGTGGGCCGTGTCGAACGACTCCGGCGACTGCGGGCTGGACTGCCCCGGTGGCGCGGTCGTCGAGTTCCCCGGCGACGCCCCGGACCAGGTGGTCATCGCCGCGTGCCTGGCCGCGGCGGACCAGCTGGAGGCCGCGCCGACGGTCGTCTGCGACACGGAAGGTCACGCCATCCCGTGCGCCTGCTCCCAGGAATCGGCTCGGCCCGAACTGCCCGTCCGGGTGCCGCGCGCCCAGACGGCCACCTACACGGTGCCGTCGCTGTCCCGCACCGAGGTCAACGCCCAGGCCCGAAGCAACCCGAGGCCGGCCGACTGCCGCCAGTGCCAGGCCGGTACGCCTGTCGACCACTGGCCCAGCGGCCTCACCTGCCGCTCCTCCTTCGCCCAGGACGGCTTCGGCACCGACCGCCTGGTCCGCGTGCACTGCACGTGCGACCGCTGCTTCTGACCGCACACCCCTGACCGCCGAGGCGTGCAGCTGCGGCGCCCCGCGCCCCACCAACCTCCCGTGACGACCGGCGCCGCCCGCCCTCGTCCCAACCGAGGGCGGCCCGGCCCGGCCACCATCCCACTTCCGCGCGGAAGGACTCCGCCTGTGACCACTGCCCGCCGCGTGACCATCAGCCTGTACGCCATGGCGTACATGGCCGCCCTGTACGTCGGCGTCACCGCCGCCGACGACGGCCACCACCTGTACGCGCACACCCTGTTCGGTGTCTCTATGGCTCTGCTCGTGGCCATATACCGCGAGTACCGGAATACCGCCCTGCTGATCCACATCGTCGGTGTCTACCGGCACAACCAGCGGCCCGACTACGACGAGGACGCCGCCGCGATCGAGTACGCGACCGCGTTCCCGCCCGGCTGCCGCTGCGAGACCTGGTGGATCAGCATGGGCGCCGACCACGACACGACGTGCCCGGCCTACGCCAGGGAGGAAAGCCCGTGAACCCGCCCTACGGCGAACCGCTGCTGTGGGACGAGGTCCCAACGGCGCTCACCGCCGCCATAGTCGCCGCGCTCACCGGCGCCGGCCTGGCCGGCGTCCACGCCACCGAGCACAGCGTCGTCGTCCCGCTCGACGACCACGCCCCCGGCCTGCCCGGCCCGGCCGCCAAGGGCGAGCACCTGTACGTGCTGTGGGGCGCCGCCTTGCCCGAGTGGTCGTGGGGCACCGCCCACCCCAACGCGCCCGTCGGCGGCCCACTGTCGCCGCTCCTGGCCCCCGCCGACGACCCCGCCCACATTGCCGCGCAGATCCTCCGCGTCCTGCGCACCGGCCGCGCCCTGCCCTAACCCGAGGAGGCACCCATGCAGCACCACCCTCAGCCGATCCTGGACGAGCACTGGCAGGGCTACGAGCTCGCCGCCGACGACACCCACCGCTACGTCTGGATCTGGCACGGCTACAACATCCGCCTGATCGCTGTCCCGCTCGACGTCAACGAGGCCATGGGCTACGACCACGGCTGGTGCTTCCCCCGCGACCCCGACCTGGTCAAGGCCGCGGTCGCCGCGTGGAACGCGGACACCCAGGACGAGCCGACGGGCTGGCACAAGCGGGCCACCCACCCGGTCCGCCGCGCCCCGCTCCGTGACCGGGAGCCCGACTACAACCGGGCCCGCTGCGTCCACGGCCCGTACGTCGCCGACGGCTGTCGAACCGTCAACTGCCCCGACGCCCCGGCGTACGCCGAACAGCACTGACGGACCGGACCTCGCCGGATCACCTACCATCCCGCGGCACCGTGCCAGGAGCCACCGCACTCCGGCGCGGTGCCGCCACTTGTCGAAGGAGCCGAACGTGACCCAGACCGACACCGTCACCACCCCCGCGCCCGAGCAGGCCGGCGGGCCGTTGCCGCCGTACTCCGGGCGCGAGACCCTGTGCGCGAAGTGCTCGAACCTGGAGGCGTACACCCGCTTCCAGCCCGCGATCGGCCACCCCCGGACCGAGGAGTACAACGGCCGCCTGGAGCGGCGCGGCCCGCTCCCCGAGCGGCTGGAACGGCAGTGTGAACGCTGCGACTACCAGTGGGACGAGGCGCTGAACCCGGCGCCCGGCGTCCGCCCGGCGACCGTCCAGGAGATCGCGTACGCCCTCCAGCAGTCCCACGCCGGATGGGCGCTCGACCTCTCCCCGGAGTGCGCCCAGTACATGGCGGGCCAGCTCGCCGAGATGCTTCACCTCCTGGTCCGCCTCGACCACCCCATGTGGCTGCCGCGACCCGGCCGCCCGCTCCGCGTCCCGCCGACCGGCCCCCTCCAGCCGGGCGCGACGCTCACCGCGGCCGTGCCCATCCCGCTTCAGGAGCGGCCCGACACCGCCAACGGCAGCAAGTCATGACCGGCCCCGGACAGTCCCCGGACACGTCCGAGGGCAGCCCGGACAACCGGGGCGGCACCGTCCGGACAAGCCCGGTCGTCGGCGAGACGACAGAATGCGGCTCCCTTCCCACCAGCGCGGACACCGTCCGGACACCCCCGGACACGAACCCGGCGGACAGTCCGGACGGTGTCCGCGTCGAGTACCGGGCCCGCGTCCCCCGCCGGCTCCTGGGCGCCGCCTTCGCCGAAGCCTTCGCCGCCATTGCCGCCGCCCACGAACCCCCGCCCGCTTCCGACAGAGAGGGCACGACCCCATGACCCCCGAGCAGGCCCACGCCCGCGCTGCCCTCCTCATCGACCGCTTGGTGAAGCGCCGCGGCCTTACTGTCAGAGAAGCCGGCACCGCCGTGCGCCCTACCTGCGCCCCACCCGCACGCGAGAGGATCCCCCGCATGGACCGCGCAGAGATCACCATCCACGGCCCGATCGCTTACGGGCACGACCGCACCGCCGTAGCCTGCCCGACCTGCCGCGCCACCCACTCCCACACGGTCCGGGGGCAGCTTGACGACGCCGCCGTTCCGGTCACCCTGACCTGCGTCAACGGGCACAGCGTCCCCATCCCGGACCAGCTCGACCATCGGGAGTTCCTGTTCACCGTCGCCATGCGTGCCGAGTAGGGCGCGAGCGCGGCATCGTCGCGCCCCGGGACGCCGTCCACGGGGCGTACATCAGGGCGACGGGATCCGGCGCAGCAGCCGCCCTTGGAGCTCGGCTGCCCACGCCGCGGTGTCGGGCGGCGCCTCGCCGTCCCGGAGGTAGCCGAGGAGCGCCACTGCGGCGCGCGCCTCGCCGGCCGTGAGCAGCGGAAGCCGTTCGCCGGGCTCGTCCATCATCAGGTCGAAGTCGTCCATGACCGCCCAACGCGGCGGGGCGCGCGCGGTCACGGCGGCGACTCGGACCAGACGCCCGGGCCGCCACCCCGCCACTCGATAAGCCGGGACTCAGCGGCCTCGTCCGGGTTGAGCTCCAGCCCAGCGCGCCGCAGGAACTCCACCACGTCTTGCAGCGAGTACGCGAGCCCGAGGATCGTTCCGTCGGCCCGCACCCGCCGACCGCCGGAGGGGCTTGGCGGGTAGACGATCACCGGCGGGTGCGAGGCCATACGGACAGCGTGGGTCCGGACCGGTCCGGACGCATCCGGACAGGGCCCGGGCGGGTCACAGCAGGCCGAGCTCCCGATCCGGACGACACAATCCGCACGGCTCCACCCCGCCTGTGAGCAGCCGGAGCGCCTCGTCCCGGCTCACCGGCCGACCGCGCGCAGCACCGCGGTGCGTGCAGTCCCCGATGTGCACGGCCAGCGGCCGGCCGCCGGTGAGCTCCAGCTGCACCAGCCACTCCGGCCGGGGCGGCGGCACGTGGGCGGCTCGCTGCTCGCGGTCCTCCTCAGCGGCGATCCAGCGGCGTACACGGTCGACCTCGCCGAGGAGGTAGCGCTCAAGGCCCCGGAGCATCTCCAGGCGGGACGGGGGGCGAGGATCGTGCATACGTTCGATTCTAGGCTCCGCTCACCCCGGCGACATGAAGCCCCCGCTGCCACCGTACGGACAGCGTCCGGGCATGATGACGGCCCCCCACCGAGTGCCGGACAGGGGGCCGTTGTTGGTCTGGTGCGCGCCTTACTTCTCGGTGCCCGCCGGCTTGTCCGGGCCGGGCTTGAAGTCGTGGATGCTGTGCCCCACCGCGCGCGCCCACCGGCTGGCAAACTCTCGTGAGAGCGGAGTGCCCTCCCGACCCGCCAGGAGCGGTCCGTCCTTCCGGTCGCCGACGACCTGCCGCAGCAGCTCCGTCGTCACCGCGCTCAGCGGAACGGTCCTCGGCTCTCCCCGTACCGGTGTCTCGACGTTCAGCATCCCGGTCTCGAAGTCGACATCGCGGACGTCGGCCGACAGGGCATCGGCCACGCGCAGCCGCTGCTGCCCCATGAGCGCAAACAACGCCCGGGCCTCGACCGGGACCTGCGGGTCGGCCAGGACCGCGCGCAGCTCCTCCGTGCTCACCACGTTCATGCTCATCCCCATGTCCTTCAGTCTCCCAACCCGGGCAGTCGCATGCTGCCCAATCTCCGCTATTCGTCACCATCAGCCCACGCCCGACAGGGCGCCGGCCGTGCCGTGGTTAGCGACCGCTCGGCCGCGTCACGTGTCTGCCTGCTCCTCGGCGATCTTCCTGGCCGCCTTCTTGCGCGAGGCCCCGCTCAGCCCTTTGCTGATCTGCTGAGCACGCTCGGGGGTCACGTCGCCGATGATCTTGGCGATCTCCGGCCACGTCCGCCGGTTGGCGCGAAGGGCGTTAACCCGCGTCTCCCGAAGCCTCCGAAGCTGAGACCCGAGGTCGGGCCAACGGCGCAGGATCTCCGAGACCGCGGATGTGCATGCGGCGTCGTCCTCCATCTCCGACAGCGCCTCGATGGCCTCAAGCACCTTCGTCACCTCCGGCGGTACCTCCCTCTCCTTCTCCTCGGCCACGCCCCGCTCCTTCCTGCCGTGCGGGACGATCGCGCGACACAAACCCTAGGGCTTGCCACTCCTCAAAACAAGCCCTAGGGTTTGTGTCACGAGACCTGCTCCCGCTGTGGGTCCGTACGTACAAGTCGGCCCCCGGTCGGGGCCTCAGAAACGCCGACCGGGGGCCGCGCCAGACACCTGCCTTCCAGGAGCTGACGCATGGAACAGAGTACTGATCTGACGCGCGTGGGCGCAGACGCGGCCGTCGGCCACGTGCTGCTCGCCGTCGCGGACCACTTCACCGAGAACAACCCGACCAAAGAGCTGGAGCCAGTCGCCCTGCTCATCGCCTTCGGCGCGGAGGCGTACCGCCTGACCGACCGCAGCATCGGCGGCGGCGGCCAGGCGCTCGCCAAGGCCGCCTTCGAGGCCGCGCCCGAGCTGATCCCCGGCACCACCCGGGGCGAGTACGCCCTGATCCTCCGCACCGCCGCCAAGGACGGCGCCGAGTGGGGCGACGACGCGAACGAGCCGGTGATCCCCCGGATCACCGGCATCCCCAGCCCCCGCAACCCGAAGCCGACCGTCCCGACGCAGCCGACGGACGGTGAGCGCTGATGGCCCGCGAGACCGCCGCGGACCTCATCGCCCAGGCGAAGAAGGACTACGGCACTCCCGCCGAGCGGGCCGACCGCGCCGCCGCCGCCCGCCTCCAGTCCGGCATGGCCAGGACCAACGGCAACGTCGCCGCTGGCGCCCCGAGGGGGCGTCGCTGATGAGCAACACGACCCCCGTGGACCAGGACGCGAACGCCACGGCCGCCGAGCTCATCGCGCGCGCCGAGGCCGACCGTGCCGAGCAGGTCGCCAAGGACCAGGCGAGGGGGAACCAGTGAAGCCCCTCTCCTGGCTCAAGGGCGGCAACGACCGCGAGCTCGCCGCCGCGAAGTACGCGGGCCGCGAGTCCGCTTCCGACCGGGCCACCGCTAAGCGGCAGGCCAAGACCCGCGCCCGTCGTGCCCGGGAGGTCCGCGAGGCCGACCGGGCGGGACAGGCGTGGGAAGCCGCCGAGCGCCGACACCTCGGAGCCTGACGGCGGCACACCGGCCGGCCCGCCCTCCAGGGCGGGCCGGCCTTCCCCTGTAGGGCCACACGAGAGGCAGCACCATGGACCAGGCCCCCGAGCAGCAGCGCCTTCCCGGCGTGAAGTACCGCCGGGTCACCAGGCACCGGGCGGAGACCACCGTCATCGACGGCGTGGCCTCCACCCGCCGAGTCCCGTACGACGCGTGGGAGCCGGTTCCCCCGCGCGAGTGGGACGAGGTGATCCTGCGCGGCGTCACCGGCGCCGCGATCACCGTCACGGTCATCGCCGCTGCCGGGACCACCGCCAGCATCGGCGGCCTCCTCAGCCCGCTGGTCCCCGACGTCTTCGCGTACGCCTCCGGCATCGTGTTCACCAGCGGCTGGCTCGCCTGCCTCGGCATGGAGTGGCTGCACCGCATCGACCCCGAGCGGGCCCGGTCCGACCGGAACGCCGGATGGCTGATGCTCGCCCTCGGCATGGCCGCCGTCATCGCCTACGGCAACAGCCTCGGCCACCTGGAGGCGGGCCTCGTCGGCGCCGCGGTCGACCTGCTGTCAAAGGGCCTGTGGGCGCGGCTGATCCGGTACCACTCCGTGCCGCTCGACCCGGGCGTCGCTCACTGGGTCGTCGACCAGGAACAGAAGCTCGCCAGCCGGGCACTGCTCACCGGCCGCCTTGCCCGCTTGAACCGCTCCGCCGCCTACCGCGAGGCCATCGGCGGCCGGGAGTACCAGGCAGCCGGAGCCATCCTCGCCTCCGCCCAGACCACCCCGGCCGAGCTGCCCGGACAGCGTTCGGACACGGCGGACACCCCCGCCCCGGAGCCTGTCCAAGCACCGGCACCGGCGCCCGCGCCGCAGCCCCCGCTGTCCGGACAGCCGCCGGTCACGGTGTCCGCGCCGGTCACCCCGCCCCCAGCGCCGCCGGTCCCGCCGGTGGCCCCGCAGCCCCCGACCGCCAAGGCCCAGGAGCAGCAGCCGCCCGCCCCGCCGGTGCCGCCCGTCTCCGACATCACCCGCCCCTCGATCGCCGCGATCTGCCGCAGGGAGATCGGAGCCGACGTCGAGGTCACAGACGCCGCTCTCGTGGCCGCCGCCCTGAAGGCCGGCCACCCCCACACCGACAAGCTCGCCGACACCGTCCGCCGCTCCGCACAGCGTGTCGATCCGACTCGAAAGGCCCGGAAGGTCTCGTGACCCTCGCCCTCGTCCTCGCCGCGGTCGCCGCTGCTACCTGGTACTACCAGCGCCAGCAGGGGCGGCCCGGCGCGGGCGCCTCGTCGGCCGCCCGCGCCCGCCGCCTCCGCACCCCCCTGGTACGCCTTGCCACCCTCGCCGGTATCAGCACCGCCCGAGGCCGCATGGCGGACCAGTGCGATGCCGGGGCGGTGGGGGAGAAGCGCACCGCTGCCCGCCTCGACCCCCTCGCCAGCCAGGGCTGGATGGTCGTCCACGACCGGGCCATCCCCGGCAGCGCAGCCAACATCGACCACTTGCTCGTGAGCCCCGCCAGACAGCGCCGCGCCGGCGTCGTGTTCCTCGTCGACAGCAAGCTCTGGGGTTCCCGCTACACACTCCGCGCGGACGGCGACCGGCTCCTCCTCGACGCGCCGAACGGCCATACCAAGAACGTCACCGGGCGCCTGCGCGGCCTGCACCACGGCACCCGCATCGTCGCCCGCGAGCTCGGCTGTCCCGTCATCCCGCTCGTCTCCATGGAAGGGCCCCGGATCCAAGGCGGCCAGTTGCTGGTCGACGGCGTCCGCATCGTCCCCGCCGACCAGGTCGTGATCGAACTCCGCAAGCTGGCCCGCCGCTACGCCGCCCCCGGCCCGCACCCCGGTGCCCGCGCGGGCGCTCTCTTCAAGCCGTACGGAAGGAAGTGACCCGTGGACCTCAGCTCCAAGCCGCTCCTCCAGCGGCTCGGCATCGCCCCGGTGCCCAAGCCCGAACCCGAGCGCGAGCCCGAGCCGGACCCCGAGGTCGAGGCCGAGAAGACGGAGGAGGCCCCCGAGCCCGCCCCGGCCGTCACGGTCCCCGAGCAGACCAAGACGCTCCGCCCCGGCGACCGAGCCCCCAACTGGTGGGAGCCGAAGCCCGTCATCACCAGCGAGTGCGAGCACCCGAACCCGCGCACATTCCGAATCGCTGGATACGACCAGCCCATCCCCTTCTGGTGCCCGGACTGCAAGGCGGATCTCCACCCCGCCATCCCGGACGACAAGCCCACGGCCGACGGGCTCACGCCCGCCGAGTTGTGCGAACACCCGGCCCCCCACGAGGTCCGCAACAAGGTCACCGGCCAGCTCGTCGCGTACTGGTGCGCCGACTGCGAGACCCAGCTCAGCGTCCCCGACGACTACGACGAACTCGCCGACGTCACCGAGGCGGACGACGAGGAAGACGGTGAAGAGGACGAGGACGACGACGGCGGAGAGGGCGAGGACGACGGCAAGCCCGTCGACAAGGTCCCGCCCGCCATCCGCCGCATCTGGGGCATGCGCGGCAACGCCAAGAAGACGTACAGCCGACCCACCTACGGCAGGGAGGGCGGCCCTAAGAAGTCCCTCCTGGACGCCTGGGCCGCACGGGACCGGAAGACCCGCCACCTCCTCTACAACGGGACCGCCCTGGGTATCGGCTGGTACCTCGGCGTCCCCCAGTGGTTCACCGCCGAAGTCGCCTACCTCGACGCCACGTACGACTCGTGGACCGATTTCTACGTGTGCATCTGGTACGGCGTCGCCGTCGCCATCTGGGCGCTCGACCACCGCACCCGCAACTGGCTGCCGCCCTTCGCGCTGGCCACGCGGATCCCCCTCGTCTCGATGATCGTCGGCGTGCTCCTCTACGGCACCCCAGCTGCCTGACCACCCCACCCCTGAACGGAAAGCAGCATGAGCAGCAGCCTGATCCCCGCATTCGGCGCCGCCGGCCTCGCCCTCGGCCTGACCGGCGTCCTCTGGTTCGGCACCTCCACCGGCGGCAAGGTCAAGCCTCTCGGCTGGTGGTCGACGCTGTTGCTGGCCATGATCGCCGGGGCCTCGTACAACGCAGCCGGAACGCCCTTCGACCTCGTATCCAGCCTGGTCCAGGACTTGCTCGGTCTGTTCAGCGACGTCGTCTCACGTGCCACCATGGCGGGCATCGCCCTCTTCATCACCAGCGTGATCCTCTACAAGAAGCTCACGACCCGGCAGGTCGCCGTGATCGGCATCGTCTACTTCAACGTCGCCACCGGCGCGGGCGGAGGGTTCACCATCCTCGCGGAAAACATCGACACGATCATGCAGAGCTTCGCCTGATGGCCGCCCACCTGCACGCCGTTCCCGACGACCCCGACAAGGAGACGCCGGACTCGGGGGAGCGGCCCACGCTGCTCGCCGTCGTCACCCCGCAGCGCAGTCCGGCCGACGACGTCCTCGAGGACCCGCCCGCCGACGACACCGACGAGGACGAGGACCTATTCGACGAGGGCGACGAGGACCTGGTCCACGACGAAGAAGACGATGGGGAGGCCGCGGGGGAGGGGCGCAGCTGGATCCCGAACCTCCGCCCGTACTACGACGTCCGTCCACTCGCCGAGCTCGCACCCCTCGCCGTCGAAGCCGGCCGGACCGGCGGCCCGCCGCTACTCCGCCTCCTCGGCCGCTTCCTCCGCCTCCTCGGCCGGATGCTCCTCTGGTACTGGGGCGGCCTCACCGTCCTCCTGGCGCTCCTCGCCGGATGGCTGTCCGGCCGGTTCGGCAAGGGCGGCAGCGTCCGCGCCCGCCTCGGCATCGTCGGCTTCCTCCTCTACTGCATCGCCAAGCTGTCGTCCCAGTACCCCGCCGCGCCTTGGCTGTTCGGCGGGGCCGCCCTCGTCGTACTCGTCCTCGCCTGCACCGGCAAGATCACGGTCCCCCAGCCGAAGGCCGCGAAGAGGTACGAGAAGGCCAAGGCCCCGGCGAAGGCCGATGCCCCCGCCAAGGACACCCCCGCGGGCGACGCGGACACCGGCGGCGAGGTCACCAAGGAGGACGCCCCCGCCGAGCCGAAGCGCGGTCTGCTCGCCGGCCTCGCCGGACGCTTCAAGAGCACCCCCGCCGAGCCCTCGGAAGAGGCCCCGGAGGAGACCCCGGAAGAGGCGGACGAGGACGCCGAAGAAGAGGCGCCTGAGACCCCCGCCGAGGACCCCCTGACGGCCCTCATCCGGAAGGAGATCGGGGCCGAGAACGGGGTGCATTTGCAGGACCTCCGACCGGCCATGCGGCGGGCCTTCCCGGCGCTCTACACGGCCACCGATGCAGACCTCCGGGAGATCCTCGTCGAGGCCGGCTGGGACCCCTCCCGTACGTTCCGCGCGAGGGGTGCCGCCGGGCGCGCCGGAGTTCACCGTGATCAGCTTCCGCCACTGCCCTTCCCCAAGGGAGCCACCGTTCCCCTCTCCAAGCCGCTCTCCGGGGGCGGAGAGCGCCCCCGACCTGCGAACTTGTCGGAAGTGGAGAGCGGCGGAGAGTGGACCGAAGAGGAGCGGAGAGAGGGGCGCCGCTTCGTTCCGGACCCCGAGCGGGGGCCCACCGCGTGGAAGATCGAATACCTGAAGCCCCGCGACCGACGGTAAGGAGGCAACAGCAACCGGTAGCCGTACGGCCTGTCGATCCGCCATGATGGAGGTGATCTGAATGGGAAGGGAAGCGGTCATGAGCCACACCCGGCACACGCCCCACGCGCAGTGCTGCTGCTGTGCCCGGGCGACCGCCGTCCAGGTCCCCGAGCCCGAGCCGTTCCGCTTCACCGACATCCCGCTCGGGCAGTGGGTCGTCGGCTCCCTGATGATCCTCGCCATCCTGGTCGGCATCGCCTTCCGGATGTCGTAGACCCCCGGTCCGCCCCGCCGTCGGGCGGTCACACCGAAGGCCCTGCACGGTCAACTGTGCAGGGCCTTCGGCATGTTCGGTTGCATGACCGGAACGACGGCTTTCGGGTGGGTGCTCCTCGGCGGGCGCGTCGCGGAGGCCGTCGCGGAGCTGACCGGCGGGGGCCACACTTGCTGGAGCCGCATCTTGCCCAAATCATCTTGGATATGGAGAGTAACTCAGGGCTGTTTGGGTCAATGATGAAGGTGTAACCACTCACCGACCCGAAGGGCCCACACAGTGACCGACAACCCCAGCTCCTACGCGGAGACCTCCCCGCTGGCCGCCGCGGCGCTCGCCTTCGGCGACCTGGTCGAAGAGACTGACAGCCGGCGGGCCGCGATCCGCGTGCACCACTTCGGGACCACCCAGGCCGCCCGCGAGGCCGCCGACCGCGACGAGATCGCCGACGGCGACGTGATCGTGGTCGACGCCGAGCAGGTCGTCGGCTTCCTCGTCATCGCCTTCCCGGCCGCCATCACCGACGAGCGCGGCACCTTCCCCCACCTGACCAAGCCCGGCCGCGACTACATGGGCGAGGACTACATGGACAGCATGGTCGTCGCCGAACGCGAGGCCCGCGCCCGCGGCTTCCTGATCCGCGACGAGGACGCCCAGGGCCGCATCCGGTCCATGCGCCACCTGGCCACCGCGTCCGCCGAGCGGGTCCGCACCGACCCCGACCCGGAGAACCTGGAGTGGAAGACGGCCCTGGCTCGGCTCACGACCGCCCACGCGTACCTCAGCGAGCACGACCCGCTCACCGCCAGCGCCATCGAGGCCGGCGAGGCCGAGGCCGCCGAGGTCTTGAAGCGCCTCGACGGCACCGTCCGCCACTGACCACCCCAGGGGCGGGCCGACCGGCCCGCCCCTGCCCCACCTAGCTGCCGACGACGGTCAACTAGCCACCCCGCCACCACCCCAGCAAGGACAGGCATGAACAAGAACCCCACGTCCGACACCATGGCGACCGCCTTCCGGGCGGCGCGCGACAGCGCCCGGTCGGCCGCGAAGGCCGCCGCGCACGTCGCGTGCCTCTATCTGATCGAGGCCAACGGCGGCCGGGGCGGCATCCACGAAACGTGGAGGGGCGAAGGCCCCGATTCCTGGTGCAAGATGTGGGCCCCCGGCGTCGACGCGTACATTCTGACCGAGTCGTTCGGCGACCGGGCCCGCGTAGTCTTCCGCTGCCTGGACGAGGCCGCGTACGAGCGGATCCGGGGCGGAGCCGAGGATCGCGACGCCTGTCACCACGACGAGAACTGCGCGTGCGACGACGCCCCGTGGCCGGCCCTCGGTGAGCTGGTCGTACCGGGCACGAGCGAGGTCGGGTTCCGTAACGGCGAGGTGCGCGGCTTGGTCACCCGAGGGGCGTCATCCTCGACGCTCGACCTCACGCTGGACGACGAGCCGGTGAGCGAGGTCGCCGCCTTGATCCGTCTGGCCCGCGCCGACGGCTGAGACACACGCACTGACGCCCCGTTCTCCCTTGGAGGGCGGGGCGTCGTGCTGTCACCGTCGGACGATGCTCGGGTCTGCCCCCGGCTGCTGCACGTACCAGTCGTACGGCACGGTGACCGCCTTCGGGACACCGTTCTCCTCGATCAGCTTGTGGTCCGAACCGCGCTTTCGGCGGCGCGGCACGTTGTGCGCGCGGGCGATGACCCGTACCTGCTCCTGGCTCCAGGGCAGGTGCTTGGCGATCTCCGCATTGGTCAGCGTCGGGTGAGCCTTCAGCTCGTCCGCGATGCACTGCTCCAGGGCGGCGCGAGTCTTCTTCACGTCGTCGCCAGCCAGGTGCCACGCTGCCAGGAGGTCACGCAGTCGCTCGCTTGGCTTGTAGACCGGCGGTTCCCCCTCACTCTGGCGGTGCCGCTCGCGCGGTGGAATGTCCCGGCTGGCCATGAGCAGCCGCAGCATCTCGTCCGTCCACGGAAGATGCTCGGCGAGCACCGCCAGAGTCAGCTGCCGGTTGTCCCGCAGCTCCTGGGCAACGCCCTTCTCCAGAAGGTCCTCGCGGGCCTCCGGCTCGGTCTCCTCCACGGCCTTCTTCCAGGCGGCGAGGCAGTCGCGGAGCCGGTCGCTGGGCTGGTAGCCGCCCGTGGGCAGGCTGTCGGTGGTGGCCATACCGGGAGTCTGGCACAAGGCCGCCGGGATAAACGTGACCGCCAGACCCAAGGAATGGAAAAAACGGGCCTGACCTGCACTTTTCTCGCCCAAACGAGTCTGGATAAAGGTGGGTCGGGGAGGACTGAGGATGACACACTCACCCCCCCAAGGAGCAGCGGATGTACGACGTCACCATCAGCCACCCCGCCCTCGGCGACCGGGTCTACGCCTGCCGGACCGGCGGTGAGCTGCGCACCCTCGCGTACGGCGTCGCCCGCGCCCAGGGCCAGGACGTCACCGACGACGGCCAGATGATCAGCGACGTCGGCGGGCTCCGCTCGCAGGCCGACATCGACGGCACCGGCATCCTGATCGTCGGCGCCATCACCATCAAGGCCGAGCCCGCCGACCTGGCCGCCGCGCCCCGCCGGTCCTTCGACCGCGACGCCCTGATCGACCTGGCGGCCGCGCTCGACGACGCCGAGCTCGACGCCGCCGGCGGCTGCGGCGACTGCGGCCTGGACGCCGACGAGATGTGCTCCGCCTGCGGGCGCTGCAACTGCGACCGGCACGACGCCTGCGTGCGGCTCACCGTCCGCCCGTAGCCCGACCCCACCACCACCGAAGAACGGAGCACCCCGTGCGTAACTTCGCCACCGCCCAGGCTCTCGGCTCCCGCGCCCTCCAGTGCGACGCCACCGCCATCCACACCGCCCCCGACGGCTCCCGGGCCTACGTCCTGCTCGACGGCATCGGCGACTCCCAGACCGTCCGCGACTGGACCCGTACGGCCGCCCGCCGCGTCGCCCGAGCCGCCTCCCGCAGGGGCGACGCCGAGGCCGGACTGCGCCACATCTATCAGGGCTACGCGGCCGACCCGGACCGTCAAGACCCCTACATGCGGCGGTACATGCCGTCGGCCGCCGCGGTCGTGGCCGTCACCTCCCCCGGTAAGCCGCTCTCGGTGGCCTGGTGCGGCGACTCGCGCGCCTACCTCCTCACCCGCGGCATCACCCGCCGGCTGACCGAAGACCACAACGACCGCCGCGTCCACCCGCCGACCGCGGGGTACCCCGAAGGCGGCAACCGGAACGCGATCACCTCGTACCTCGGCAGCGTCTACGACGACGAGGAGCTGATGGACCGCTACGGTCACCCGGCGATCGAGACCGCCACCGCCAGGCTGGACGGGCCCTGTCGGCTCCTCCTGGCCTCCGACGGGGCGTACGAGCCGCACGCGGACGCCGGACACGACCTCTACACGGAGCTGGACGACGACCCGCTCGACGACGTCACCCGCGACTTCGTCACGCTCGCGGTCGCGACCTCGCTGCGGACCACGGCCGAGAAGAACCCCGTCCGGCCCTACGCCGACAACGCGACCGTCCTCCTGGCCGACCTCGCCTGACCGCCCCGGCGCCCGGCCGCAGCCCGCGCGGCGGCGACCGGGCGACGGGGCCCGCTTGACGAATCTTTGACCAAATCCACTTGGATAACAGAGTTACCCCAGATGTGTTTGGTCAATGAAGAAGGTGTAACCCACTCCACCACCACCCCCAGGGAGTCGCCATGGCCACCACCACCGAGCCCGAGATCCGGTGCACGAAGTGTGGCCGGCGACTCCGTAACGACAGCCCCGACGGGCTGGGACCGAAGTGCAGGCGGAAGGTTCGCAAGGCCGCCCGCTCCAACGAGCTGGACCAGTACAAGCCCCACCTCGTGGAGAAGGCGGCCGAGCTGCTGGAGCAGGGCGGCATGGTCCCGCTCCGCGACACCGGCAAGAACGCCGTCTACCTCGCGGTCAGCAGCGACGGCCTGGAGGTCTACAGGACGGCACGGGCGGCCTGCACCTGCCCGGCCGGCCTGCGCGCCACCTACATGTGCGCCCACCGCATCGCCGCCCACGTCCTGGCCCTGGCCAGCTGAAAGGACCGCCACATGGCCACCCGCACGACCCGCTGCGAGGACTGCGGCGACCAGATCGAGATCGACGACGACGGCTTCCGCACCCTCTGCGGATGCGATGTCGCCGAGTAACCCACCCCACCAGGAGGACCGCATGACCAACCACACCGAGAACGTCGCCCGCCGCCTCGACCTGCTCGCTGGCATCGTCCAGGACCGCGCCCACCACTCGCAGCCGCACCTCATCGACCGGCTGGTCGCGCTCCTCAAGAGCGCGGCGGCCACCGCGGCGGTCGCCCCGCTGGAGGACGGCCGGACCGTCCCGGCCATCACCCTGGACACCGTCCAGGAAGCCTCGGACCTCATGGAGGCCCACGACTTCCACATCCCCGCCTCGATCCTCGACTACGTCCTGGCACCTCCCGTGGGCGACGTTCCGCCGATGAAGGCGCTGAACGCGGTCACTGAGAAACTGGCCCGCGAGGACTTCGAGTTGCAGAAGCGCCGGAACACCGTGCTGCAAGGCGACCGACTGAACTCGGACGACGACGAGACCGTGGCCTGGGCGCTCCGGGCGCTGGTGAGCATCCTCTACAAGCGCGACCGCCTGGCCGCCGTGGTCGCCGCCGACAACGCCCGGCCCTGCAACAAGGGTCTGACCCCGTTCCACTTGGTCGCGCTCCAGCAGCAGGCCAAGAAGGCGGCGGCCAAGGCCGGACCGACCGACGGGGAGAAGCTGATCGCGGCACTCGGCGCGTACGGCATCCCGGCCTTCCTCGCCGAGGACTGCGGCGTCTCCTACGTCCTGGTGGGCGTCGACCAGACCGCCGACGAGGGCGAGGCCCACACCGGCCCGAAGGTGTTCCTGTACTCCGGCGAGAACGCCGACCGTACCGCGGCCGAGCACGACGAGCCGTGGACGGCCGCTCTGTACGACGGCGACGGCGAGTACGTCTGCCAGCTGTTCACCGCGCAGGCGGGCCTTCCCATCGAGGCCGAGTGCGCGCACGCCACCCTGTGCCTGGCGGCCTGGCTCGCCGACCACGCCGACCGCTACCCCCGCGTCTGATCTCCCCTCCGTTCACAGCCCCGAAGGAGAACCCACCATGTCGGATCACGCCATCACCTGCCAGCACCCCGTGCCCGCCTACTTCGCGATGCCCTGTGTGCGCTGCCTCCTGGGTGACAGGCGCTCTCAGGCGACCGTCCTGATCAGCGCGACCAGCGGCCACGGGCTGGCGGCCTGCGAGGCGCACCGCGAGGAGACGGCGAGGGTCGTCCCCGAGATCGAGGTGGACGACGACGGCGTGCTCCGGGCGCTGTTCGCGCTCACGGGGCTCGTCCCGACGGCCGGGCCCGTCGGATCCTGACCCGCGGCTACTTGACGCCTCTTTGACCAAATCATCTTGGTTTATGAGGGTAAACCAAGGTGGCTTGGTCAATGAATGAAGTGCGACACACCACCACACCACCCCACAGAAAGGGGCACGGCGCATGTTCCACGAGACCGTCACCCACGCCAGCGGCGAAAGCAGAGGCCACGCCAGCGAGGCCCACGGCCTACTCCTCCTCCGGCGCGCACTCAAGCGCGGCCACGCCATGGAGGTCACCCCGGCCGGCGGCGCCGTCATCACCTGGTCCCTCATCGGCCACGGCGGCCGGGCCGTCGTCCGCTCCATCACGCTCGACCCGCACACCCCGGTCGGCACCCTCACCGACGACACCGCGCGAGACCTCGGCGTCATCGACAGCGCCGGCACCGTCCGCTACGAGCTGCGCGACGGCCGCCGGATCATCACCGCGGGCATGTACGAGATCCCGCCCCTGACGACCGCCCGCTACCGCGCCCGGAATCTCGTCACGGCCGACCGCTACGACCGCGTCCGGCTCACCCTGACGGCCTGCCTCGGGCTCCTCGCCCGCCAGCACCAGCCCGGCACCGGCACGGCCCTGTGCGCCTGCGGCCTCACCGCCCGCGCCGGAAGCCCCGACGAGGCCCACTCCCTGGCCCGACGTCACCGCCAGCTCGTCACCGCCGAGTTCGTCGACTCCATCCCCGCCGGCTTCGCCGCTGCCGTCACCGCCTCCTGACCCACCACACCCCGAACAGAACGGACAGCCCGCCATGAGCACCAGCATCTTCGACCGCATCGCCACCGACGGCACCGGCGACGGCCACGCCGTCATCCGCATGGCCGACGGCCACCGCATCACCCTCACCACCCGGCCCGGCTCCCCGTTCGGCATCGACGAGGCCTTCCTGTGGCCCGGAGTCGACGCCCCCTGCAACGACAGCTGGGCGAACGAGGACTCGGTGGAGCTCTGGCTGACCGCCGGTGACACCGGGCAGGACGGGGGTCGCCTCTTCTACGAGGTCCCCGTGGAGGACGTCCGGGCGCTCATCGAGGAGCACGGCGGCGAGCACGCCGACCAGAGCCCGGCCACCGACGACGAGATCCGCGAGCTGATCGCCAAGCACTCGGCCTGAACCCCCCGCTGGATGTCCGGACGTGTCCGCCTTGACCTCGGACACGTCCGGACGCCCGGCCAGACCGTACAACAGGAGGACCCCCGATGAGGATCACCAAGAGCATCGTGCGCGGCGTCCACGCCACGGCCGCCACACTCATCCCCGCCGACGACGTCCAGGCCGAACCCCGCCACCTCCGCGAGGCCGTGAACAAGGCGATCGACTGCCGGTACGGCGACGAGGCCCTGTCCGACCAGACGAAGATCCGCCGCAAAGCCCTGGACGAGGCACCCGACTGGTCCGGCCGGTGGACCCGCAAGGACCTCGTCGACGAGCTGCACCGCTCCGGCCGCAAGGGCCTGGACCTCCGCGACCTGGTCGGCACCCGGTACACCGAGGCGGCGGCCCAGATCTGGTTCCACGGTTCCTACAGCTCGGCGCGCGTCATGCCCGGCCTCCCCACCCACAAGGGCCTGTCCTTCGGCGGACGCCCCTGGCTCTGGCTCTGGACGGACGACGACACCCAGATCAACCCGACCGTCGTCCGGGCCGCGTACGCCCACTGACCCGGACACCGTCCGGACAGCTTGTCCGGACGGTGTCCACCCAGGTAAAACCCACGCCCCGCCCGGCCGGACGGCCGGAACGGACAGCGTCCGGACACCGCCCCGGACGTGTCCGGACACCCCAGGCGGCCACCCGAGGCAAGGAGAACCACCCCCATGAATCCCTACCAGCTGACCCCGGAGCGTTACGGTGGCGAGCCCCTGTACGCGGGTCTCGAACACGACTACAGCCAGCGCGAGCGTCCGTTCACCGTCACTGTGGCGGGACCGGAGCGCCACGACGGCGGAAGCCCCACTACCTACGTCGTCACCGCCTGCTCGACCGAGAAGGCGTGGGCGCAGGTGCTCGCCTGGCACATGACGGCCGAAGAGACGCCCGACTGCTTCGTCCTCGAGGACGGTTCCTTCGAGGGGATGCCCGGCGGGCGGGCCGGCATCGATTGGAGCGACCTCCGCCCGGAGCTCCAGCGGCAACGCGCGCTCGACGACCTCGCCGACGACGCCACCGAACTCGTCCGCGCCTTCGACGAGGCCACCCGAGCCCACATGGACCCCGACGGCGAAGTCCGGCCCGAGCACCGCGCGGCGTACGAGCGGGCGGTCGCCCGGGTCCGCTTCGACGGCTGGACCATGGTCCGCGCCCTGTCCGCCCTCGACGGCCGCGACTGACGCCCCCCGCGGCCCCGCCCCTGACCTGGGACGGGGCCGCAGAAATCCCACAAACTTTCTTGGCTAACAGAGTTACTCCAGAAAGCCTTGGTCAATGAAGAAGGTGTAACAACCACCACAGAACCGGAGAAACGCCATGGCTCTTACCGATCGACGCTGGAAGATCCGCTACAGCTACCCCGCACCGGCCGAGGCGTGGTGGGCCCGCGACGGCCTGGAGAAGAACACGACCTACCTCAACAACGGCGAGGAGAAGCTGACGCCCGAAGAGGCCGCCGCGATCGTCGCCCGCGAGTACCGCCACGAGGGCCCGCTCACCGACATCACGGTCTGGCAGGAGACCCCCGAGGAGCGCGACCGGCGCCTCGCCGCCCAGCGCAAGGCAGAGGCCGACGAACGGAACGGCATCTGGTGGGGCATGGGCGGCGCCAACTGACCACCCCACCCCAGCGGCCCGGCACGCAGGCGCCGGGCCGCACCCATCCCCGAAGGAGGAACCTCATGGCAGTCGTCAAGACCGCCCGCACCCCCAGCATCGCCATCGCCCGCGCCCTTCGCCGGCTCGGCCTCACCCAGGGCCGCGGAAAGGACTTCCGCGTGGAAGGCGAGTACCGCGACGGCGAGCGAGTCGCCACGTACGTCCTCACCCTCACCCAGCACGCGGACGAGACGGTCGCCGCCCACGCGGACGACATCGAGCGCTGGGCGAGCGAGGACGGCGGCTGGTCGTTCAAGGTGTCCGTCCGGTACATCGACGGCAAGCCGCGCCCGATGATCACAATCACCAACGGGCCGGTCGAGCGGGTCCGCGAAGACCCGCCCACCAGCACCCCCGTGCCGGAGCCGGAGGCCCAGCCCGAGATCGAGGCCGAACCCGCGCCGGAGCCGGCGGCCCAGCCGGAGCCGACGGTCAGCGCGGCGGTTCTCGAGGACCCGGCGGAGCCGGAAGAGGAGGAGCAGCCCCCGGCGCCCCCGAAGGCGTCGGTGACCATCACCCACACGCGGGCGGACGGGACGCTCCTGGGCGGCTCCAGAAAGGGCGACGGCGTCTTCGAGCTGGTCCGGCCGTTCGGCTTCCGGCCCTTCCGCTCCATCGGGATGCTCGGCATCCAGCACTCCCGCGACCGGGAGGCGGACACCTGGCGGATCAACCGCGCGACCGCCGCGCTGCGGGAGGCTGGATACGAGGTGACCGTCGAGATTGACGAGACGAAGCGGCGCAGCTTCGCGGAGGCCGAAGCCGAGCGGCTGGAGCGAGCTGAGGACCGCGCCGTGCGGTACAGCGACCGCGCCGACCGCGCCGCGAGTCACAGCACCGCCCGGCGTAATGCGGCGATGGGCGCGCTGGACGGCATCGAGCCCGGCCAGCCGATCCTCCGGGGCCACCACAGCGAGCGCCACCACCGGCGGGCTATCGAGCGCAGCGACAACCACATGCGGAAGTCGATCGAGGAGCACGGCAAGGCCACCTACTACGGTCACCGGGCGGAGGCGGCCGAGCAGTACGAGGACCGCCGCTATGACCCCAACCGCACCCGGCGGCGGCTGGAGACACTGCGGGCGGACCTCCGATGGAACGAGCGGGAGCGCAACGGGGCGTCGGACACCAGCCGGTACGACCGGCGGATCGAGGACCTGAAGGAGGAGATCGCCCACTGGGAGGGCGTGGTCGAGAAGGCCAGGCTGGACGGCGTGAAGCTGTGGGAGGCCGACGATTTCGCCCCCGGCGACTTCGCGCGCTACGGCGGCTGCTGGTACCAGGTGAAGCGGGTCAACCCGAAGACGCTGAGCATCGCGTGGAACCTCCGGTTGGCCCCCAAGTCGGTGATGACGCTGGAGGACGCCACCGAGTGGGGATCGGTCGGCACGTTCACCATCGACTACAGCAAGATCGCCGCCCGCTGCCCCGAAGAGGCGATGCGGGCCTTTCTCGCGGCCGGCAAGGTTCCCGGTACCAGGTCGGCGTGGGCGGCCTCCGAGGCGCAGCCGGCGAGCGTGGTGCGCGAGGCCCAGGCCGCCAAGCCGAAGGAGAAGCGGCGCAGCGACCCGAAGGTCCCCAAGCGGGTCAAGGTGGTCTCGGAGTGGGACGCCACCGAGGCCACGCTGACCTACCTCGACGGGCGGGGGAAGTCGCACAAGCTGTACGAGCCGGTCACAATCAGCGCGCCGGACGGCGAGAAGTTCACCGAGGCGGCATCATCCCGGTCGCTCCTCGCGGCGGTGAAGCAGTACCTGGAGGAGCACGGCTTCCAGTACCAGGGTGACCGGTGGTCAGGTGGCTCTAGGAGCGGCCTGGTCCGGCCCATCGAGCCCATCCCGGCCGCGCCCGCCGAGACGGCCTCGGCGCCCGAGCCGGAGCCGGAGGCGGAGGTCCGGGCGGTGGAGGAGACACCGGCAGACGAGCCGGATCCCGTTCCGCCGGTGGACGAGCCAGAGCCCAAGGCGCCCTCGGCGCCCGAGCCCGCCGACGACCCGGAGCCAGAGGAGGCCCCGGCCGACGAGCCCGCCCCGCCGGTCGAGACCCCGGAGGAACTGCGGCTCCAGCGCGAGCAGGCGGCGGCTCTCGGCTGGTCCGCCGGTCAGGCCGAAGTCGTCCTCGCCGCGGCGGCCGGACGGCTCTACCGCCACGCGTTCGGAACGCTCCACTGCCAGGACCAGCCAGGCACCGCAGGCCGAGCCATCTCCAACCACCGACTCGGCGCCCTCGTGAAGGCAGGGTTCCTCACGGTCGGCACCCCGGACGCGACCAGGAGGCGCCCCATCCTGGTTACCGTCGACGGACGCCGGGCCGCCACCGTCTGGAAGCGCTGGCAGCCCAAGCCCGTGGAGATGACCCGCGAGCAGGAGTGCGAGCGGCTGCGCCCCCTCCTCCACGGCGAGCAGGCCCGCAGGCTCGCCCGGCAGGCCCAGGAGGCGGAGGCGAAGCGCAAGGCGGCCCGCCAGGAGTTCCGCGAGGCCCACGCCCGGCTGATCGCCTGGCAGGACCGCGAAGACCGGCTCTGGGCGGCCTGGGCGAAGGTGAACGACATCGCGTACCGGCTCCAGCGGCGCCCGGCCGGCTGGGTGCCGACGGAGGAGGAGATCGCCGAGCACCGCCTGGACCCCGAAGTCGTCGCCGAGCTGCGGGAGGACGCGGAGAACCCGCAGCCGAAGCCTGAGCTGCCGGACCTCAATCAGCGGCCGATGGAGGAGCTGCCGCCGATGGCGGCCGACGACCAGACGCCGGAACAGCTCGGCCTGTTCGTAGTCGCCTGACCTGCACGATTGACGATTCTTTGACCAACCTTTCTTGGATATCAGAGTTACCCCGGAGGGGCTTGGTCAATGAAGAAGGTGTAACACACACCACCACAACCCCCAGGGAGCCCGACATGGCCACCATCCTCACCCCCACCTTCACCACCACCGTTCCGGCCTCGGAGCTGGAGGCCGGGATGCTGGTCTGGCTCGACGGCGCCCGCCGGTGGGTGTTCGAGGCCGCGATCGACGGCGAGACGATGCGGCTCCGGATCGAGGGCTTCAACACCCCCTTCACCGTCCCGGTCACCTGGACGTACACGGTCCACACTCCGATCGCCCCCACCTGGATTCCGGCGGCGGAGCTGGAGGCGGGGATGCAGATCCGGATGGACGGCATCCGGCGGGTTTACGAGGCCGCGATCGACGGCGAGACGATGCGGTTCTGGATCGAGGGCTTCAACACCCCCTTCACCGTCCCGGCCACCTGGACGTACGCGGCGTACATCGCGCCCGCCACCTGCGTGGCCTGACGGCCCGTCACAGCCCGGCCCGGCACCCGCGGGGCCGGGCCTCGAACCCGCCCGATTGACCACTCTTTGACCAAACTTCTTTGGATATCAGAGTTACCCCAGATGTATTTGGTCAATGAAGAAGGTGTAACACACACCACCACAAACCCCAGGGAGCCCGACATGGCCACCGCCACCGCCCGCAAGCCCATCACCCCCACCGCCCTGACCGCCGACGAGCTGGCCGACTTCCTGGCCGAGCAGGTCACCCCCCTGCGGGCCCTGTTCAAGTCCGGCAACCCGGACACCCAGACCGGGTCGATGGTCGTCTACGACGGCGTCATGGGCATCGTCAAGGCCCTCCGCGCCGGAGAGATCGCCCCGGTGGTCGCCCAGGTCCGGCTGGTCGGCATCAACCGGCGGGCCCGCCACTACCGCGTCCGCACCGTCACCGCCCACCGCCCGGCCTGACCCCTCTCCACCCCGGCCCGGCACCCGCCGGGCCGGCCCCCTCGCCCCGGAAGGAACTCCATGAGCCAGACCACCAACCCCGCCATCCCCGCCGACGTCCTCGGCGAGGCCGTCGGCCGGATCGCCGGATTCGCCGCCCTCTCCCTCCATGAGTCCTTCCCGAACGTCGACCTCGATCAGCTCACCGAGACCTTCACCCGGTCCTGCGCGGTCGACATGATCAGCGCCCGGTTCCTCGCCGGCCTGGGCAACGGCCTGACCGCCGGTCAGGCCGCCGCCGACGCCGGAACGGCCCTCATGCGGGGATGGGCTGAGGCCCGCCTCGCCGCCCGTGCCCACCTCGACGCCGAGGCTGCCGCCCCCACCGCCTGACCCTCCTTCACGGGCCCGGCGACCGCCGGGCCCCCACCCCTCCGAGAGGACCGAAATGACCGCTAAGACCACCATCGGCCCGAAGCTCACCCCCGCCCAGCGGCTCGCCGGCGACCAGGCGCTCGCCCGCGCGCTCCGCAACGCCATCAAGGGCGGCCACGTGGCGGTCGCGCTCTACGAGGACGGCGTCGAGATCAGCGGCCCGTACGACACCGTGCTCGTCTTCCTCAGCCGCCGGTTCGAGTCCCCCACCGCGCTCGCCCGCTTCCTCCGCATCCACAAGAGCTTCGTCACCGACCAGCGCGAGACCGGCCAGACCGACAAGTCCCGCCGCCTCCCCAACCCGTATGCCAGCGACGGCCGCTGAGCACCCGACACCAAGAGGCAAAGCCATGGCAGAGATCACGATCAAACACACGCGAGCCGCGGGCACGCTGATCCACGGCTCGGAGCCCGGCGACGGCGTCCTGGAGGCGCTGAACCCGTGGGGCTTTCGCTACGCCCGCTCCGTCGGCTTCGTCTACCTGCGCGGCTCCCGGGACCGCGCGGCGGACACGCGCCGGATCCAGGGCGCCAAGGCTGCCCTGGAGGCCGCCGGGCATACGGTGACCCTGGACATCGACGAGACCACCCGGCGCCCCTTCGGCGAGGCCGAGGCCGAGCGGTACGAGCGGGCCGGAGTCCGCGCCGAGCGGTTCGGCGCCAGAGCGGACCGTCTGCAGGAGTCCTCGGACGAGAAGTGGAAGCGCGGCAGGGAGCTCGCAGCCAGCTATCAGGGTGAGCCGGTCAAGGTCGACCACTACTCGGCCGGACGGCACATCCGGGACCTGGAGCGGGCGCGCACGCTCGCCGGGCAGTCGGTCGCCGAGCAGCAGGAAGCGGACCGGTGCCGGAGCCGGGCGGACAGCGCCGCGTCCTACGAGAAGGGTCGCAAGCACCCGGGCGCGACCCTCCGCCGCCTGGACCGACTGAACGCCGACCGGCGGCAGTTGGAGCGGCAGATGGAACGGGTCGTCCGGACCGCGGAGGGGTGCACGGAGGCGGGCAACCCCCTCGACCCCGAGCTGATTGTGGATCACCTCGCGAAGCTCGACGCCGACCACGCCGACCTGTGCGACCAGATCGCCCACTGGGACGCTCACCTCCTCGAGGTCCAGGCGGCCGGCGTCAAGATCTGGGGCGAGGGCGACTTCACGCCCGGCGACTACGCTCAGCTCGGCGACCGCTGGTACCTGGTCCTCCGGGTCAACTCCAAGTCCCTGACCGTCCCGAAGTCGGTGGACTGGAAGGCCAGGGTCTACAGCCGGGACAACCAGTCCGGCACTGCCACGAGCACCCTCCCGTACGACAAGGTCATGGGCCGGATGAGCGGCGAGGAAATGGCCGCTCACCTCCAGGCGGAGGCCGCGGGCGAGTAGCGGTCAAGGGGCTCGCGAGCCGGGCCCCTTGACCCACCTTTGACCAAACTTCTTTGGATATCAGAGTTACCCCAGATGTATTTGGTCAATGAAGAAGGTGTAACACACACCACCACAAACCCCCCAGGAGCCGGACATGGCCACCGACACCGACAAGCTCATCCCCGCCGAACTCGCCCAGCAGATCGCCGACCAGGCGACCATCCCCGGCATCAGCCCCATCCGCGAGGCCCACGTCTTCAACCTCCTCGCGATGGCCGGCTACACGAACCCGGACATCGGCAGCATGATCGGCCGCCGCGCCTCCTACGTCGGCTGGCGGTTGGACCTCCTCCAGCTCACCCCGGCCGGCCAGGCCGCCCTCGAAGGGGACCGGCTCCCCGCGAACCTCGCCTGGCACATCGCCCTCCTCAGCGAGCCGAACCAGTTCCTCATGCTCGTCCGCTGGGCCCGCGGTGAATTCAGCAGCGCCCGCCACGCCGAGCGCTACGCCCGCGCCATCGGCGACGACGAGAACAGCGGCGGCGTCCCGATGTGACCCTCCACCACCACGAGCGCCCCGCCCACGGCGGGCGGGGCGCCCTCAGCCATGCCCGCACGCACCAAGGAGCACCCGATGCAGATCCCCACCGACCTCCTCACCGTCCTCACCGACCCCCGCACCGTCATCACCGACGACCGCGTCCAAGTCCCCTTCGAGCTCGACCGCGCGCTGTACCAGCGGCTGAACGTCATGCTCAAGGACATCGGCGGCCGGTGGGACGGCCGCAAGGCGGTCCGCGCCCACACCTTCCCCTTCCCGGTCGAGGAGTTCATGCGGGCCTGCCTCGCGGCCGGAGCCTGGCCCTCCCGGTTCGACCAGGGCTGGTACCCCACCCCGCCCGCAGTGGCCTTCGACATGCTGGAGCACGCCTCCATCCGGGTCGGTCACACCGTCCTGGAGCCCTCCGCCGGCACCGGCGTGCTCGCCCAGCGCGCGGCCGACCAAATGGGCATCGTCGACTGCGTCGAGATCGACCCCCGCCGCGCTCACGTCCTCCGCGAACTCGGCATCGCCCGCCAGGTCACCCAGGGCGACTTCCTCGACCTCGACCCGGCCGGCATCGACGAGCCGTACGACCGCATCCTCATGAACCCCCCGTTCAGCGACGCCATCGGGCACGTCATGCACGCCCTGAACTTCCTGCGCGACGGCGGCACCCTCGTCGCCGTCATGCCGGAGTCGATCAACTGGCACAGCGACCGCAAGGCCGTCGAGTTCCGCCAGCTCGTCACCGACGCCGAGGGTGACGTCATCCCCCTCCCCGACGACGCGTTCCTCTCGTCCGGGGCGCGGATCCCCACCGTGCTCCTGCGCCTGGACGCCGAGCCCGGCGGCCCCCTTCCCACCCACGGCTGGCTCCAGCGGCAGCCGCTCCAGCTCGACCTGTTCGCTATGGCCTGACCAGCACCGGCCACCACCACCCAACCCATTGCACGGAGGTATCCGTCATGACCAGCACGACCCCGGAAATCACCCAGCCCGAACTGGCCCGCGCGATCGACCGCGTGGCCCACATCCTCCAGGCCCGCGTCGGCGGCCACGCCAACGGCAGCGCCCACCTCGACCGCAGGGTCCTCCTCCAGGTGGCCGCGGACCTGCCGCCCACCCCCCACTTCGACAGGAACGCCTGGGTGGAGGCGTGGAAGGGCAGCCGCCTCGACGGCACCCTCGCCCACCGCAAGGCCCTGTACCGCGCACTCTGCGAGACGGTGGCCGACGCACTCGAGGACGATGACAGCGACACCTGGGAGGGACAGCAGGAACCGGCAGCGCTCCGTCGGCTGGCCTCCCGGCTCCGCAGCATCGACACGAAGGTCTGCATCGACGACACGCTCGGCCCGCTCGACGCCAAGGTCGACCCGGAGGACCGGTGGAACGGCTTCGTCTCGCCCCGCTTCACCCTGGACGCCGCTCGTGAGCTGGCTGCCCAGACGCAGCGGCTCGCTGAGGAATGCGGCCCCGAAGGCGTCGATACCGTGCACGTCATCGACTTCGGCGCCTCGGACGACAACGGTCGGCCGGTGGCGGTCGTCCTGAAGATCTCGTGGCTGTACCTGGAAGAGGAGGGCCCTCGGAAGGGCACCGACATCATCGAGCCCGACGAGGAAGGCCGCTACAACATCGGCGGCTGGGAGTGGGCGTGGGGCTTCGTGACCTGGTGGTGCGCCTGCGGGTCCTACCAGCCCTGGCACGTGACCGAGTGCGAGGGCTGGCAGTGCGGCCTCAGCCGCGAGAAGGGGACGGCCCTGGCGGGAGCCGCGCGGAAGGTCTTCGGCATCCTGCGCCGGCTGGCCCCCGAGGCGACGGAAGTCCTCGTGGAGGACCAGCGGGTGGTCGGCGTAATCGCCCACGGCGGTGAGCTCAACCTCGGCGACGGCGGTCCGTTCGACACCGAGACGCTCGGCGAGGCCGACGCGGTACTGCGGGACGCGATCGGCGACGACGCCGACGCCTACAGCCTCCCGTTCCTCTCCTACTACGGCCGCTGACCTGCGGTTTCCTTGACGATTCATTGACCAAATCCACTTGGATAACGGAGTTACCCCGGATGTATTTGGTCAATGAAGAAGGTGTCACCACTCACCACCACACAAGGGGCCCGACATGGACATCACCAACATCACCAACGCGGAGACCGGCCAGGCCGAGGAGGTCATCGTCCTCACCCGGCAGGACATGGAAACCCTCTCCCCCTGGCTCCACACCACCCTCACCGAGCAGGCCAAGGACGACGCCAACTCGGACCCGTGCCAGCTCCTCGGCGCCCTCCTCATCCGTTCTCACCGCCTCTACGGGACCCCGGCGCCCACCCCCTCCACGTGCATGTGCCACGGCGGCTGAACCACCCCGGGGGCCGCCGAGGCGGCCCCCACCCCTCAACTCCCACCGCCCGGCCCTCCCATGGGCCGGGCCCCACCACCCAGAACGGAACAGGTCGAATGCCCTGCATCTCCACCACCACCCGCGCGATGGCCTCCGCCTCAGCAGGCGCCCAGACCTTCGCCCGGCGCCGCGCCAAGGCGTACAAGCACGACGGCACCGAGCTGTCGGTCATGGACTGGTTCTGCGGGGCCGGCGGGTCCACCCAGGGGGCGGACGCCGTCCCGAACGTCCGCGTCACCCGGGCGGCGAACCACTGGAAGCGGGCGATCGAGAGCCACGAGCGGAACTTCCCCGGCGTCGCCCACTACATCGGCGACATCCGCAAGGCCCCGGTCTGGGCCTGGCCGATCGCGGACATCCACTGGGGCTCGCCGGAGTGCACCAACTGGTCCATCGCCCAGGGCAAGAAGCGGTCGTTCGCCAAGGCCGTACAGGGCGACCTCCTCGACCTGTACGCGGAGCTGGAAGCGGAGAAGTTCCAGACCGAGGACGAGCGCGACAGCGGCCCCACCGAGGAGGAGGAGGCCAGCCGGGCGCTGATGGAGGAGATCCCGCTCTACCTGCGGGGCGTCATCGAGCGCGGCGGGCTGGTCAAGGCGGGGGTCGTGGAAAACGTGGTCGACGTCAGGCAGTGGTTCGAGTGGGACCGCTGGGTGGCGGAGTTCCACAAGCTGGGCTACCGGACGAGGCTGGTCGCCCTGAACTCGATGCACGCCGACCCGCGCAGCGTCCACCGCGCCCCGCAGTCCCGTGACCGCCTGTACTTCGTGTACTGGCACAAGAGCCTCGGCCGGAACCCGAACTTCGAGAAGTGGCTGGCCCCCTCGGCGTTCTGCACCAGCTGCGGTGAGACGGTCAAGGCGCGGCAGGTGTTCCGGCGGCCCGGCGTCGACATGGGCCGGTACAAGAGCCAGTACGACTACCGGTGCCCCAACACGAAGTGCGGCCACCAGATCGTGGAGCCCGAGACGCTCCCGGCCGCGGCGGCCATCGACTGGTCGATCGCGGGCGGCCGGATCGGCGACCGCAAGACCCCGCTGGCAGAGAAGACGATGCGGCGCATCCAGGCCGGGCTGGACAAGTTCGCCCGACCGATGATGGTGCCCACCGGCGGCACCTGGCGGGACGCGGCCACCGACCTGCTGGACCCGATGCCGACCCGCACCACCCGAGAGAACGACGCGCTCGCGGTTCCCCCGCTCCTCGTTCCCTGTGACGGCCGGGAGGGCAAGAACGCCCGCTCGATCTACGGACCGATGCAGACCCAGACGGCCAGGGCTGAAGCCGGCCTCGCGTGGCTGCCGTTCATCACCGAGATCCGGGGCGGCTCCAGCGACGTCCGCGCGGTCACCGACCCGCTCGCGACGGTCTGCGCCAGCGGCAACCACCACGGCCTGGCCGCCGTCCCGATGCCGGGGATGATGATGCGGAACAACGGGTCGACCGGCGACGGCGGGGAGCACTGCACCGACCTGGCCGAGCCGATGCGGACCCTCACCACCACCGGCCACCAGTCCCTCGTCACCTGGGAACCCTTCCTGGCCCCGTACTACGGCAACGGCACCCCGCGCCCGGTCAGCGACCCCGTCGGCGCCCTCTCCACCCGCGACCGCTTCGCGCTCGTCCAGGGCGACATCAACATCGAAGACGTCCTGTTCAGGATGCTCCAGCCTCACGAGATCCAGAGGGCGATGGCCTTCGCCAACGACTACGTGGTGCTCGGCTCGAAGCGGGACCGCGTACGGCAGCTCGGCAACGCGGTCACCCCGCCGGCCGCGGAGGTCCTGATCTGCCTGCTCGCGGAGTGCATCACCGGCGAGGAGATCAGCCGCTACGCCATGGCCGCCTGATTGACGACTTCTTGACCAAATCTCTTTGGATATAAGAGTTACCCCAGAGAGATTTGGTCAATGAAGAAGGTGTAACCCACTCACCACCCACCACTACGGAGCACGCAATGAACCAGGCCATCCCCACCGCCAGCCAGGTCACCGAAGCCCTCGCCCAGGCCATCTACGGCACCCCTTTCAGCGAGATCGCCGACCCGGACATGGCCGCCAAGTACCAAGCGGCGGCCGAGGAGATCGCCACCAAGTCCCTCCACCGCAACGTGGTGGCCATCGCCGAGTTCATCGCCCGCGCTGAGTACGACGCCGAGTTCGCCATCCTCAACGTCTTCGAGGTCGGCTATTGCTCCTTCACCGCCCGCGAGGTAGTCGCGCTCCTGAACTGACCGTCCCGGGCAGGGCGGCCGGCGTTCCGGCCGCCTCCTGAGCAGACAGCACGGCCTCCACCCGGACCGTGCTGCCCGCCCAGGAATGCCACCAGGCGCTCCACCACCCCGCGAAGGGACCGACCATGGCCCGCAACACCCACCCCGCCCTCGCCTACCTGCCGCCCACCGTCTTCCCCGCCGACCCGATGACTGCCGCTCTCTCCCACGCCACGAACGACGCGCTCCACAACGTGACCCGCGCCCGCCAGGTCCTCCACCGCAACACCGTTGAATACGCCGCCCGCCTCATCCGCGCGGTCCTCCCCGAGGCTGTGGCCATCACCGCCGACACCGAGGACGGCGAACTCCACGAGGTCCGCGACGGCGACGGCAAGGCCATCTATCGCGCCCCCTTCACCCCGGCCAGCCCGCTGAGCGACGGCATCGCCGACGACGTCACCGCCCTCCTCCGCGATGCCTTCAAGTTCGGCGGGCTGGAAGACGCCGGATGGGAGACCGCGGCCGACGGCCTGCCGTACCGCTCGATCACCCTCCCCACCGGCAACCTGGCCGCGCGCGGCACGGCGGCCACCGCCTTCCCCACCCCCGAAGGCATGGCCACGGTGGTCGCCGAGTTCACCCCCGACGGCACCCCGGCCTTCTGGATCACCGGCCCGAACTCGATGTTCACCCGCGAGACCCGCGACCGCGTCCGCGCGGCCATCGTGAACAGCGGCCTGGAGTGGACGCCGGGCACCATGCGGATCGACGCCCACTGGACGGTCGTCCGCACCGGCTCCAGCTCCGACCTGACCCTGGCCTGCACCGCCCTCGCCGCCACCGGCGCCATCGACCCGCGCGCCCTCGGCCGCACGATCCTGATCGGCGAACTCGGCCTCGACGGCCGCGTCTTCCCGGTCCGGGACGCCGAGGAAGCCATCAACGCCGCCCGGACCGCCGGATACCGGCACATCATCGTGGCCGGCGAGACCGCAGAGAACGCGGCCGGGTACGACGGGACCGCGATCTACGGCGTGAGCACCCTCGGCGACGCCGTCGCCTACCTCGCCCAGATCGGCGAGATCAACAAGCGGTAGCCAGGACCGCCGGCGGGCCCGGGACCACCGCGGGCCCGCCCCCTGCTCCACCACCGACCGCCCGAGAAAGGACGCCCCCGATGGCCTGGGCCCTGCGACCGATCCGCCTCCCCGACGAGCACCTGCCCCACGGCATCGACAGCGGCAGCCCGACCTGCCGGGCCTGCGGCACCGCCTGGCCGTGCACGACCGCGGGGGAGTACCTGACGACCTGCAAGTGCACCTGCGGGGCGACCACCTGGGCGGACACGACGACGCCCCGGAGGTGGCACAGCGGCCCCCGCTGCTACACCGACGCCGAGGCCGTCGTCGCCCAGGCCGCGCTGCTCCGCCCCGCCCGCCCGCACTACCCGCCGAGCCACTACTACCCGCCGAAGCCCGCCCGGCCGAGGCGGCAGCGCCCGCCCTACCGGCACACCCCGGCCGGGCCCGGCGACGTGAGCATCGGCACGTGGGTCTGGATCCGCCCTGGAGCGCTGCACCCCGGATGGGGCGACATCCACCAGCTGGCCATGGTCACCGCCGTCGGCACCCCGAAGTGTGAGGTCTGGCTGATCCTCGACGGCACCGTCCATCAGGCCCGAGCCGATCACCTCATCCTCTCCACGTCCGCCGGACAGCGCGCCACGGGCGGCGCCTGGACCCGCTGGACGGTCGCCCAGCATCTCGCCCACCGGGCGGCCGGCGAGCCCGCCGAGGCCACCGTCGAGGCCGCCCAGCTCGACCTGTTCAGCGCGCCGGTCTGAACCCCCTGAACGGCCGCTGACTTGCCGGTTCGCTTGCCGACTTCTTGACCAAACTTTCCTGGATAACAGAGTTACCCCAGAGGGCTTTGGTCAATGAAGGAGGTGTAACACCCCACCAGCCCACAACCACGGAGGACGCCATGACCGCCACCACCACCACCGCCACCGAGGCGGCCGAGACCCCGAAGGCGGCCCCGGCCAAGAAGGTGGTCGAGCCCACGAAGGTCGTGAAGCGGCGCGAAGTGGCCGCCGAGAAGGCGGCCGAGAAGGCGGCCGAGCTCAAGACCGCGCTCAAGACCATCCCCACGGACCGCATCGACCGGGACGAGAACCAGCCCCGCGAGGTCTTCGACCAGGACGCGCTCCAGGAGCTGGCCGACAGCATGAAGGAAGTCGGCCAGCAGCAGGCCATCACCGTCCGGTACGTGCCCGGCACCAAGCGGTACGCCATCATCTCTGGTGAGCGCCGCTGGCGCGCGGCCCAGATGGCCGGCCTCACCGAGATGCACGCGATGGTCGTCCACGGCCTGGAGGGTGGCTCCGAGACCCTGGAGACCTTCTCCCGGTCGGTCGCCGAGAACCTGGGCCGGGCCGACATGACCCCGATGGAAGAGGCGCGGGCCTTCCAGAAGCTCATCGACTTCGGCCTGGACGCCACCGAAGTCGCCAAGCGGGTCGGTAAGAGCTGGAACCACGTCGACAACCGGCTCCAGCTCCTCAAGCTGACGCCCACCGCGCAGGAGGCCCTGCTCAAGGGTCACCTCCCGGTCGGCCTGGCCTGGTACGCGGCGCAGATCAGCCCGGCCAACCAGAACGCGTTCATCGCCCGCTGGAGCCGGGGGCAGTTCCCCTCCATCCGCGACGCCGAGCAGTTCTGCCAGCGGGTGCGGACCGAGGAGACGGCGGCGGCCAGCCAGAGCGTCATGTTCATCCTGGCTGAGGAGGCCACGGACCCGGGCAAGGTCGACGAGAGCATGTTCCCGGAGCTGGAGGTGGACGTGGACAAGCGGGAGAAGATCGTGAGCGACCGCAACAAGCTCGCCACCAAGATCGGCAAGCTCGGCGCGGCTGGCGAGATCCTCCAGGAGATCGCCGACATGGACCCCGACGAGCTGGCCCTCCTCCTCTCCGGCCTGCACGGCGGCATCCCCGGCAACCGGATGCGCATCGACCACCTGCGCCAGGTCGCCACGAAGGCGTCCCAGAACCTGGCCAAGGCCGTCACCGCGGCCACCGTTCGCGCGGGAGCCCTCCGGGTCGCCCCCGACGCGGAGGCCACCAACACCACCGAGAACGACGCGGCCTAGTCCGGTCCGCGCGGGGCCCCGCACCGGCGGGGCCCATCGGCCAAATCCACCGGGATTACGAGGGTAAACCCGGCGGGCTGGTCCAAGGATGAGGGTGACAATCCCGCCCACCCACAGAGAGCGAGCACACGATGATCTACCTCACCAACCTCGACCTGAACGCCCCGGAACCGGAGACGGAACGGATCGAGGTACCGCCGCCGCTGCCGCTGGTCACCAGCCGCTACCAGAACTGGCGGGAGTCGGCCGGCGTCCCCATCGGCATCACCGTCGGACGGCCCCGGTTCGTCCGCTACGACTACGTCTCGATCAGCCACCTGGCACCCCACGAGCTGTTCCGGGCGCCCTTCAAGAACATCGACAACATCCCCATCGAGCGCCGGGTGTACCGCGAGCGGCTGCGGGTGTTCGAGCCGGAAATCCTGGAAGCGCTGGAGGAGGTGGCCCGCTCGTACCCGGACCTGCCGGGCGTCCTGATGTGCTTCGAGGACGTCAACGGCGGCGAGGCGTGCCACCGGCAGTGGGCCTCGGAGTGGTTCGGCCAGCGGTTCGGCTGGAACGTCCCCGAACTCCCCGACCCGGCCGACGCGGCACCGCGGCAGCCCAAGGGCCGGAAGCCGGCGACGGCACCGGCGCCGGACACCCTGTTCTGACCGATGAAGGCCGGTGGCCCGGGGGCCAACACCCCCCGGGCCACCGGCCTTCGGCGGTTATCCACAGGCCGCCGGGACCGCCCCGAAACGGCTGCTACTCTTCCGCCGGCGTCATGGCCACCGCGAGCAGCTCGGTTGGATCGAGCACCGCTTCTCGTAGGCGGAGGTTGGAGGTTCGAGTCCTCCCTCGCGGTCCACAGGTCCCCCTGGCCACCCGGCCCGGGGGACCGTCGTTTGCCCTCAAAAGCTTCTCCCGCCGACCGACGGCCACACCCTCCCCACTACCGCCCCGCGCGCATCCGACCACCGGGTCCGCCCAGGTGAAGCGGCTACCCTCTCTCCACGCTGCTGGTTGTGGGCCGAGCGAACCGCTGACACCCCCCTTGGGACACCCATGCCAGCTGGATTCGCCGCGCCCGGCGTCCTCTTCGCCGGGAACTCCTCCGCCCCCGACCGCGCCTTCTACCGGCAGGTGTTCAACAAGCTGCCGCGCGACCAGTACACCCGGTACGTCGAGGTGGGCGTCGGCTCGTTCGCCGCGGCCCTCGTCGCCGCCAACGCGGGCATCCCGCCGTCCTCCATGGAGACGTCGGACGTCACCCTCTACACCGGCATCGTCGGCACGTGCGTGTCCGGCGGCGATCTGGAGTCCCTGGGCATGACCCTCGACGGCGAGCCCGTCGAGCTACCCGACGGGACGATCGTCGACCAGGCCGCGCACCTCCTCTACGTCCACTGGCTCGCCCGCATGCAGGCCAAGCCCGAAGTCGACTACTGGACGAACCTCGTCACGGACATGGTCGAGCGCGAGGACGAGCACAAGAAGCGGCTCGCCGGCTCCCTCCAGCAGATCGCCGACCGGCTGCCCGGCGTGAAGTTCACCCCGAAGTGCATGTGGGACCACATCGCCGAAGCCGAGGACGACCCGCACGCGATCATCATCGCCGCCCCGCCCACGTACAAGGCCGGGTTCGAGAAGTTCTTCGACACCGGCGGCCGGGTCGCCTGGAACGAGCCGCCGTACTCGATCTTCGACCCGGATGTCGACATGAAGCGGCTCGCCGACCACATGCGGGACAAGGCCGCGCTGCTGATGTTCCTCCAGGAGGAACGCTCCGGCATCGCCGCCCACGAGACCCCCGTGTTCGCCCACCCGCTCGGCGACGTCGCCCGCGCCTTCGTCATCAGCAACCGGCCGGAGGAGATCTTCAAGCTCACGGGAGGCCCCAAGGTCGCCCTGGGCATGTCCCGGTCCACCGGACCTACCTCCCTACCGATCGTCCCCCCGGAGCACCAGGTCACCGACCAGTCCCGCGTAGAGGTCCTCCCCGCCAAGGGCACCGAGGTCGACTACTACCGCGACCTGTGGATGCACCGCCTCGCCGCCGCCCCCGGCTCGTACAACATGCTCGTCGTCGTCGACGGCTACGTGGCCGGCGTCATCGGCTACGGCGCCGAGACGATGACCCGCCCCTACCCGGGCACGAACAAGTACACGACGCATCTGCTGATGCGGTTCGCGTTCGGCGCCCCGCACTACGAGCTGCGCCTCACCCGCCTCGCGACCATGCTCGCCCTCCGCCGCGACACCGCGAAGCTCGTGTTCACCGGCGCCTCGGAGATCCTGCTCGCCGCCTCGAACGGCCTGGTCACCGTCGAGTACACCCGGCACCCCGAGGCCAAGGGCCTCCGCGGCCTCATGACCTTGGAGTCCCGGGCCAAGCACCCGGACGGCTACAAGCTGTCGTACCGCGCCGACTGGGCCATGGACGACATCCCCACCACCGTCAGCACGTTCCTCGCGAAGGAGAAGGCATGGCGCGCCAGCCGAAGCAAGGCGATGAGGAAGTGACCACCCCGGCCCCCCAGGCGGACGAGCCGGCGACGGCCCCGGACCCCGGTTCGACAGGCACGTCCTGGTCCACCGAGGACCCGCCGCAGGACGTCATGCAGATCGGCGACGATCTGTTCATCCGCTGGGTTGACGTCGCCTCGCTCCGCGAGCAGGACATCAACGCCCAGGTCATGCAACCGCGGCACTTCGAGCGGCTGACCGGCAACATCCGCAAGCGCGGCATGGTCGAGTCCCTGCCCTACTGCCACCAGCCCGGCGGCACCGGCCCGATCGAGGTCATCTCCGGACACCACCGCTCCCGCGCGGCACGAGCGGCCGGCCTCCAGCGCATCCCCGCCATCATCGACACCCGCATGATGCGCCGCTCCGAGGTCATCGCCAAGCAGATCGCCCACAACGAGCTGCACGGCGACCCCGACAAGGACGTCCTCGCTCAACTCGTCTCGATGATCGACAACGTGGACGACCTGATCGCCACCGGCCTCGACGAGGACCAGCTCCCCACCGTGGAGCCGGACGACACGAAGCTCGCCATCCCGCACGGCGAGTTCGACTGGCGCTCCGCGACCCTCATGTTCCTCCCGCACCAGATGGAGGACTTCAAGGGCGCCGTCACCGCCATCGCCAACGGCACGGACCTGGTCGGCGTCGCCCCGGTCGAGATGTTCGAGGAGTTCGCCGCCGCGGTGTACGCCTTCGGCCGCTGCAAGGACGTCCGGAACTTCACGACCATGATCGCCCTCCTCACCGATATCGCCCGGCGCGAGGTCGAGGAAGCCGCCAAGGAATCCACCGAGCACGACGAGCCGGCCCCCACCTGACCCCAGCACCGACCCCGCGCCCGCGAAGCCCCGCACATGCTTCGCGGGCACCTCCACACCCCCAGGGATTGTGATCACCATGAGCGACCGCATCACCCTCGACCCCACGCTCGACCCCTGGGAGCGGCAGCCGGGCGAGACCCCGAAACGGCACGCCCGCTTCCTCGTCTTCCGCGACATCGGCCTCACCAGGACCCTTGCAAAAGCGTCAGACGAGCTAGCACTTTCGTACAGCCATGTGCGAGCCCTCGCCGCCGAGTACCGGTGGCAGGACCGCGCCGCCGCTTGGGACGCCCATCAGCAGCGCCAGTACACGGCCGAGCTCGAAGAGGAACGCCGCAAGGCCGCACGCGACGACGCGAAGATCCTCCGCATCATGACCGGCATGGTCGGCCAGGCCCTCCCGCACGTGCAGCAGCAGGCCGCCAACATGACCATCGCCGAGTTCACGAAGTTCGTGGAGACGACGATGCGGCTGCGCCGGAACCTGTTCGGCGACCCGACGGACACCATCGCGGTCACCGGCCCCGGCGGCGACCCGCTCACCGTCGCCGTGCAGGAGTTCCAGGCGATGCCGCCGGAGCAGCGGCGCGTACGCCTTGCCGAGCTGGCCGCCACCGTCGCCCGCCGCGCCCGCGCGATGGACGACGCCGACGATGAGGACGACGGCGAGGAGGCGTACGAGGTGCCCGACGACGAGGACGACCAGGCCGAGGAGGACGAGCCCGCTCCGGCCGTGGACGAGCCCAGCGGTGAAGAGTGACGGCGCAGTACGACTTCAGCGAGCTGGACCACCTTGACGACGCGGAGGTGTTCCGGCGGCTCCAGGCTGCCAAGAGGGCCGCGGCCCAAGACCTGCTGCGTGACCCGGCCACCCTCGCCCGGGGCCTGGATCCCGGCTATCGGATGCGGCCACACCTGAAGGTCATCAGCAACGCGCTCGTGGGCCTGGAGCGCGGCGAGTACAACCGGCTCCTCGTCATCACGCCGGCGCAGGTCGGCAAGTCGACAACGGTGGCGGAGTGGTTCCCGTTCTGGTGGCTGTGCTTGCACGGTGAGGACCGTGTCGGCGTGACGTCGTACTCGGACGACCTGGCGCTGCGGCGCGGCAAGGCGATCCGCCGGTACGTCACCGAGTTCGGCGGGGAGTACGGCCTGTCGCTGCTGGCCGGCTCGGAGGCGGCACAGGACTACGACACCAACAAGGGCGGCGGCGTCCGCTCCGTCAGCATCGGCGCGGGCCTGACCGGCTTCGACGTCAACCTGCTCGTGGTCGATGACCCGCACAAGGACCGCGCAGAGGCCGAGTCGAAGAAGATGCGCGAACGCGTCCACGACTGGTGGTCGTCGGCCGCCGTGAAGCGGTTGCAGCCGGACCGCCATGCCGTGGTGGCGATCCAGACGCGCTGGCATCCCGACGACTTCGCGGGCCGCCGGCTGGCGGAAGACGGCCGACTTGAGGAAGGCGGGAAGTGGAAGGTCGTCCATCTCCCCGCCATCGCCAACCCGTCGAGGTTCGGGCCCGACCCGCTTGGCCGGCGGGACGGCGACCCGCTGACGCACCCGAAGATCCCCACCCGGAACCGGAGTGCGCTGAAAGCCTGGTGGCAGGCCGACAAAGAAGGCTCCAGCGTCCGGGACTGGCACGCCCTGTCCCAGGGTGACCCGCAGCCGTCCGAAGGCGCGCTCGTCTCCCGGGACCTGCTGCGGTCGATCCGCGACGGCCTCACCGTGGTGGAGCCGCAGAAGATCGCCGTGGCGATTGACCCGTCCGGCGGCGGCCGGGACACCGCGGGCATCATCGGCGGGTTCCTCGGCGCCGACAAGCGGGTGTGGATCACCCACGACAAGACCCGCTCCATGTCGTCGGCCGAGTGGTCCCGTACCGCGTGCCTGCTCGCGCACGAGACGAACGCCGGCGTCATCTACGTCGAGTGGAACTACGGCCGCGACATGTGCCTGCTGGCGCTCGACACCGCGTGGAAGGCGCTGCAAGCGGAGGGCCGGATCCCGAAGGGCGCGCTCATGCCGGGCCTCCTGCCGATCAACGCCAAGCAGGGCAAGCTGCTCAGGGCCGAGCCGATCGCCCAGCAGATGGTGGAGGACCGGATCCGGCTGCGCGGCGCGTTCGTCGACCTGGAGAACGAGTGGGCGACGTGGATGCCGACGGACGCCGACAGCCCCGGCCGGATCGACGCCTCGTGCATCCTCGTGTACGGCCTGATCCCGGAGGTCAACCAGGGCGCGATCGTCCACGCCCCGCTGCCGACCGCCCCGATGCCGGGCGGTCGTCAGGCCCCGCCGGCCGCCGGACCGTACGGGAGGAGGATCGGGAAGTGAGCGCGCCTCGCCGCGCTCACCGTCCGTGCGACACTGCCGACATGGACACCCTCGACGGCGACCAGGTGCTCCGCGAGCACCTGGCACGCAACCCCGAAGCCCAGCACGCCGCCCTGAACGACCCCCAGTACGCGGCGGAAGTTCACCGGCTGCGGACCGTCCTCGGCCACCTTGACGCCGCCCTCGCCGCCGAGGGCCTGACGGGCGCGGCGCGGCAGAGGATCGGGGCGCGCCTCGTCGCCGACTGCCTCGGCACCGACGAGGCGAACGCCCGGATGGGCGACCATGCCCGCGCCGTACAGGACCTCGCCGCCACCGGCGCCGTCCCCGTACGGGGCGACTGGTAGACGGCCCCGCCCCAGGCGTCACAGCGGTCACGAAAACGGGCATCTGCGCCCACTGCTGTCCTAAGCGGATGTAGGACAGGAGATCCCTGCCCCCGGGACCAAGCCCGCGAAGGAGCCCCCGCGATGGCGTACCCGCAGCCCGACGACGACTGCTACGACGAGTGCAAGGCAGCCCAGCCCGCTGGACCTGGCGGGCAACTCCGCTGCATCTGCCAGCAGATCAACGCGGAGGACGAGGCGTACCGCGCCGAGCCGCCGGAGATGTTCGCCCGCGAATGGGGCTCTTACTGAACGGCTGGCGGCGCCGGGGCCGGCGCCGCCACACTGGCCTGTATGAAGCTGCCCCGCGTGCGCTGCCCGATCTGCGAGCGGCCCGTCGCCGCCGGCCCGGTCGCCGGACGCCTCAGCAAAGGCCGTGTCTGGCGGCACGACCCGCCGGACATGCGGTCCCGCTACAACGCCCTGATCTCGTGCGACGGATCGCTGGAGATCATCGACCTGCCGTACGGGCAGATGGAGATCCCCGTCGACGAGCCGGAGCCGGACACCGGCGACCAGGCCGCCGAGCCCGCGCTGTTCTGACGGCAGCGAGAAACCTGGTGCATTGAAGACCCGCCACTGCCACAGTGATCGAATGACGAGCCTGCCCACGGACCCGGACATCGCGGACCGGGTCCTCCTCGACCTCGGGCGAGAGGCGTTCAAGCACGCCCGGGAACTGCTGCGCGCCGCCCGCCTGGTCCTCGACGCCGAGATCTGGTCGGTCGCCTACGCCAACGCAGCCCTCGCCCTCGAAGAGATCGGCAAGGGCGTGATGTGCACCGCGATCCTGCCCCTGCCTGACGGGAAGCGGCAGGAGGAGATGGAAGCCTTCCGCGCCAGGGTCACCGACCACGGCGCCAAGTCGTTCTGCGCCCAGCTCGTCCTCGGCATGGCCGGCGAGGGGGCCCCGGACAGCGTGGAGGAACTGTTCAAGCAGGCCGACCGGAACGCCCGCCGCACGAACAAGAACAAGTTCCGCGGCCTGTACGTCGACTACAAGAACACCGGGCACATCCTCAGGCCGAGCGACATCACCAAGACGCAGGCCACCGAGCTGATCGCCACGGCTGAGAAGGCGCTCGCCATCTCCGAGGGCGCCGAGGACGCCCTGTCCCGGCCAGACCTGTACATGCAGCTCATCCGCCACGTCCGGGCAGGTGCCGCCGATGGCGTGTGGGAGGTGCTAACCGAGGAAGCGGGTCAGGTCGCACTCGCCATGCCCGCGGTCGCCCGCGACGAGCTGTCCCCGCAGGAGGCGTTGCAGGGGACGGCCATGGCGAAGCTGCTGGAGGGCCTGATCCCCGCCACCGCCGAGGAGCCGACCACACTCTGACGGAAGTGTGACCGACCTCACAGGCTGGCCGTACTGTAAAACGAGCGACTTCAGCGGGGAAGGGGCGAACGGAGCCCAACGCGCTCCCCCGACCCCGTGAGGTCCACGTGGGCAAGAAGCCGAAGCACGCCCGGGGCAACAGCCCTTGGTGGGACGCCCTCAAGCGGGCCGTACGCCCGATCCGTACGGAGCTGACCACCGTCGGAGCCGCCGTCGCCAGCGAGGTGGCGAAGGTCCTGCTCCAGTAGGCGGAAGAGGCCGGCCAGAAGGCCCCGGGGCGCCGCTCCGGGGCCTTCTCCGTGCTCGCCCTCCCCGCATGCCACAGGGCCCCGGGTCGCCCCGTACTCCAGGCTACGTTGGTAGTCGTGATCTGAAATGCCGTGCTGACCTGCGGAGTTAAGCCGGACCGGCGCTCGCGAAATGGCCTATCATCCCGCCCTCACTCGGCCGGATGATCAGCCTGGGGTACGGAATGATCGGTCTTACAGAACTCGCCTTCCTGGCGCTCGCCGGGTATCGCGGCACGCAGCTCGTCGTGCACGACTCCATCCTCGACCCGGTACGGGACCGGGTCTTCAACTGGCACCAGAAGCGGCCCGAGAGCAGCGCCCGCACGGCGATCGTCACCCTGATCTCCTGCGTCTACTGCTCCGGCTGGTGGGTCGCCGGCGCCCTCCTCCTGGCGTGGCTCCTCGTCACCGGCCAGTGGCACGGCACCCCGGTCCTGGTCCACGGCTTCGAGTGGCTCGCCGTCGCGGGCGCCGCCGTCCTCCTCAACCGCTGGGACGACTCCCGCCAGGACCACGACTGATGGCCCGCACAATCACCGCGGCGGCGTCCCGGTACACGTCGCGGAAGATCCGAGGCAAGGGCGCCGGGGACCAGTCGTGGCAGAGCCGTGCGTACGACATGTACCACGCGGTCCCCGAGGTGCGGTTCGCCGCCTCGTGGATCGGCAACGCCATGTCCGGCGCCCGGTTGTTCGCCGGCCGCCGCGCCGACGACGGCACGATCGAACCCGCACCGGCCGGGCACCGGGCGCACGAGATCGTCTCCCAGATCGCCGGCGGACCCGACGGACAGGCCAAGCTGCTCGGAGCGTTCGGCAAGCACCTCACCGTCCCCGGCGAGGGCTGGATCATCGTCCGCCCCAACTCCGAGGTGCTGTCGCCGTACAGCCCCGAGGACGGGCACGACTGGCGCGTCCTGTCGGTGAAAGAGGTCCGCCAGCAGTCCGGGAAGCTCATAGCCGAGATCGACGGCGAAGAGGTCCCAATCCCCGAAGGAGACCCCGACAGCATGGACCCGGACGGGCCCGTGGCGCTGCGCGTGTGGGAGCCCGACCCCGAGCGCGCCATCGAGGCCGACAGCCCCGTCCGCTCCAGCCTCGAACTGCTGGAGGAGCTGCTGCTGCTCAACGCGGCGGTGAAGGCGATCGCCCGCTCGCGCATCACCGGCCGGGGTCTGCTCCTCATCCCGAAGGGCACCCGGTTCCCCACGTCGGGCCCGGCCGGGGAAGCGGAGGACGATCTGATCGAGATCCTGATGACGATCGCCGAGACGGCGATCCGTGACCCGGACTCGGCCGCCGCGACGGTCCCGATCATCCTGGAGCTCCCGGCCGAGGCCATCGCTGAGTTCAAGCACATCAAGTTCGAATCCGAATTCGACGAGTTGGCCATCCGGCTCCGCGAAGAGGCCGTACGGCGCTTCGCCACCGGCTTGGAGATCCCGGCGGAGATCCTCCTCGGCCTCGGAGACGTGAACCACTGGGGTGCCTGGGCGTTGACCAGCGAGGCGATCCGGCTCGGCATCGAACCGAAGCTGGCCACCGTCGCGTACGCCCTCACGCAGCAGTGGCTCCGCCCCATCCTCGAAGCGGAAAACGATCCGGACTGGCACCGGTGGCTGGTCTGGTACGACACCGCCCCGCTGCGGGTACGCACCAACCGGTCCGAGACCGCTCTGCAGGCGCACGACCGGGGCGTCATCTCCGACGCCGCCCTCCGCAGGGAGACCGGTTTCGACGAGTCCGACGCCCCCACCGACGAGGAACTGGACCGCCGCAAGCCCACCCCGCCCGAGCCCGGAGACCAGGACACCGAGGAGGAGACGGAGCCGCCGGCCCCGGTCGAGCTGCCCGTCGACGAGTCCGAGGCACCCCCGGACACGCTCGCCGCCGCATCGGGCCTCGGCGAAGGGCTCCTGGCCGCCGCTGACGGCCTGATCTGGGGCGCGCTCACAGCGGCAGGGGAGAAGCTGCGCAAGACCCCCGCCTGCCCCCGCAGCGAGCGCGCCGCGGCCCGCGAGATCGAGTCTGCCCGCCTGCACACCCTGCTGCCGGTCGACGCCAGCCAGGTCGACCAGTGGCGCCTCCTGGACGGCGCATGGACCCGCGCCCCCGAGATCGCCGGACGGTACGGCCTCGACCCGGAGTGCCTGACCGCGTCCCTGGACAGCTACGCCCGCGAGCTGATCGCCGCCGGCGTCGAGCACGAGTACCGGCTCGTGCATACCGTCCTCACCTCCTGCGCCGGAGCAGCGGCATGACGCCCCGCCCCGGCCGCAGCGTCGGCATACACAGGCCCGCACCGGACGACGTGGCGCTTCACCCCGGCACGGTGCGCACCGGCTGGTGCCGCACCTGCAAGGCATGGACGCACCTCACCGCCGACTTGCTGCTCCTGTCCCCGGACGGATTGACCCTGGTCGGCACCTGGGCGTGGTGCGAGGTCTGCGACGACCCCGAGAACCCCCTGCCGGTGAGGAGGATCGACCGTGCCGGACCGTAACCGCCAGCTCGACCAGGCGGAGCAGGACTTCGCCGACGCGGTCGCCGCGGCGCTCACCGAGACCGCCGACGAGTTCGCCGACGCCGTCCAGGCCGCCACCGAGCTGGTCGCCGCCCGGTTCAGCGTCGGCCGGATCGCCCGCATGTGGGGCGCCCGCGTCACCGGCCTCGTCCGCCGGCTCCTCGGCACCGCTGAGGAAGCCGCCACCGCGGCGGCCGAAGACGTCGACGCCGAACTCCCGGACGGCTGGGACGACCTGCCCGCCCGGTACGACGACGGCACCCTCCCGGCCGCCATGAGCCAGTACGTCACCACGACGGAACACCTGCTGCGCGCGGTCGGCGACCGCCTGGCCGAAGCCGCCCGCGCCGAACTCGCCGCGGGCATCGACGCCGGAGAGGACATCGAGCAGCTGCGCGCCCGGCTCCGCGCCGCGTTCACCCGCGATGGCGCCAACCTCGGCCCAGCACGGGAGCAGCGCATCGCCCGCACGGAGGCCGGCCGGGTCTGGAACACGGCCACGCTCGCCGCCGCCGAGGACATGACCGGCCCCGACCGGCCGATCGTGAAGCAGTGGGTCACCCGGCACGACCCGCGCGTCCGCGAGACCCACGACGAGGCAGACGGACAGATCCGGCTCCTGTCCGAGCCGTTCACCGTCGCAGGCGTGGCCATGCAGCACCCCGGTGACCCGACGGCCCCGGCCGGCCTTGTCATCAACTGCCGCTGCCGCCTTGCCGTGCACCCCGAACTCCAGGCAACCGCCTTCGAACCACAGGACCCGACGCGGGTCGACGTCTTGGAATCAGAGGAGAGCGCTGTGGAAGCCCAGTCCGTGACCGCCGCTGGCGGCCACACGGGCGCGATGATCGCCCTCATCCCCACCGAGGAGGACGCCGAGCGTCTGGCCCTCCACGCCACCGGCGCCGAACCACCCGGCGAGCTGCACCTGACGCTGTACTACCTCGGCGAGGCCGACGCCTGGGACGAGGAGCACCGCGCCGACCTCATCGCCCGGCTGCGCTCCCGCGCCCCGGACATCAGCGAGCCCATCGTGGCCCGCGCGTTCGGCGCGAACCAGTGGAACGCGGACGGCGACGAGCCGTGCTGGGTGTGGTCCGTCGGCGACGACCGCGACCGGCCCGAGGACGCCCCGAACCTCGAAGCCGCCCGCTGGGCTGCCACCTACGCCCTGGAGGACATGCACCGGCAGCCCAAGCTGCCGACCCAGCACACCCCGTGGCAGCCGCACGTGTGCGCCGCCTACACCCGCAGCCCGTCGCTGCTGACCGCGATGAACCAGCGCCTCGGGCGTATCCGATTCGACCGGCTACGAGTGGCGTTCGCCGGTACGCACACCGACATCCCGCTCGCCTCGGAAGAGGAGGCAACCGCCATGGACGGCGACGAGAACCAGTCCCTCGGCCCCCTGGCACCGCGCCCCTGGTCCACGCCCGGCACCACCGCCCTGGCGTTCGAGAACACCCAGACCGGCGACGGCCGCGTGTTCCGGCCCGGGGCGCTGTACTGGAACGGCCCCGGGCCGTGGCCGCTCCAGCACGCCGACGAGATGCTGATGGGCCACCAGGGCGCCGAACTCGCCGGCGCCATCCAGAGCATCGCCCGCGAAGGCGACCGGATCACCGGCACCGGCGTCCTCTACCCGGGACGCCCTGCCGGAGCCGACGCGCTCATGCTGCTGGAGGAGCAGGCCCCGCTCGGCGTCTCCGTAGACCTGGACGACGTTTCCGTGGAGTTCGTGGACCGTACGCCCGCCGAGGACGGCGAGGGCCAGGTCCTGCTGCTGGCCTCCCTGCCGTCGGCGTCGCTGCTGCGTCTGGACGACGGCGCGTGGTCGCTGACCGCCACCCACACCACGGAGTGGGCCGCGTCCGGCGTGGCGCTCTCCCGAACCGGTACCGCCGTCCAGCTCATCACCGGCAAGGACGGCGTCGTGTCCGCCGCCGCGGTGCACGCGGCACTCGGCGCGACCGGCACGCTCACCGCGGCGGCCGGCGACCCCGACGACATCGAGGGCCGGGTCGTGCACCGCGAGTCGTCCGGTGACCTGCTGATGCGCGTCACCCGAGCCCGGCTGCGTGGCGCGACCCTCGTCGCGATGCCCGCCTACGACCAGGCCCGCATCGTCCTCGACGACATGCCCGAGCCTGGCCCCGCCGACGACAGCGACGAGGACGAGTGGTGGGCGGCGGCCAACGGGCCGAGCGAGGCACACATGCGGGTCGTCGAGTACGTCAAGAGCTCGCCCGTGGCCGTCGGTGCCCGCGACGTCGCCCGCGCCCTCGGCATGAAAATGGAGCCCGTACGCGGGCACCTGTCCCGCGCCGCGAAGGCCGGCCGGATCGTCCGCCTCGCCCCGGGTCTGTACTGCGGCCCGATCACCGAGGGCCCCGACGTTCACGCGTCCGCGTTCGAGGACCTGGCCGTGGCTGACGGCACCGGCATGGAGACGGCGTCCATGCAAGAGCTGGTGGCGTCGGCGTGGACGGCGATGCGAGACCTCCCGCCGATGCCCGCCGCCTGGTTCAAGGAGCCCACCCCGGAGGAACTGCCGCCCGGCTCCGGGGGAGTGCACTACGCGGACGGCCGTATCTACGGCTGGGTCGCCCAGGCCGGGGAGCCTCACGCCGGGTACCCGGGCCGGAAGCTGACCATCGAGTCGCTCGGCAAGCTCGACCTCACGCACTTCCTCCGCGCCCGCTTCCAGCTCGACGACGGCACCCTTGTCAAGGCCGGTGCCTTCACGATGAACGCCCCGCACCGCCGCGACGGAGCCGAGTGCGAGGACGCCGCCTGCCAGTTCGACGACTCTCGGACCGTCGCCGGGATCGTCACGGTCGGCCAGAACGCGGGCGGCCTCTGGTTCAGCGGCGCGGCCGGCCCGTGGCTGTCAGAGTGGGACCGCGCCGTTTTCCGGGCGACGCAGCCCAGCTACCACATGAAGCAGGGCCCGGACGGGCGTTGGCAGCTCCGCGCGGTGCTGTCCGTCCCCGTCCCCGGGCACTCCTCGCCGCTTCTCGCCGCCGCGGTTGCCGAGCGGTCGAACCTTGCCCTGGCCGCGTCGGCCGCCGGCCTCATGGACCGTCCGGACACGTCCGGACAGCAGCCGGACACCGGCCCGGGAGTTGTTCCGGACAACTCGGGCCAACTCGCGGCCGACGCCGCCGACCTGGGCGGACACCGTCCGGACAACCCGGCGGACACGTCCGGACAGCGTCCGCTCCTGAGCGGCGACGTGGACGCCGTCGCCTCCGCGCTCCTCACGAGCGTCCCGTTCCTCGACGTGCTGCTGGCGGCCATGGACCGCCGCCAGGAGCAGCGCGCGGAAGCCGCCAAGGCCGAGGCCGCGCGCCTGGCGGCGTCGGTCATCGACCCGGCCCGGGAACAGCTCGCTCCCGACACCAACACACCGGAAGGGGATGCCTGATGCCGTGCTCCTGCAACAAGAAGCGTGAGCAGTTCGAGGTCGTCGCGGACGGCGGCCAGGGGAAGGTGCTGTTCAGCTCCAGCTCCCAACCCACGTGCGAGGCCGTCGCCAAGCGGTACGCGGGCAGCATCGTCCGCCCGAAGGCCCCGCAGGGGGCGGCGAGCACCTCCAGTCAGTAGCGCAACACCCCGGCCGGGAGACCGTTCCGCACGAGCGGATGCAGCTCTCCCGGTCAGGGGTGCTGACGTCTGGCTATGCTGTTCGACAGCGTCTGATGGTTATGGGCCTGGACACTCCGCGATCGATCACAGGAGTGCCCGGCTATGGCCGACTTCGAGATCCCCGAGGACATCACCGCCCTCACCGACGACGAGCTCGCAGAGGCGCTGGCGGGCGCCGTCGAGGCGTTCGACGCCAAGTCGCAGTCCACGACCGTCACCACCAAGGACCTGGAAGCCCTTCGGTCCCTCGCGACCGTGGTCGACTCGATCCGCACCGAACAGGCCAGCCGCCGCGAGGCCGCCGAACAGGCCGCCGCAGAGATCGACGCCCTCGCCGCCCAAGTGCGCGGCAGCGACCCCGAGCCCGGCGAGGACGAGCCGGCCGAAGAGACAGCGGCAGCGGAACCGGAGCCCGAGCCCGAGTCCGAGCCGGAGCCCGCCCCGAAGGCCACCGCCAGCGCCGTCGTCCATCGCCCCGCCCTCGATCTGTCCCACGTGCGCCGCCGCCAGCCCCGCGTCCTCCCGGAGCCGCCGGCCCCGGGCACCTCCATCACCGCGGCGGTCGACGTCCCCGGCTACACCCCGGGCGCAGCGCTGGACTTCGGCGACATCACCACCGGCATCATCAGCCGGGCAAACGCCCTCAAAACCGCTGGCGGTGGCGTCGGGCAGGTCATCTCCTACCGGCACCCGTACCCGCAGGAGCTCATCGTCACCGACTCCAGCTCGGCGCCGGAAGGCACGACCGTCGCCATCACGGCGGCGAACCAGCGGCGCCTGCCCCAGGGCGACCTGGTCGCGTCCGGCGGCTGGTGCGCGCCGTCCGAGACCGTGTACGACCTGGTCGACGTCGCGTGTCCGGACATGCTGTGGGACGCCCCGGAGATCCAGCTCGCCCGTGGCGGACTGCGCTTCTACCGCACGCCGTCCCTGGACGTCGGGTCGATGACCTGGGTGCACACCGAGGCCGACGACATCAGCGGTGCCACCAAGCCGTGCTTCAAGATCCCCTGCCCGGCACCGACTGAGGTGAGGTGCGACGCGGTCGGTGTCTGCCTGGAAGCAGGCATTCTGACGCAGCGTCACTTTCCGGAGCTCGTCGCGTGGTACTTGAGGAACTCGATGGTCGCGCACGAGATCCGCCTCCGGCAGGTCCTCTTCCAGAAGGCGCTCGCCGCGGCGACCCCCGTCACGATGGCCCCCTCGATGGGCGCCCTGTCCGCCGTGTACGCGGCCGTCGCGCTCCAGAGCAGCGACATGATCGAGCGGCACAGCCTGTGCGAGAGCACGTCCCTGGAGGTCGTGTTCCCATGGTGGGCGCGCGGCCTTTTCCTCACCGACCTCGCCCGCCGTAACGGGGTGACCGTGGACCAGGTCAGCGACTCCCAGATCCAGGCGCTGTTCACCGAACTCGGCGTCCGCGTCCAGTGGGCGCGCGGCCTCTCCCCAGCCGTACCGACGGACATCGGCGGCGCGACCCCGGTCACCAGCTTCCCGGACGCCGTCCAGTTCCTCATCTACCCGGCCGGCTCGCTCCAGATCGGCCGCGGCGAGGAGGTCAACCTCGGCGTGATCCACGACAGCACCAAGTTCAGCAAGAACGACTACACCGCGCTGTTCGCGGAGGAGTGCGTGGCCCTCGTGAACAGGTCGGTCGACACCCGCCGCGTCACGGTGCCCGTCTGCCCGAGCGGTGAGACCGGCGCCCAGACCGACATCGTGTGCCTGCCCGACGCGAGCTGATCCGCCTCCGGCCCACTACAGCGTGCCGGGCCCTCCCCACGGGCCCGGCACCGCTCCTGACACGACTGGAGGTGCGCGATGCCGTCCGCCGGCCTGCGCAGCTACGTAGAGGCGATCCCGGGCACACCGCTGCCGCACGGCATCCTCGGCGCCTCGTGCACGACCATCACCGACGTCACCGAGGACCGCATCCACGAGCTCAACGGCGTGGAGTGGATCACCTTTGGCTGCTGCCCCGTCAACGACTGGCCCGACCCGTGCGACGACGAGTCGCCCAGCGACGAATCCCCCGGCGCCCCGACCCAGAAGGAGTTTTGCCGCCCGGCCCTGGAACACGCCTCACCCATCACCGTGTACGCCGGCATCGAGTGCTCCACCCTCGGTTGGTCGTACGAGGAGGCCCGCGCCCATGCGCAGGCCTCGCTCGCGCTCGGCGAGCAGCAGGCGCTCGAGGCCGCGTGGTGGCGCGACACGCTCGCGATGACGGCTGTGGACCTCACCCCGGCCGCCGGGCCGGTGACTGTCGAGCAGGGCGTGGCCGCGCTGGAGGGGTGTCTCGCGGAGTCGTACGGCGGCGTCGGCACCCTGCACGTCCCTGTCGGCGTCGCCTCGCTCCTCGGCTGCTGCAACGTGCTGAGAGAGGACCCGGCAACCGGCACCTTGCGGACGCTCGCCGGCCACTGCGCTGTGATCGGCGCGGGGTACAGCGTCATGAACACGGGCCCGGGAAACATCCCGGCCGAGCCGGGCACGGGGTGGCTGTACATCACCGGCCCGGTGGCCATCCGTCGTGGACCGGTCGACACCATCCCCGACCAGCGGGGCCAGTCCATCAACATCCGCAGCAACGACATGCGGCTGCTCGTCGAGCGCACCTACGTGGTGGGCACGACCTGCACCGTGTGCGCGATCCAGGTGGTGACCTACCCATGAGCGACATGATCGAGGTTGAGCCGGCCCACGAGCTGCGCGTCGCCTTCGCCCGCTGGGCGGTCGCCCAGACACCGAAGCCGTACACCGTCGGTCCCAACACCTTCGCTGTCCCGGCCGAGCTGTTCACCGTGGCCCCGGAGGAGATCCTGATCGGCGCCCGAGTGGACGGCCACCAGTACATCTCTCCGGACGTGGACGAGCAGGAGGCGAGCGAGCACGTCGAGCTGCTGGGCGTCGCTACCGCCGAAGGGCTGGCCGGTGGGCTGGAACAGGAGCGGATCGCCGTGCCGGGCGAGCCGCTCCCGGAGGTGCCTCCCGCCGCCTACCCGCCGGGCTCGGTGCCCCTGGAGGAGCCGGGCAGCGACTCCAGCACCCCGCAGGCCGACGGCGTCGAAGGGGCCTTCCCGTGCGACCTCTGCGCGCGGACGTTCACTACGGAGCGCGGCCGGGACCACCACCGCCGCCAGAAGCACCCGGAGGTACGGCGCTCGTGAGGCCTCCAGCGCCAGGCCGGCGCCCGGTGACAGCGTGTACGCGCCCGTGATGCGCATCCTGGTGGTCCTGCCCTTCTACGACCGGGTGCCCCCGACTGGCGCGTACGTCACGACCCGCGAGTACGTCCAGCACCTGGTGGCGGCGGGCCATGCGGTCGATGTGGTGACCACCGGGAAGGGGCACGGTGAGCCGCGCACCGAGGGCGGCGTACGGGTGTGGCCGCTGCGGTACTGGCGGCGCGCTGTCCAGGTCGCTCGGCCGGAGGTGCTGATCTCCCATCACCGTGACCGGCGGGGGCGGCAGATCGTCGCGCAGGCCCCGGACGTGCCGCGCCTGCTGATGGTGCACGGCATGTCCGATGATCGTGATCTCGGACAGCCGGGCATGGCGTGGTTCCCCTCTCACGCCTGCCGCGCCCACTACTCGGCCTACCGGGGGCCGTTCGTCGTGCTGCCGCCGCCGATCGCCCCGGAGCGGTACCGCACGGATCCCGGCGAGTTGGTGACCCTGAACGGGTCCACGACGGCGAAGGGCGCCGACGTGCTCGCTCTGGTCGCCGAGCGGATGCCGGACATCCGGTTCCTCGTCGTACGCAGCCACCGGCGCGACGACCCGCCGATGCCCGGCAACGTCGAGGTGACCGACCGAACCGACCCGCGGCAGCTGTACGCCCGCACCCGCGTCCTCGTCATGCCGTCCCAGTCGGAGTCGTACGGCCGGGCCGGGGTCGAGGCGATGCTGTCGGGCATTCCCGTCCTCGCCTCCCCCCTGCCTGGGCTGCGGGAAGCGCTCGGCACAGCCGCGACCTACATCGAGCGGGACGACATCACCAGGTGGGTGGACGAGCTCCGCCGCCTCTCCGCCCCGGCCGCCTACCGTGCGGCGTCCAAGGCGGCGCTCGCGCACGCAGAGACGCTGGATTCAGCGGCCAGCTTGAGCGGCTTCGAGGAGGCGTGCGTCAGCCTCCTCCGCGCCCAGCCGACCGGGCACCAGCAGCGGCGCCCCTCGCCCGAGCCCGTCGTCGCGGCCTCCGCTGGGCCTCCTCCGGCAGCGGACGTGGTGGCGTGGGTGCACTACGGCGTGCCGTACCGGCGCGCGGGCTCGGAGACGATGCTGCACACGATGATGCGGGCGCTACGAGAAGCCGGTACGAGCGTCCTGGTGGTCTGCTCCGAGATGCCCGAGGCCCCCGCTCGGTGGGACGTCGACGGCGTCCCGTACGCCCAGCTCGGCGAGGCGGCTGCCGAGGCGACCCTCCGGCAGATGCGCCCGCGCTCCCTCGTGACGCACCACCACTTCGGGGCGCGCGCCGTCACGCTGGCCAAGACCGTGCGCTCCAGAGCCGTGCTGCTGCTGCACAACGACTTCGAGCAGCCGGCCTTGGAGCTGGCCCCGGACCTGTGCGTCTACAACACCGAGTGGGTGATGAAGTCGCTCGCGACGCGCTATCCGCAGCTTGACCAGGCCGGCGCCCTCGTGGTCCACCCCCCGGTGATCCCCGAGGAACATCGGGTGCCGAGGCCCGGCGCCCACGTCACGCTCGTGAACCTGAGCAGGGACAAGGGTGTCGACACCTGGCGCGGCGCAGCGGCCATGCTGGGGTCCTTGCCGTTCCTCGGGGTGACCGGCGCCCACGGCAAGCAGGTGACCCGCGGGGTACGCGGCAACGTGCGGATCATCCCGCAGACCTCTGACATGCGCCGCGATGTGTGGGCGCGGACGCGGGTCCTCACCGCGCCCAGCGTCTACGAGTCGTACGGCATGGCAGCGGTGGAGGCCCTGGCCTCGGGCATCCCCGTCATCGCCCACCCCACCCTTGGTCTCCGCGAAGCGCTCGGCGACGCCGGCGTCTTCATCGACCGGTCTGATACCCGCGCCTGGGTGGCAGCGATCCGTGCCCTGTACCGCGATGGCCCGGAGCGTGCCCGCAAGGTTGAAGCGGCGCGCGCTCGCAGCGCGTTCCTCGCCGAGCAGTCCCGCCTGGAGCTGGCGCGGTGGATAGAGGTCATGGAGCGCGCCGCCAGCGGGCCCCCGAGGGCGCCGCGTGGCACCGTGCGCCGATCCCCTTGAGCCCGAAGCGCGTGGGCTCGCGCGGTTATGGTGGTGCTGTCGCCGCTGGTTGTGGGCCGGGCGCCCTTCGTCCGTAGAGAGGGCGCTCATGCGTAGATGCTGCGGCGAGGCCCAGTGCACGTGCACGGTCATCGCGGGATCCGGCGTCACGGTCACCGGGAACGGCTCGACCTCCACCCCGTACACGGTGGCCGCGACCCCGCTCGTGACCGGCTGCGGTCTAAGCGGCACCGGTGAGGCCGCTGCCCCCCTCGTGGTGGCGCCGGCGGCCGGGTCGGCTGCCTGGCCCTGGACCGGCGCCGTGGCCACGGAATCGACCCTGAAGTGCGACCCCGCCACCGGCAAGCTCTGGACCCCACCGGAACACCGCAGCTCAGCCGACAAGGTCTACACCGAGCACTTCGCCAGCGGCTCCGGCTCCATCGCCGTGACCGCCGGCTGGGTGGCCATCAACGCGAGCGCCTTCGTCCAGTTCGCCGTCCCGGCCAACTACCTGGGGAACACATCGCGCCCCTGGTGCTACCAGGTGACGGTGGCCGGTACCTGGGACATCAACTACGTCTCCACCGCCACCTTCACGGTCGGATACCTGCTGTCCATCGACGGCGGGGCCGGTGCCGTTCGGCCCTTGTGGGGACTGCTGACCGCCCCCGGCGCGGCACGCCGGGAGCGCCAGAGCGGCACCGTGCTCGACACCGGCTACAACCGCGCCCCTGGCACGGCGCGCACCGTACGCCTGACTCCCGCCGTCAACGTCACCGCGGGCAGCATCACGGTCAACTCGTGGATCTCGGACGCCGCGATCATCACCACGACCAACAACTGACCGGTGAAAGGGAGGCTGACGCCCATGCGGTTCTTCATCTCCCCGGACGAGTCCGGGTTCCTCACCAAGGACGGTGACCTCCTCGACCCTCCCGAGGGGTGGGAGGAGGTAGGCCCGGATGAGTACGCCACACGCCTTGCGGCAGCCCAGCGCGTCGGGGAGGAGCGAGCCGCCGCGTGGCTCGCCGCCGAGCAGCAGGCCGATGCAGAAGCCGTACCCCGCACCCCCCAAGCGGAGGTAGGCCGGAAGACCGTACGCCGCGCCCGGTAGGGGGCGGAGTCGCGCGGCTATGCTGGTGTCCGTCGCCGCTGGTTATGGGCCGGGCCGACCAACGCACTGTTGGAGGCCCCCAGATGCCCTGTCCGCTGATCGCCAACGCCGACACCATCCGGGTCACGCGGCTCGACGGCTGCGGCCGCCCGGTATGTGGCGATGACAACGGATTCGTGTTCGACTGCTTCGCCAGCCTGTCGATGAACCCGAACATCGAGGAAGGCGAGGACGTCGAGTACCGCGCCGCCAACGGCAGGGTCTGCGGCTTCAAGCGCGGCTGCCCGAGCCTCCGTGGCTTCGACGTCGAACTGAACTTCTTCTCCGTGTCGCCGGAGTTCATCGAGCTGGTCACGGGAAATCCGGTCTTCTACGGCTACGACGGCAAGCCGATCGGTTACGACGACTGCTCCGTCCAGTGCAACAGCGGCTTCGCGCTGGAGCTGTGGGCCGAGGTGCTGGGCGAAGACGCCTGCGACGGCGCCGGCGACGAGGGCGCCTGGATCTACTTCCTGCTCCCGTGGCTCACCAACGGTGTCCTCGGCGACATGGAGATCGGCAGCGAGGCCGCTTCGCTCACCCTCACCGGCGCGACCCGCGCCGGCGGCGGGTGGGGCGTCGGCCCGTACAACGTCATGCCGATCAACGCCGCGGGCACCGCCGGCCCCATGCTCACGCCGATCGGCTCGTCCTGCCACCGCCGGACGTTCGTGACCTCGATCGCCCCGCCGGTGCCCGTGTGCGACTACACCGCCGTCACCGGCCCCATGTGCCTGGCGTCCTGACGTGGAGGCGCCGGACATCGTCGTACCGGTGCGGGAGGGATCCGCCAACGAGCAGTTGCGCTACGCGCTGCGCTCGTGGGTGGCCCACCTGCCGCACAGGCGGGTGTGGGTGGTCGGTCACCGTCTGCCGTGGCTCAACGGCGTCCAGCACATCCCCACCCAGCAGATCGGCACGAAGTACCAGAACACCACCATCGCCGTACGGGCGGCGTGCGAGCACCCAGAGGTGTCCGAGACGTTCCTGTTGGCCAACGACGACATGTTCGTCATGCGGCCCTGCACCTCCATGCCGGTGCTCCACAGAGGTCCCGTGCAGGCCGTGGAGCCGTACTACGCGGCCCGGGCGTCCGGGCCGTACCTGCGCGGCATGAGGGAGACCCGCGCGCTCCTGGAGCAGCTCGGCCACCCCGACCCGCTCTCGTACGAGCTGCACGTGCCGATGCCCGTGGACAAGACCGGGATGCTGCGTGCCCTGGACGTCGGCCGGCACCTGGACGTCCTTCACAAGCGGACGATGTACGGCAACCTTGCCGAACTCGGCGGCAGGGAGTTCCGGGACGTGAAGATCGCGCACCGCGCGCCGCGCGGCTACGGACCCCATTCGGGGTTCCTGTCGACCATGCCCGACTCCTTCGCGGCTGGAATGGTCGGACAGTTCATCCGCAGCGCCTTCCCGCAGCCGTGCCGGTACGAAATCACGGGGAGGCAGTGAATGCCGCTCCACATCGGACCATGCGACCCGTGGCCCACCTCCCTCTGCTGCGAGATCCCAGAAGGAATGGCCCTGGAGGAGGTCGATCGGTGGACACGCGTCGCGTCACAGCTCCTCTGGGGCCTGTCCGGGCGACGGCTGGGCCCGTGCCCGGTTACCGTCCGCCCATGCCGGCGGTCGTGCCTGGAATCCGCGCCGATCAGCTTCCAGGCCCGAACGAGCACTGGTGGCTGGATCCCGTACATCGGCGTCGACGGCGTCTGGCGGAACGCCTCGGTGTGTGGGTGCCGGGCGGACTGTTCGTGCAGCGAGTTGTGCGAGGTGTACCTCCCAGGCCCCGTGTACGACGTCGTCAGCGTCGACGTCGACGGCGAGCTCCTGGTCCCGGAGGCGTACCGAGTTGACGCACCGGGGCGTCTGGTCCGTACGGACGGCGGCTGCTGGCCGGACTGCCAGGAGCTCGCGTCTCCGCCCGGAACGGAGGGCACGTTCACCGTCTCGTACCGGGTGGGTCTACCGCTGGACGACGCGGCGATCGCCGCGGTGTCCGAGCTGACGTGCCACTTCCTCAAGGGGTGCGCGCCCGGCTCGTGCGGCTGCAAGACGAACAGGAACCTGACCCGTATGGTCCGCCAGGGCGTCGAGATGGAGATGGACCCGACGCTGATCTACTCGGAGGGCCGGACGGGCCTGCCGACCGTCGACCTGTGGCTGTCCGTCGTGAACCCGTACCGGCTCACCTCGCCGTCGCAGGTCTACTCGCCGGACTTCAAGCGGCCGAGGGTGCAGCAATGGCCCTGAACGCGCTCGACCTGCACGACCTGACGGAGGCCGTCCTCGGCTGCGTGTGCGCGGCCCTCGCCGAGGCGGCGCTCGTCGTCGATGGGCAGCCCGGCTGCCCGGGCCGGGCGTGCGTGGTGCCCGGCCAGCCAGCGTGGGACAACTGCGACGACCCCTGCTCTGGCGATGGCGCTCCGGGGCAGCTCACCGTGAGCGTGGCCCGCCTGTACTCGAGCACGCTGGATTTCCCCACCGAGGACCGGACGGTCTTCGGGATGCGTGGCTGCACGCCGCCGCCGCTCACCGCGGCAGAGCTCGTGATCACGCTGCTGCGGTGCGCCCCCACGTACGACGAAGGCGGATGCCCGCCCACGTGCGAGGAGTTGTCGGCGGCGGCCCGCGTCATGCACGTGGACGCGGTCACCGTGCAGAACGCGCTCCTGTGCTGCCTGCCCGGTACCTCCTCGGCTCGCAGGGGACGGAAGTTCGTGCTCGGCCAGCAGCGCATGGTCGGCCCGGAGGGCGGCTGCGTCGGCCTGGAGCAGCGCGTCACCGTGGCGCTGCCGGGATGCCGTTGCCCGGACGAGGTGTCGCCGTGAGCGTGGAGGTACGCATCGACCCCGGCCGGATCGCGCGTACGCTGCGCCTCCGGAACGGCGTCGTGGCGCGGCGGCTCGCTGTCCGTACGGAGCGCACGGCGAAGATCGCCGAGCGAGAGGCACCGGGCTCCATGGGCCGGTACATCTCGTGGAAGATCGAGAGCGGCCCCCGTGGCCTCCAGGGCGTCATCGTCTGCGACCACCCGGCGACGCGGTTCGTCCTCGACGGCACCCGGCCGCACATCATCCGACCGCGTCGGAAGAAGGCGCTGCGGTTCGAGGTACGCGGCCGTCAGGTGTTCGCCACCTACGTCAGGCATCCCGGCAGCCGCGCGAACAACTTCCTTGCCCGTGCACTGCGCCAGGGCCGGTGACCCTCGCGGCTACCTCGTCGGAATTATGGCCGCCGGCTGCTCTACGCTTCCGGGTATGCCGCTGGTTGTGGGCCGGGCGATCGCGCGGGACAGAAGGGCTACCCGTGGTCACGAAGAAGTTTGCGCTCAACACCCAGCCACACGAGGCCGAGATCGGCGACGTGACGTTGCTGTTCCGCCCGGAGGTCATGGGCGACGAGTTCCTGGACGCCTACGGCCGACTTCAGGAGACCAACCGGCACCTGAACGTCGACATCGCCGACATGGCGAACGTGGACCTCACGAAGGTCCGCCGGGTGTCCGTGTCGCTGCGCGTGTTCCTCGCCAGCCTGATGCTCCCCGAGTCGGCGGAGATCTTCGCCCGCTGGGACGTCGTGGCCGGCGGGGAGGTCCTCAGCTCGCACACCGACCCCGACGAGGCTGAGGCCACCGCGACCGCCCGGAGCGACGCGGAGGTCGTCGACGAGTCGATGCGGCTGCCGGACCGCGTCCTCATCGAGCTGATGGAGTGGGTCGTCGAGCTGTATGGAGGCGGCCAGCGCCCTCCTACGTTGTCCAACGGCTCTGCGCCAGCATCGCCGAATCCTGGGAGGCCTGGGAGGGCAGTCTCGCCCTCCAGGGCGTCGACATCCACTCGTGGCCGCTGAGGGTCATGCTGAACGCCGCTGAGGCGTCCATGGAGATGTCCGCCGAAGACGAGGCCGACTGGCAGAGGCAGCGGGCGAAGCTGTACGCCCCACCCCAGGGCTACCTGAACGGGCCTGGCCGACGGGCCAGGCCGCCGGGAACGGGGCTGAGCAGGGCGCAAGCGCAGACCATGGCCGCGCAGCTCGCAGCAGAAGACGCACGACTGGCTGGGGGACGCACCAGCTAGGCTGGGATTCGCCGCTGGTTTTGGGCCGGGCAACCACCACGCATCGCCGTGAGGTTGCCAGATGGCCGAGGACGAGGACTACGGCGTCGGCCGCATCCGCATAGTTCTCGACGACGCGGATGCCGTCGCCGACTCCCGAGACCTCGGACTGCGCATCCAGCGGGCGCTGGACCGCAGCACCCGCGCCGTCGGCGCGCAGATCCGCCGGAACGTTCAGCGAGGCCTCAACGCCGCCGCTGTCGCTCTCCGAGTCACGCCGGATCTTCGCCGCTTCGACGCGGCACTCTTGCGCGAGCTCGGCTCGTTGCAGAGCCTCAACATCCCGATCGCTCCGGACCTAACGGGGTTCGTCGAGCGCATCCGCGCCCTACTCGCGGGCGAGGAACTTCAGGTCCGGGTGGTCCCGGACCTGGACGGCTTCGACGCCCGTATCCGGGCCCACAACCCGCCCGACGTCACGGTCAACGCCGACGTCGACACCGGCCGCTTCACCAGCGCCCTCGGCGCGCTGGGCGGAATGGCCGCGCGGGTCGGCCGGTCCATCGGCGGCCTGCTGCGCATCAGCGCCGTCGGCATCGCCGCCGCCGGTGCCGCGACCGCCGTCGGCGGACTGGCCGCTGCGCTCGCCCCGGCCGCCGGCATCATTGCCGCCTACCCGGCGCTGATCCTCGGCTGGCAGGCCGCCCTCGGCACGCTGCGCCTCGCGCTCAGCGGCGTCAGCGATGCCTTCCAGGCGGCGCTGACCGGCAGCGGCAAGGAGTTCACCGAGGCGCTGGAGGACCTGTCGCCCGCCGCGCGAGCAGCGGCCACGGAGGTCCGGGCCCTCAAGCCCGCGTTCGAGGAGCTGCGGGCCTCCACGCAGGAAGCTTTCTTCGCCCCGCTCCAAGGGCAGATCCTCGCCACCGCACGGGCGCTCAATGGCCCGCTACAGCAGGGCCTTGAGACCATCGCGGCCGGATGGGGCCGTGCCGCGAGCCAGGCCCTCGGGTACGTCCGGGGCGCCAAGGGTGTCGGCAACGTGCGGTCCGTCCTCGATGCCACCGGCCTCGCGGTCGACGGGCTGAGCGAGACCACCAACAAGCTCACCGCCGGCGTCCTTCAGATGGCAGCCGCCATCAGCGACCGGTTCGGCCACGAGCTGGCTAGCGGCATCAGTGGCTCGGGGCAGCGGCTCGGCGAGTTCCTTCAGCAGGCCGCTCAAGGCGGGGACGCCGTACGGTGGGTGGACCAGGCCCTCAACACGTTTGCCCGCCTCGGCGACCTGCTGGGCAACATCGGCTCGATCGCCGCGGGTGTCTTCCGGGCTGGCGAGGTGGCCGGGGGAGGGTTGCTCGGTACCCTCCAGCAGATCGCGCGCTCGACGGCCGAGTTCGTCAACAGCGACCCGGGCCAGACGGCGCTGACCAACATCTTCCGGACCCTGGCCGCTGTCGGGGCACAGCTCGGGCCCATCCTGGCCGCGCTGGTGACCCAGGTCGGGCAGATCGCCCCGGCCCTGCTGCCGCTGTTCCAGCTCGGCCCGGTGATCGTCTCGGTGATCAACGGGCTTGGTGCCGCCGCCCAGGCAGCCCTGCCGCACCTCGGCGTCACCTTGCAGCAGGTCGCCACCGCCGTCCTGGCGCTGACACCTGCCCTGCCGCCGCTGGCCGGCGCTGCGGCTGCGCTGGCCAGGTCGGCGGCGGACCTGGCCGTCGCGCTCGCGCCTGCCGTCACGCTGCTGGCGCAGATCATCGGCCCGATCGTCAACTACGCGGCCCCGATCCTGGTTGCCGCCGCGGCGACGTACGGACTGGTGCGGGCCATCCAGGCCGCCATGGCGATCTTCGTGGCCCTGCGAGCGGCCTGGCTGGCGATCAACGCCGCGTTCGTCGCCACGCCGATCGGCGCCACGATCGTCCTGGTCGTCGGCCTGATCACCGCGCTGTACCTGCTCTACCAGCGGTTCGGTCTCGTACGCGCCATCGTCGACACCGCTGCCGCTGCGATCCGAGACGGCTTCCTGGCGGCCGTCAACTTCGTCATCCAGCTCCCGTCGATGGTCGGTGGCGCCCTGTCCGCCTTCGGCTCGATGGTCTCCCAGTTCTTCGTCGGGGCCTGGCAGTCGGCGACGGCCGCCGTGTCGGCCGGGATCACCGCCGTCGTCGGGTTCTTCGTGGCGCTGCCGGGCCGCGTCCTGGCCGGCCTGCGCGCACTGCCCGGGCTGCTCGTGGACCTCTTCGTCAACGCCGTCGCGGCCGTCGGCATCGCCGTGCTGACCGGCGTTGCGGCAGTGATCATCGTCTTCACGCAGCTCCCTGGCCGGGTCATGTCAGCCCTGTCCTCCCTGGGCTCGCGGCTGCTGTCCGCCTTCACCCGCGCCTTCACCTCCGCCCGTACCGCCACGCTGGCGTTCCTGTCCTCTGCGGCGTCGTTCTTCGCCCAGCTCCCCGGACGCGTGGCCGCAGCCGTGGCGGCCCTGCCCGGGCGGCTCCGCTCCGCAATCACCTCGGCCGGCGCCTCCGGCCTGGCCGCGGCGCGTTCCTTCGGCTCCTCGGCGGTCTCCTTCTTCAGCTCCCTGCCCGGCCGGATCGGCAGCGCGCTGTCGTCGGTCGGATCCCGGATCGCCAGCGCCTTCCGCAACGCGATCGGCTCCGCCCGCCGCGCCGTCTCCAGCTTGATCAGCTCCGTCGTGACCCTGTTCAGCTCCCTGCCCGGCCGGATCGTCGGCGTGCTCGGCAACATCGGCAGCCGGATCGTGTCGAAGATCAAGGCCGGACTGCCGGGCCCGGTACGGGCAGCGCTGCCCTTCGCGGACGGCGGGGTCGTCACCTCACCCGTCGTCGGCCTGGTCGGCGAGGCCGGCCCGGAGGTCATCATCCCGCTCACCCGGCCTCGGCGCGCGGTCGAACTCGCCATGCGCTCGGGCCTGCTGGACATCCTCGCCAAGCAGGGCGTCACCGCTAAGGGAGGCCGGACCACGAACACCACGAGCAGCACCCAGGTGACGAACGTGTGGAACATCCAGTCGCGGGTCTCCGACCCGCTGGTCCTGTCCCAGCACCTCTACGGGCAGGTCGCCCGGGCGGCGGGGGTGTGACGTGATCTTCGACTATGCAGACCTGGGCTGCGCCGAGGTCATCAACTCGGTCCGCGCGGCAGCGTACGCGTCCGCGTACTGCCTGCCGGTCGAGTGCGACGCCTGCCCGGATCTGCCGGACGTCCTCGGCCACCCGCCGTACACGGACCCCGTCACCGATGACGCCCCCTGGTACGACCCGCTCGTACCGGAGAGCGCCGACGTGCTCGGTTACATGGGCTTGGACGCCGTCGGCTTCCGCTCCTCGACCATCGGACGTGACCCGGTCCAACTCGTCGGCGACGGCGCCGCCCTGGGTGTCGCGCGCCGCTCCCACCGCCAGATCGTCTACACGCTGCTGCTCATCGTCCGCGACGAATGCGCCCTCGCGTACGGGCTGGAGTGGCTCGCCGTAGCTCTGGAGGGAGCGGACTGCGGCGGCTCGTGCAGCGGCGACACCCTGACCACATACGCCTGCTGCCCCACCGGGGACGGCTCCTACGAGCGCCGGTACCTGTACGACGTGGCCCTCCTGGAAGGCCCGTCCGTCACCGCCGTCGAGTACCTGTCGGACGCCATCCTGGCTAAGGTCACCTTCACGTTGGCCGCCGGCAAGCCGTGGGTGTTCCGCGAGCCGCTCACCTCCACTACGGCCTGGCACAACCTGGCCGCCGGCGCCTCCGTGGTGGTGGACCCGGACGACGTCCACGAGCTGTGCGTGGAGACGGTCGACTGCCTCGAGGACCCGGACTGCCCTCCGCCCCTGCTGCCGACCCGGCCGCCGAGCCCCGTGGATGACTGCTACCCGACCGGGCCGGCCACGTTCCGGCGGACGCTGATCTCCATCCCTCCAGAGGACATGTACCAGTGGCTGGAGACGGTCCCGGTCCTGGAGCTGGAGACCGGCTCCAGCGCACTGCGTCGCCTCGTCGTCCGGTTCTGGGCGAACCCGACAGGTGGCAGCTGTACCGAGTCGCCGGACCCGTGCGGCTTCTGCGGCGTCATCCAGATCCCCTACCTGCCGGCCGGAGCGGTGCTGCGGGTCGACGGCCGCGTGCAGCGCGCGGAGGTCGAGTGCAGCCCGCTGCCCGGGTCGTACGCCACCAGCACGCCGATCGTGTACGGCCCCCAGGGCCGGGCCTTCGAGTGGCCGGCGTTCGACTGCCCGTCCGGACTGTGCATCGAGATCCTTTCCACCGCCGCGACGACGGCGCCGGACTCGCGGGCGCGAGTGCTGCTCGCCGCCCGCGCGGACGTGGGGTGACGGGTCGTGGGCGGGGTGCTGGGGTGCGCACAGGAGTACAGGGCCGTCATCCACTGGCGGGGCGGGGCACGCCCGTTCACGAGCCCGACGGTGGAGGCGCTGACGTCGGTTCGCTGGAATCGCACGATCAACGACCAGGCCGAGGCCGTCGTCACGATCGCCAAAGCGACGGCGCTGGAGTGCTGCGGGCCGCTCGGGGAGGTCGAGCCGTACGTCCACGAGCTGTCGATCTACCGGGACAGCGACCTCGTGTGGCAGGGGCCCATCGTTCGGGCGGTGGAGAGCAGGACCGCGTGGCGGATCGAGGCGAGGGACGTGACGGAGTGGCTGGCTCGGATCATCAACACGCAGGTCCTCCGGTTCGTGTCCACGGACGTCACCCAGCCGAAGCACGTCGGGCCGGTGCAGGAGATCGCCGACACGATCATCCGGCTCAACGTCAACGACCCGACGTGGTCCACGCCGCCGGACTGGTGCCGGATCCTGCCCTACATCGCCCGCGACGACGCTCCGACGACCACCCGGTTCGAGAAGGACGGCACCACCGACACGGCGATCTGGCTCGTGCCAGTCCTCAAGGTCCTGGACGACGAGCTGGTGCCCCGGGGCCTGGAGTACACCACGGTCGGCCGCGCCCTCATCCTCGGCCGCCCGCAGACAGCGACCGACCGGCCGCAGGCGCGCCTCACCCTGGACGACATCGCCGGCGACGTCGAGCTCATCAAGGACGGGCCGAGCGGGGCCGCCATCGTGTGGGCGACCAACCAGGTCCAGGACGACATCTCACAGGCCGCGTGGGGCGTGTCCGGCTACACCAACACCGCGTACGGGCGCCTGGACACCCTCCAGCTCTCCCAGGCGGAGAACATGAGCGGCTACGACCTGCTCCAGCTCGCCCAGGCCAGCATCGTCGGACGATTCCCCGTGCCCATCGGGCTCAGCATCCCGGCTGGCTCCCGGCTGACCGCCTCCGCGCCCGTGACCATCGACCAGCTCGTCGCCGGCGTGCGCCTGGACGTCGAGGCCACCGGCATGTGCAGCGAGGTCACCGTGGCCTACCGCCTCACCGACGTGGACGTCGAGTGGAGCGCCTCCGGCGAACAGGTCGCCGTCTCCCTCGTGCCCCTCGGCGACGATCCCGACCCACCAGAAGGTGCCTGACATGACCGCAGCCCCAGGCCAGAGAGCCGTCCAGCGCCCGCTGACGGCCGCCACCGCCACACAGCGCATCCTCGGACGCGCCGTCACGCAGAACGCCACCGCCCCCGTCGGGCCGGTCGGCGTCGCCCATCTCAACGGCGCCTACTACGACGTCGATCTGAGCGCCGAGGAGCCGCGCCTCGTCCCCCGTGGCCCCCTCCCGGTCGTCCCGCCGCACAGCGAGAGGAAGAAGAGCCATGAGCACCCCACTGGACGCTGACCGCCTGCTGGCCGCGCTCCGCAACGAGGGCGTAGCAGTCGTCGAGGTCGACGGCTGGCGTACGAGAAACCGGAACACCAGGGGGCCGTGGGGCCCGGTGCACGGAGTGATGATCCACCACACCGTGACCCAGGGCACGGACACCACCGTACGCATCGTGCGCGACGGGTACAGCGGCCTGCCCGGCCCCCTGTGCCACGGCATGATCGCCAAGGACGGCCGCGTACACCTGATCGGAAACGGGCGCGCGAACCACGCCGGCCTGGGCGACCCGGACGTACTGCGCGCCGTCATCGCGGAGACGCCGCTGCCCGTGGACGACGAAGCCACCGTCGACGGCAACAAGCACTACTACGGCTTCGAGTGCGAGAACCTCGGCGACGGCCAGGACCCGTGGCCCGACGCCCAGCTCCTCGCCATCGAGCGCGTCTCCGCCGCCATCTGCCGCGCCCACGACTGGGGCGCCCGCTCGGTGCTCGGACACCTGGAGTGGCAGCCCGGTAAGCCGGACCCCCGCGGTTTCACCATGCCGTCCATGCGCGACCGCATCGCCGCCCGCCTCGGCCAAAGCGCGCCGACCCGGCCGCTACCCACGCCCGTCCGGCCGAAGGTCTCCCTGTCCAGGCTCATCGCTGCCGCGCGCAGCAACCCGAAGATGGCCGGCACACCGGTCACGTACGCCGGCGTCATCACCGTGGAGGCCGCCCTCGTGGACGAGGGGCTACTGGCCAAGCGCTACCAGGACGGCCACTACGGCGGCGCCACGATCCCGGCCATGAGCCGCTGGCAGGAGAGGTGCGGCTACCGCGGACGGCAGCCCGGCCAGCCGGCGGACGGGATCCCCGGCCGCGACAGTCTCACCCGACTCGGCGCGAAGCACGGCTTCGACGTCGTCGCCTGAAGGAGGCACCTCATGAACGGCATCACCCTGACCGCGGACTACTGGTACGCACTGCTCATCGCGTTCGTCCTGCCCGTCCTCGTCGGCCTGGTCACGACCCGCGTGACACACCCCGGCCGGAAGGCCGTGGTCCTGCTCGCGCTCGCGGCCGTGGAGAGCTTCGTCGTGGAGCTCACCGAGGCGGGACCCGGGTGGGCCGCTGGCGACGCCGCCGTGCTCACCCTGGTGAACTTCGTCGTGGCCGTCGCCGCGCACTTCGGCCTGTGGAAGCCGGCCGGAGTCGCGCAGCGCGCACAGGACATGCTCATCAAGGCCGCGTGATGCCGACGCCCGAGACCGGACACCCCGGCATGGACACGGTGCTGGTGTGGGGCGGGGCGCTCACCCTGCTCGTCGGCGCCAGCACCGCCGTCTGGCGGGTCGTCCGGGGCGGCCTCCGCCTCGGGCGACGCATCGACCTCTTCATCGACGACTGGTACGGCGAGGCGGAGCGCCCCGGCGTGCCCGCCAGACCTGGCGTCATGGCGCGCATGAGCGGGATCGAGCAGCGACTCACCAGGGTCGAGCACGAGCTGTACCCCAACTCCGGCGGCAGCCTGCGCGACGCCGTTGACCTCGCGAACGAGCGCCTGGCCCGGCTGTGTCCGGACGAATCGGGGGAGGGCTGCGGCCCGCCGGATCCGCCGACCGCCAGCCCGTAACGCGCGCGGCGCCCGCCCGACGACTCCCGGGCGGGCGCTGCTTCGTACGGGGCCGTAGGGACACGTCACGCAGCGAAAGCGAGGTAGGTGGCCAGGGTCAGGCCGGAGAAAGTCACGAGCTGGCGCGGCTTGAGGCAGGTGAAGGCCGCGTGCATCGCGATGCCGGCGGCGACGGCGTACGGCATCGTCGGGGGGTAGAGCAGCGCGGGCGGCAGCGCGATCTCGGCGGCGATGACGGTGACCGCGACCAGGCGCCAGAAGCGGATGTCACGGTTGGTGAGGCCGCCCACGCGGCGGCGGACGAAAGCGGGGACGGCGAACTGACGCCCGTAGGGCAGCTGGTCGCGGACCTGGTTGAGCGTGTGCACCCACTGGGCGAGGTAGAGCCCGGTACGGAACTGGGGCGACTTGAGCTTCTGATAGGCGCTGTTCCAGTAGATGTCGGTGGTGATCAGCACCATCAGGCACTGCGCCCAGGTGTTCGCGGTGCTGGAGCCGTGCTGGACGTGCAGGCCGCTGCCGAGGTCTCCGGCGAGGAGCAGGCAGGTGCCGGTGAGCAGGGTGTAGCGGATCGCGTTGGGGCTGCGGAGGTAGAGCAGCTCCATGGCGGCGCCGGCCAGGACGAGCAGGAGCGCCGCGCGCGGAGCGAGGCCGAGCGCCAGGGCGAGCGCGGCGACGGTACGGACGATCAGCGCGGGGCGGTAGGCGGTGGTGAGCAGCCGGGCCCGGGCGGGGCCGAAGCGCTGCACCGCGAGGCGGGTGCTGAGCGATCCGGCGGTGAAGCGGTCCCAGCCGCCCTGACCGAAGGCGAGGGCGAAGCGCGCGGTGAGCACCACCCCGAAGACGAGCCGGACCCAGTGCAGGCGGGCGGGGTCGGTCGGGGTCTGGAATCCCGAGCCGAGGGCGTCAAAGAACCACACGGCTGCTCACCACCTTCACGGGCTGCTCGCCGCGGGCGGACAGGACGCGGCCGTGACCGTCGATCCGCTCGTACCGGCCGGTGGCGGTGAGGTGGTCGAGGATGACCTGGAGCTGGGGCGGGCCGAGGATGAACGAGCCCGGGGAGAGGTGCTCGTAGACGTTGACCGGCTCGGTGCGGCCCTCCTTGGTGGTGCCGGTGAGCGTGACGATGGTGAAGGTGGCCCGGCAGAACATCCGCCAGCGCATCCAGCGGCCGGGCAGGCGGGTGAAGCCGATGATCATCCATCCGATCAGGGCGGCGGTGGCGGCGATCTGGGCAGCGGACAGCACAGGCACGTGCATGACGGAAGACCTCCGGAACGGGAGGGTGAAAGGTGACGTGGGCGGCCCGCTCGGGGGCCCGGGGGTCAGCGCTCGGGCTTGGGAGGCCGCTGCATCAGCGCGGCCGCGGCCTGGTCGAGGGTGACCTTCTGGTGCAGCAGGGCGGAGATCACTTCCGTGATCGGCATCTCGACGCCGTGGACGCGGGCGAGGTCGAGGATCGCCTCCGCGGACTTGACGCCCTCGGTGGTCTGCCGGGTCGCGGCCGTCGCCTCCTGGACGCTCAGCCCCTTGCCGAGGTGGGCGCCGAAGGTGCGGTTGCGGGACAGCGGGGAGGAGCAGGTGGCCACCAGATCACCCAGACCGGCCAGACCGGCGAGGGTGGCCGGGTCGCCGCCCATCGCCACAGCCAGCCGCGTGGTCTCAGCCAGACCCCGGGTGATGAGCATCGCCTGCGCGTTGTCGCCCAGGCCCATGCCCGAGGCGATACCGACTGCGAGCGCGATCACGTTCTTCACCGCGCCGCCCAGCTCGCACCCGATCACGTCGGCGGACGTGTAGGGCCGGAAGTACGAGGTATGGCACGCCTGCTGGAAGCGGCGCGCCGCATCCTCATCGGGGCAGGCGATCGTTGCGGCGGCGGGCTGGCCCTCCATGATCTCGCGCGCGAGGTTCGGGCCCGACAGCACCGCGACCCGCTCGGCGCTCACGCCGGTCACCTCCGTGATCACCTCGCTCGCCCGCAGGTGGCTGCCCAGCTCGATGCCCTTCATCAGCGACACGATTACGGTGTCTGGGCCGATGTGCGGCGCCCACGCCGACAGGCTCGTACGGAGGGACTGCGCGGGGATTGACAGCACCAGGAAGCGCGCGCCGTCCAGCGCGGCGGCCGGATCGGTCGTCGCCGTCAGGGACGCGGGCAGCTCGATGTCCGGGAAGTAGCCGACGTTGCGGTGCACCAGGTTGATGGCGTCGGCGATCTCCGAGCGGCGGGCGTGCACGATCACGTCGCTGCCGGCGTCGGCGAGGACCTTCGCGAGGGCTGTGCCCCAGGACCCGGCCGAGAACACCGCAGTACGGGCGTGCTGGGTCACTGCGGGGTCCTCTCGCTGGGCGCGGGCCTGACTACGGGGTGGCTGCCAGGCGCAGCAATCCTATCGGGAGCCCCTGCCGCCGGTGCCCCCTCCGGGGCGCCGGGGCGGCGCAGGGTCAGCAGGACGGCTCGTCGGCCGCGCAGGGTGGGGAGGACCTGCTGCGCCTCGCGGAGCATGTTCTCGGCCGGTGCCTCGCCGAGCTCGCGACGCAGCTGCTCGGCGTGGCCGATCCACAGCCGGTAGAGCCGCTCCCACATCGCTGGCTCATGAGGCCGCTCGTCGATGTTCTCCTGCGTCAGGCCGGCAGCCGCGACCTGGTGGTGCCAGGCCGGTTCGGCGCCGCGCCGGAGCGCGCGGGTCACGACCAGGCGGCCACCCGGCGCCAGGAGGCGGCCGAGCTCGCGCAGCGCCGCCCCCCGGTCGGTGGCGCGCCCGAGGGCGTCCACGCACACGATGCCGTGGGCGCAGCCGTCGGGCAGGCCGGTTTTCTCCAGCTCGGCGACGCGGAAGGCCGCGCGGGCGATACCGCCCTCGCCCAGGAAGTGCGCGCGACGGCTCGCGGCCTGGGCGACGGCGACCGGCGAGAGGTCGAAGCCGTCCAGCCGGACGGCCAGGGCGCGGGCGAGCCACAGGCCGACGCCGCCGGCGCCGCATCCGGCGTCCACGAGGAGTTGGCCCGGGCTCATCCGCAGCCGCGCGGTCATCAGCCCCAGCAGCGGCCAGTCGCACGAGCTGGAGGCGGCGACCTCGGCCGGGTAGTCCGCGCCCATCGCCTCCGCGTACAGGCGGGCGACCAGAGTGGTGCGGGCGCGGGCGGCGTGGAAGTCGTCGTACTGCGCCGAGCGGGCTCCGACGATGGCGGGCGGCACGCCGGGCGTTGTGGTGGGGGGGTTCATCGGGGCATCGACCTTCTGATCCGTGAGCGGGTGCCGGGGCAGATGACCTGCACGGCGTGGACTGGCCCGCCGGGGGCGGACAGGTCCAGGGCCGCCGGCTCGTGGCCGGTGACGCGGGTGATGCGCCGCGCCACGTCCTCCACCTGGTCGGCGAAGCCGCCGTCGGGCGGGGGGTAGTGAGCCGTGGCCTCGCGCCATGGCGCGAGGCCGTTGGTCCGCGCCGGGCGGAAGGGCGGGACGTCGAAGGCGGCGGGGTCGCTGGGCAGGTCGTCCCGGGTACCGGCGATGGCGGCCAGTCGGGACTGCGCGGCCTCGGTCAGCGCCCGGGTCAGCGCGATCGCCGGGTCGCTGTGGCAGCCGCCGCCGGCGAACGTCACCGGGTGGTCCTCCGACCACAGGTAGACCAGGCACACCGGCAGCACGAAGGGGCTGTGGACGAGTGCGACCTCGAGCGACATGCCCGCGCCGAGCAGCCGGTCGATCACCTCCCGGCCGTGCGGGTCGTCGACCGTGCCGGGCGCGATGAGGGTGCGCCGCCGCCCCCCCAACTGCCCGTCCTGGAACAGCACGTCGCGCTCCACCACCTCGAACAGACCGTGCAGCAGCGCCTCGGCCCGCGTGTTCCCGCACGCCAGGCCGGTGCTGGTCGCGCGCAGCACATCCGGGCTCCACTCCGGCCGCTGCACCCGGCGGCGGACCACGTCGACCGGGAGCAGCACCTCCTGCCCGCTCACCAGGGCGGTGCCAGCCGTCCACTCCCACACCATCGCCGCCAGCGTGTGCTGCTCGTACGGCACGGTCAGCGGCAGGTCGGCCAGCGGGCAGTGGGGGGCGACGTCGGCGGCCGGGCCGTACGCGGCGACGGGCAGCGGCTGCTCGACGTGCCACAGCTCGATCGCCTCCATCACCGCCGACAGGCGCGCCAGCAGCGGGGTGGCGCCCTTGCCCTGGGATGTGCTCAGGGTGCGCGAGGCGGGCCGGATCGCCGTCCACACCGGCAGGCCGATGCAGTCCAGCCCGGTCAGGTCGGCGACTCGGGTGATGCCGTAGTCCGGCAGCCGACCGGCCACCGCCGCCCACGTCTCCTCCGGCGTCCGGGCCCGTACCGTGCCCGGCAGCGCCACCAGCTCCTCAACGGCCACCGCAGGTCGCCTCCGTCCGTTCGCTCGTCTCGCTGATCTCCTCCAGGAACCCCGTCACGAACCGCTTGGCCGCCGCGACGGCGCGCGCCCCGCAGACCAACCCCCGCGCGGACGCCTCCGCGTCGAGCCGCTCCGGCGGCACTCGCCACACCCGCAGCAGGAGATCGCGGGTCACCTCGTCGCTGACGGCCGCCGTCGAGAACCCGGGCCTGCTGCGGCGGGCCCAGGCGAGGGCGTCGGCGTATCGGGCGACCGCTCGGCGGTCCTCCTCGCTCTCGCTGGCCAGCAGCAGCTCCACGGTCGCCTGATCCCGCAGGTCGACCGCCGGGTGGAAGACGCGGTCCGCGCTCACGTCCCCGCCGGTCACGCGGGCCAGCCGCTCCGGGAGCGGCACCCCGCGCTCTCCGGCGGGCCTGAGGGAGCGGTGTTCGAGGTAGGCCGCCCATGTCTCCCGGAACGCCGGGTCGAAGATCTGCTGGTAGACGAGACGGTCCTCGGTGGACAGCACCATCCCGTTCATGTGCTCGCGCACAGCGGCGTTGGACCAGCGCCGGAAGTACGTCGTCTGCCACGTGCTTGGCGCCGGCCGGGCGCCGGTCTGCGGTGCCCCGCCCTCCAGCGCGGTGCGTACGGCGGCGAGGGCGTCGGCGCGTTTGATGTCGCCGAAGTGCTCGTCGGCCTTGCGCTGCTCGGCCAGCCACTCGGCGAAGGCGCCCTCGCCCAGGCGGTGGCAGACGGCCCGCACCGCGGCGGTGGTGCGCTGCGGGTAGTACACCGCGCGCAGCCCGGCCAGTAGCTGCTCGGCCCGCTCGGCGCTGAGGCCCCCGGCGCGGACGGCGAGCTGGAGGACGTGCCGGATGGTGACCACGGGCCAGGTCAGCGCGTCCCAGTCGCCGTCGGGGGCCTGCCCGACGGCCACCTCGTCGTCGCCCTCGATCTCGCCTTGCACGTAGGCGGTGTAGATGGTGCCCACGCCGCGCATCCCGAACGGTGCCAGCTCGGCCGCCCGCAGCGCGCCGATGCTCGCCGCACCGATCACGTGCACACCCCGGCCCATCGCGGCCAGGATCTCCTTGTGCCGCAGCGCCGGCGCCTGGTGGTACACCCCGTCGATGAGCACCACCGTGTCACCTTCGGCGATCGCGGTGTCGAACAGATCACCGTGCCGGGCAGGCGGCAGCACCCGCAGGCCCGGCGAGGTCAGAACGGGCTCGGACGCAGGCAGCGTCGGCCCGACGAACACGTGAATCACTGCACCCTCCGGTGAAGCGAGGGGCGCCCCTCCCAGACCCGCAGGGGCCCACGAAACGGGAGAGGCGCCCAGAACAGGACGCGGATGAGAGGGGAGGACTACTCCTCGTCCTCCACGTCGACCGCGATCACGTCGGGGCCGGTCACGGCGTCCCCGGGGATCTGCTCGGACTGCTGCACGGACGCCGCGGCGGCGCCGGACTTGGACTGCTGCATGGCTCTCTCCATTTCCTGGCTGGTTGGACGGCTCGGGCGGATGCCCGTGCCTGGTGGTGCCGCAGGCCTGGGAGCGGTGGCTCCCAGGACCGCGCTGCCCGCCCCGGGACGGGGCGGGAAGTTCGGTGTGCAGCCGCTGATGAGGGTGCGGTGATCGCCGCACGGTCGCTTCGTACGAGGCCCTCGGATTCGACTGCTGGCGTGGTCGGCGGCAGACGGCTCCTCGGGGGACGACCGAGCCGTCTGCCGCGCACAGCCGCGCCGTGGGAGAGGATCTCCAGGGCGCTGTCCTGCTTCCCCGAAGCGGCTTGACGGATAGTCAACCGAAGCCCGGCTACGGACGGTACGGTGTCGGTCACGCGAAGCGGTATACGCGGTTTAACGTCCATGAGGGGGACTCGTGGCAGAACCACAGCGATCGCCGAACGACACCCTGGGCCGGCTCATTGCCGAGGCCGGGATGACCTATGACCAGGTGGCGCGGGGTGTTCGGGCTATTGCCGCTGAGCGCGGTGAGCGCCTGATGACGAACAAGTCGGCGATCTCGCACTGGGTGCGACGCGGTGTGCAGCCGTCCGGGCATGTCGGCGGATACCTGGCCGAAGTCCTGTCACGGCGGCTCGGACGCCTTCTGCTGCCGGAGGACCTCGGGCTACCGTCGACAGGGAACAACGACCTCGGTCTGTGCCTGGGGCCCGACCCGGTCGAGACCATCGTGCGTGTGGGGAGAGCCGACATCGAACGCCGAGATTTCCTGACCTCCGCCGCTTACTCGGTCGCGGCTGCCGCCCTGCCTCTGGGAGTCGCTGACGAATACCTCTCCCGCGCTCGGGCCGTACGGGTCGGAGCCAACGCAGGGGCCGCCGACATCGAAGCTGTGCGGAGCATGACCCGCATGTTCACGTCGATCGACGAGCGCCACGGCGGCCAGCACGGGCGCACAGCGGTGGTTCAGTACCTCACGACCGATGTCGCAGCGCTGTGCCGGGCCCGATTCGCCACCGAAGAACAGCATCGCGAGATGCTGTCCGCCGCTGCGTCCCTGGCCTACCTCGCCGGCTGGAAGAGTTTCGACGCCGGCGAGATGGGTGTGGCGCAGCGCTACTACCTCCAGGCGTACGCCCTCACGCGCGAAGCCGACAACGAGGCGCATCAGGCGTTCGTGCTGCGGATCCTTGCCCATCACGGGATGGACGCCCAGCGCCCGGAGCACGTCCTCGGCCTCGCCGACCTGGCGCTGTCTCGCGCCCGCGCAGCCAAGATCGACCCGGCTACCGAATCCCGGTTCGTCATCTGCCGGGCCCGTGCCCTCGCGCTCTCGGGCCGGAAACAGGAGGCGGTCGCCGAGGCGATCCGGGCCGGCGACATCGCTCAGGCCGCCGACCCGGACGGGACCGCCGAGTGGGCAGCGATGTGGGGTTCCGCGACTGCGACCGTCGCGTCCAATACCGCCAAGGTCCTGTCGGCGGTGGGGGACTTCAAGGCCGCCGAGTCCTTCCACACCACGGCGGCGAAGCGCTACAGCGGCACCGAGCACCGGCGCATCCGGGCTCTGTCCCTCGCGGCGGCTGGCCGGATGCAGTCCGCGCAGGGGCATGTTGAGCAGGCATGCGGTACGTGGTCCACCGCCCTGGATCTGCTGGAAGGCGTCCGCTCCCAGCGGGTCCGGGACGCCGTCAAGAGGATGCGTACGGACCTGGCGCGCTTCCAGCGGCGGGGCGTACGGAGCGCCGTCGAACTCGACGAGCGCGCCCGCCAGTGGGCGGGGGCGTCCGCCTGACCTTGTGCTGCCGGACAGGAACGCCCCTCCCGCGTGGACCGCGAGCGGGGGCGCTCGCCTGTCCAGCGGCACACCCCACCGGACCGTCCGGACACCGCGCCGTGCCCGTCCGCCAGGATGCCCGGACACGGGTCCGGTGACCTCGGATCGACAGGGTGTCCGGACAGCGTCCGGGCTGGTCACAACGTGTCCGGGTCTGTCCGCACCAAGGTGTCCGGACCCGGCCGGGGCGTGTCCGGACACGGGTCAGGCGGCTGTGCCCCATCGGTCGCGGGCCGCGTTCGCCTCCGCCCACAGCAGCAGCAGGCGGGCGTACTCCTCGGCGCGGCGGCCGTCGTCGGGCCGGTCCATCAGGTCGCGGATGGCGCGGTTCACCTCGGCCGGGGCAGGGCAGCGCGAACCCCGGCTACGGAGGGAGGAGGTCATGAAGACCACCGTACGGGCGGGCGGTGACACCCGCCCGCAGTGGGAGGGAACTACTGCGCGGGGCGGTTGAGTTCGAGCACCATCGCGTCGTAGAAGGGAGCGTCCTCCCAGGGGTGGGACAAGCCGACCCGCCTGTATCCCCAGGCCGCGTACGCGGACCGCGCGGGCGCCGCCTCCGGCTCGGGGCGCACCGTCAGCGTCACCCGCTCCACGGTGAGCCCGTCCAGCAGCGCGGCGTGGAGACCGGCGGCGATGCCACGGCGCCGCCACGGCTTGCGGACGGCGAGCTCCAGGATCACCCAGGTCCGCGCGCCGTCCTCCCGCGCGAAGTCCTCGGGTAGCGGCTCCTGGACATTGGACCACCAGGTCGTGTCGGCCGGCAGCAGGTAGCCGTACGCGAAGCCGACGACCTCGTCGCCCTCGCGAGCAAGGACCAGGCGCATGCCCGGGCGCTTCACGTGGTGGAGGTAGTGCTCGATGAACTGCCGGACGTCGCTCGGGCCCTCGTTGTACGGAGGATCGGCGTAGACCTCCTCGTACACCGGGAGGAAGGCGTCGAGCTGCGCCGTCGCCTCCTCCGTTCCCTCGTACCGCTCGTACGTGACCCCGGCCTCCGTCACGCCGCCTCCTTCTGCTGGATGTACTCCGTCAGCTCCTCGGCTACGGAACGGGCATCGACAGCGTCGACGTCGCGCAGCGCGTCCGCCACCTGGTTCAGTTTCCGCATAACGCGGCCGGATTCAACCTCTTCGAGGTGGTCGAGGCTTTCCCGGGCGCGAGCGGCGCCCTCGTCGATCTCACCTGCCTTGACCAGTCCGTGCGCCAGCGTGAGCCGGTACAGCGCCAGGTTCCGCCCGTAGTTGCGATCCTGGTGCGCGAGCGCTGCACGGAGGTAGCTCGTCGCGGCGTGGTGGTGACCGAGTTCGGTGTAGAGCAGCCCCTGGGCGTACTCCAGCTCCGCGTGCCCGTGGAACGCCGCCCACTCCGGCGACGGTCGGCCCTTGCCCTGGCGGTCGACGAGCCGCATGGCCTCGGCGAGGCGGCCGGTCGCTGCCTTCTCGTCTTCCATGATGGCGAGGGCTCGCGCCTCGCGGGCCGCGATGATCGATTGGAGGATGGGGGACCCGAGGCGGGTCGCGCGCTCCTGAGCGGCCCGGGCGAGGTCGAGCCCGTCGCGGGGCCGGCCCTCGTGGCTGGCCTGCAAGCTCATCCCGGCGAAGACCAGGATCTCCAGGTTGGCGTCATGGAGCATGCTCGCCGTGGTGAGCGCTTGGCCCCAGTACATGCGGGCGTTGTCTTGGTCGTCGGCGTCGTAGTACAGCCAGGCGCAGTGCTCGGCGATCTCCCCGGCGAGCAGCTGAAGCTGACGACCGATCGTCTCAGGGTAGGTGCTGCTGTTGATGATGCGGCGGACCCGGCGGAGGTGCCGGACGGCGAGCGAGCGGACGTCGCCGCCGCCGTACGCGTCATCGAGCTGGAAGAGGCTGCGGAGCCCTTCCCGGAGTTCGAGCAGGTGGGTGGTGCCGACGGCGCCGGACTTTCCCGGTGGGCTGATCGGCCGGACGTGCGGCGGAAGGCTTATGGCTGCTGCGATGCCGACAGCGTCGGACATAAAGCCGCGTCGGTCCACGGAGGGCGTGCCCTTCTGTGCGGTGGGTGATCCACCCCCCACGGTGGCACCTGGCGGGGGTCCAGGGAAACCGAGCTCGGTCGGACATACGCCGAACATGGCGTGCAGCACTCTCCACGCGCGGGGGCGCGGCGCCGGTGGTACGCGCTGGCGCCACCGGCGGGCCTGTCGGTCCGTCAGCGTCACTGCCTCGCCCAGTACGTCCGCAGTGGCCTGGAAGGCCCGCAGAAAGTCCGCCGGCCGCTCCCACCCGTGCGCCACGCACTCCAGCTCGAAGGGCGTCAGGTCGTCCACCCGTAACCTCCGGTGATCCGGTCGTATACCGACCGTAGCTGTTTCACGGGAAGTGAAAAGTCCGATCGCGATGAAAAGTCCGGCGGAAAGTCCGCCCGAAGGTCCGGCGCGGTGGGTTGTCCGGGAGTTGGCTCGTAGGTGAGGGAGCCGACGCGCAATCCCGACTCCTGTGATGGTCATCTACAGCCGCTTGGGGGCGACACGATGGCGAGCACCACGAACACCCGTGACCGGAGCGAGCTGGAACCGCCTCCGCCCATAAGCGGTCGCGTCTCCAGCACCCGCGGTACCCGGCAGTTGGCCGTTGCCCAGTGGCTGATGTCGGCCGCGACGAGCCGCGAGGAAGCGCGGCACGAGTGGGCGACGTACGGGATGGCGCTGCTGCGTTGCGGCACGCTGTTCACCGCGGTTCGGATCCCCGCCGCCTACATGCATGCCGCGGCCGAAGCCGAAGCCCCCGACACGGTCGCCTCGTTCCTCACCGGCGCCCTCGACGGAGGTCCGGTGTTCTACGACCCGCGAGGCCGCCACTTCTACGCCCTGGTCCCCGCCAGCACCGCGCGCCTGTGGGACGTCCCCTTCGCTGAGTGCTTCGGTCGGGACTCGTTCCTCGGAGTGCCGGCCATCAACCGCGTCGGCCCGGACGGCACCCACGACGCGTACTGGGTGGTCCCCATGGACGGCCCCGGCGACCTGTGTGCGGCCGACGACGTGGCCGACCTCGTCCTCTACGGCCGCCAGGCCGCGGCGAAGGCGCAGGCGAAGGAGGCAGCGAAGGAGCCGAAGGCCCATGAATGAGGCGCCGCCCATGCCGATCGTCCCGGCCGCCACGACCGCGCCCGCGTACGCGGAGACCCTGACCCGGAAAGCGGAGGCGGCGGCCGTCGCGCGACGCCTGGTCCGCGAGGCGCTGGTCGCCTGGCAGCTTCCCGACCTCATCGACGGCGCGACGCTCGTCGTGTCCGAGCTGGTGGCGAACGCTGCCGACCACGCCCGCGGAGAGACCATCCGCGTCGCGGTCACGCGCACCCGCGAAACCCGCATCCGAATCGCGGTCGTCGACCGCGATCCCAACCGGCGCCCCCAGCTGCGCGCCGCGCGCCTCGATGCCGACGGCGGCCGAGGGCTGGTCCTCGTCACCGCCATGTCGAGGGCGTGGGGGGTCCACCAGATGGGGTGGGGGAAGCGGGTGTGGGCCGATCTGGAAGCGTCGGCCGACCAGGAGGCGACGTGAGCGTCACCGCCACCGCCGGTCATCCGTACCTGCCTGCTGACGGCCGACTGGGCCTGGTTCCCGTTGGCCGTCGACGCCTCCGCCTCCTGCCCGGAGGTCGGCGGTGAACGAAACCGGCCGACAGGTCATGTACGTGGTCGTCCTGGCCGTCCTCCTGGCCGTGCTCTCGTACGGCGTGTTCCACCAATGAAGCCCCCGCCCCGCTCGGTGAGCGCCTGTGCCCCCGCTGGCGTCCGTGCCTCCCCTCCCAGGCAGCCGGGCTATGGCGGGCCCCGGGCTCCGGCCGTCGCGTACGGCCGGAGCCACCCCCACGACACCGAAGGAGACGGGTCTCCGGTGCAGCAGCGGACGGTATGGGTGATCGGCGAGTGCTGGCGCTGCGACGCGATCGGCGTACCAGTGCTGTGGCTCGGCCCGGTCACCACCGACCTCCACGGACATGGCCCGTTCCACGCGTGTGAGCCGTGCATCCGTCGCCTGGAGGAGAAAGTCCTCGCCTACCAGCAGCGGCGCGACGTCTCGGCCTGAACCCCCGCCCCCGGTCGAGCTGACCGCGTGTCGCTCGACCGGGACGCGGGTCACCCCCTCACCCCTCAACCGGAGGTATGGCATGACCGCTCGTCGCATCGTGACGGAGGGGCAGGCAGCGTCCTGCTACTTCCGTACGTCCGTAGATCACCCGCACCGCAAGGCGCTCATCCAGATTTGTGAGCCGTGCAACGAGAGGTGCAAGCACTGCTTCGTGAGCGCCACCCCGCATGGCGAGTACATGCCGCTCGCCGACATCCGGGACAAGCTGATTCCGCAGCTCGTCGAGGCCCGCGTCAACCGCGTCACCCTCACCGGCGGGGAACCGTTCATGCACGACGACCTCATGGAGATCGTCGCCGCGTTCCACGACGCCGGCATGGGCGTCGGGGTCTGTACCAACGCCACGTTGGTCACGGACGACCAGATCGGCCAGCTCGCTGCTTACGGGGCCCACATGAACGTCTCCCTCGACGGGTTCTCAGCCGACTCGCACGGAGTATTCCGCGGCCGTCGCGAGGGCTTCGACGAGACCGTGGAAACGGTGAAGCGGTTCGCGAAGGCGGGCATCCTCCAGGGCCTCCTGTGTACGCCGAACAACCTCGCCGAGGACGAGGAATACGCCCAGCTCTGCCGGTTCGCCAAGGAGCAAGGGGCCCGGTACGTGCTCATGAACCCGCTGGGCGAGATGGGGCGCGGCGCGGCCAACTCGGCGAAGAAGCTGCGGCGACCAGACGAGCACATGCACTACATCCGGGACCTGACGCTGCCGTTCGCCGAGGACCAGGACCTCGACGTCGTGCACATCCGGTTCCCCAACCAGGACAAGCCGCTCGCCGGATGCGAGGCCGGCACCATCATCTACGTCTTCACCAGGGGCGAGTTGGCGGTCTGCCCCTACCTGGTCTTCGCGGCCCGGACAAGGGTCAGCCGGCACCCGGACACGGACTTCATCGTCGGCAACGTCTGGACGGACACCGACATCGCCGCCCGCTTGGACGCGTACAAGTTCCACGAGCGGTTCAAGGTCGGCGCCAACGCGTCGTGCGGCAGCTGCTCCCTGTCGGACGACTGCGGGAAGGGCTGCCCGGCCGCGGTCGTCGCCGCCGGGCAGCGGATCGGCGCCGTCGACACCGAGCTGTGTCCCGTCGTCCCGAAGCAGTCCCGCGTTCTGCCCCTGGTGGGTGTCTCGTGATCGGCACCTTCGTGACCATCGACGGCCCGGGCGGAGTGGGGAAGTCGTCCGTCACCAAGGCCGTGGCCGACCAGCTCTGTGCCGAGGGGATTGCCGTGCACCGGACACGGCAGCCCAGCGGCTCTGCCCTGGGTGATCTGGCACGACACGGCACCGAGGAGTACCAGGGCATGGCGCTCGCCTGCCTGATCGCCGCTGACCGCTACCAGCAGCAGGAGAGCGAGATCCGCCCGGCGGTGGCGCGCGGCGACGTCGTGGTGTGTGACCGATACGTGGCCTCGTCGCTCGTGCTTCAGGTCATGGACGGCGTCGGTCGCGACGTCGTCTGGGAGCTGAACCGGCACGCCGACATGCCTGACCTCGCGGTCATTCTCAACGCCCCAGCCGACGTCATCGAGCGGCGCCTCACCGGCCGCGGTGCGCACAGCCGGTACGAGCGCGAGGCCGGGAACACCGCGCGCGAATGCGTTCACTTCCAGGAGGCCGCTAGGTTCCTCATGGCCGGCGGCGTGCGCGTGCTGCAACTGGACGCGACGACCGCGCGGCCGGACGACATCGCCCGCCAGATCGTGGCGGCCATCAAGGAACCGTGGAGTAGGGGCGCCTGGTGAACACCCTGGACGTGCTGACGTTCAACCTGAACAACCCCGGTCGGGAGCGCGCGGAGCGACAGCTCGCCTACCTCGCCGCCCGGCCGGAACAGGTCTTCGTCCTGACCGAGACCGCCGACTCCACCGGGTGCGACCTGCTGGCGTCCCGGTTCGGGGCGGCCGGGTACGACGTGGAGTTCCCCCGGCCCGCGCGCGGCGAACGCGGAGTTATGGTCGTCAGCCGTCTCGCCACCACCGCGGGACCGGCCTCCCTGGACTACCTGCCGCACCGGGCGGTGTCCCGCACGGTCCAAACGGATGACGGCCCCCTGGACATCACGGGGCTCTACGTGCCGTCGCGGGACGCCACGGAGACCAAGACCGACCGCAAGCGGAAGTGGCTGGAGTGCTGCCGTACGGGCCTCCCTGACGGCCGGACAGGGCTGCGGGTGGTGCTCGGGGACTTCAACGTCCTCGAGCCCACGCACACGCCGAGGTACCGGTTCTTCCAGCCCTTCGAGTACTCGTTCTACGAGTGGCTCGGTGCGGCCGGGTACCGCGATGCGTTCCGGGCCCTGCACCCGGAGGCCGTCGAGCATTCGTGGGTGGGGCGTACTGGGGACGGCTACCGCTATGACCACGCCCACGTGTCGGACGGCCTGGCGCCGGCGCTCGTCGGCTGCTCGTACGTCCATGAGCCCCGCACCATGCCGGACCGGCTGACCGATCACTCCGCGCTGACGGTATCCCTGGCGCTCTCGCCAGTGGCCCTACGGCGGGTGACCGACCCGGTCGCGACCATGGACGCGGTCGCCGCGCCGGCGCTGTTCTAGGGCTGGCCCGATGGCGCGGATGCCAGCGCTGGTGGACCCGGCCGGGGCGGACGTCCGGGACGCGGACTACTACCGGCAGCGGCTGGAGGACCCGTCGCTCATGGCCGGCGCCCTCGCCGTCCGACTCGGCCGGGACGCGTGGCTCGTTGTCCCGGTGGGAGGCCGGCGCCGCGGTGGGTACTTGCCGGTGCCGGACCTACTGACAGGGGCCGCCGCGCGGCGACTGCTTACCGGCCGCCCCGGCTTCCCGGACGTCCGGCTCCGCTGGTCGCCGTACGCCGACTGCTGCCACGTCGTCGCGTGGGGCGAGCCAGCTCCGCGCGAGGACGACGACGAGACGCTGGGCCGGTTCTACGGCTACAGCGAGGACGCGATCAATCGGTTCACAGGGCGGTAGTGCGACCGCGCCGCCTGCTGACCTTGCAGTGCAACTTGGAGGAGGACGGTATGAACGGCGAGACCTGGCGCAATGTGGAACTGCTGCGGGAGTGGCTGGACGCGGAAGCGGCTGCGGCCACGACCGCGAACATGCGTCTGCTCCGCGTGATCAAGATCAGTGAGGAGCTGGGGGAGGTCGCTGAGGCGGTTCACGGGGCGCTCGGCGCCAACCCAAGGAAGGGCGCCTCCCACACGTGGGCCGACGTGGAGAAGGAGTTGGCGGACGTCATCGTGACGGCGATGGTCGCGCTGGACACCATCAGCGGAGACGCCGGGAAGGTTCTGGAGACCCAGCAAGACCAACGGGCGCCGGAGACGGACGAGGCCCCGGTCGGTGATGTGCGGCTGCTGCGGGTGCTCTCGATCAGCGAGGATATGGGCAAGGTGGCGGAGGCCCTCTACGGCGCGCTCGGGGTAACGCCGCGCGGGGAGGCGGCAGGGGTGTCCCATACATGGGAGGACGTGGAGCGACAGCTCGGGGACCTCATCGTGACGGCCATGCGCGCGCTGGACGTGATCAACGGCGACGCGCCGAGCGCTGTGGACCGGCGGCTGCATCACCTTGTCCAGCGCGTGCTGGGTGACACGAGGTCATAGGTTTATACCAAACCCTGAGTTCGGTCTCGTTCAGATCAACTACGCGCGTCCAGTGCATCGAACGAGGGAACGGGGGCATCCGGGCCTTGTGTGTCGTACACGTTTCGGTCAAGATCCGAAGCGTTGTTCGAGCTCGCGGAGGCCGGAAGGTCTTGGCGGGTGCGCCCTGTCCATGCTCCGCAAGCTGAATGGGCGCAGTGAAGGCCCGGCGGCCAGCCGCCGGGCCTTCTGCTCTGTAGACCTGTCGGGTGTACTTTTCGGGCGTGATCCCACGGGAGCACGGCTGGGCCGGGGAGCGGGGGGATGCGTGCGGATGAGTGAAAATGAGGGCGTACGCGGCCAGCGTCCGCGCAGGTCAGAGAGAAACCGCAGGTCAGAGGCGGTTTGAGGAACGCACTGTGCGGGGGCTCCGGCCGTCCCCCTTTTCCATCCCGTCCACAATGGGTACGACTCACAGGTAGCACCGGCTGGTACACCCCAGAGCACCCCGACTCCGGCGGCGAGGTGAGTCCCCGCATGTCCGCAACACAGCCCGTACAGCCCAGCGGCACACAGCCCAAGGTGACCGAGCGCGAGGCGCGCCAGGTCGCGGAAGCGGCCCGCGAACAGGACTGGCGCAAGCCCAGCTTCGCCAAGGAACTCTTCCTCGGACGCTTCCGGCTCGACCTGATCCATCCCCACCCGCTCCCCGCCGACGAGGACGTCCGGCGCGGCGAGGCCTTCCTGGCCAGGCTGCGGGAGTTCTGCGAGAGCGAGCTCGCCGACGGTCTGCCCGCCCGCATCGAGCGCGAGGCCAAGATCCCGGACGAGACGGTGCGCAGGCTGAAAGAGCTCGGCGCCCTCGGCATGAAGATCGACCCCAAGTACGGGGGCCTCGGCCTCACGCAGGTGTACTACAACAAGGCGCTCGCCCTCGTCGGCTCCCTCAGCCCGGCGATCGGGGCCCTGCTCTCCGCCCATCAGTCGATCGGCGTGCCGCAGCCGCTGAAGATGTTCGGCACGCAGGAGCAGAAGGACGCCTACCTGCCGCGTTGCGCCACCAGCGCCATCAGCGCCTTCCTGCTCACGGAGCCGGACGTGGGCTCCGACCCGGCGCGCCTGGCCACCACGGCGGTCCCGGACGGGGAGGACGCGTACGTCCTCGACGGGGTGAAGCTGTGGACCACCAACGGGGTGGTGGCGGACCTCCTCGTGGTGATGGCCCGGGTGCCCAAGAGCGAGAACCACCGAGGCGGGATCACCGCCTTCGTCGTCGAAGCCGACTCGCCCGGGATCACCGTCGAGCACCGCAACGCCTTCATGGGCCTGCGCGGCCTGGAGAACGGCGTCACCCGCTTCCACCGGGTACGGGTCCCCGCGGACCAGCGCATCGGCGCCGAGGGCGCCGGGCTCAAGATCGCGCTGACCACCCTCAACACCGGCCGGCTCTCGCTGCCCGCCATGTGCGTCGGCGCCGGGAAATGGTGCCTGAAGATCGCCCGCGAGTGGTCCGGCGTACGCGAGCAGTGGGGCCGCCCGGTCGCCCGGCACGAGGCCGTCGGAGCCAAGATCTCCTTCATCGCCGCCACCACCTTCGCGCTCGAAGCGGTCGTCGACCTCGCCTCGCAGATGGCGGACGAGGACCGCAACGACATCCGCATCGAGGCGGCCCTCGCCAAGCTCTACGGCTCCGAAATGGCCTGCCTCATGGCCGACGAACTCGTCCAGATCCGCGGCGGCCGCGGCTTCGAGACCGCCGAATCCCTCGCCGCCCGCGGCGAGCGCGCCGTGCCCGCCGAGCAGATGCTGCGCGACCTGCGCATCAACCGGATCTTCGAGGGCTCGACGGAGATCATGCACCTGCTGATCGCCCGCGAAGCCGTCGACGCCCACCTGTCGGTGGCGGGCGACCTCATCGACCCGGAGAAGGCGCTCGGCGACAAGGCGAAGGCGGGCGCCCGCGCCGCCGGGTTCTACGCCCGCTGGCTGCCCAAGCTGGCCACCGGCCCGGGCCAGGTCCCGGGCACCTACCGCGCCTTCCACCCCGGCGGGCACCCGGACCTCGCCACCCACCTGCGCTATGCCGAGCGCAGCGCCCGCAGACTGGCCCGGGCGACGTTCCTGGCCATGGCCCGCTGGCAGGGCGGCATGGAGACCAAGCAGGGCTTCCTGGGCCGGATCGTCGACATCGGAGCCGAGCTCTTCGCGATGAGCGCGGCCTGCGTCCGCGCCGAGCACCTGCGCGCCACCGGCGCCCACGGCCGCGAGGCGTACCAACTGGCCGACGCCTTCTGTCACCAGTCCCGGATCCGGGTCGAAGAACTCTTCGGCCGGCTCTGGTCCAACACCGACGACCTCGACCGCAAGGTCGTCGCCGGCGTCCTGTCCGGCACGTACGCCTGGCTGGAGGAGGGCGTCCTCGACCCCTCCGGGGACGGCCCCTGGATCGCCGACGCCTCCCCCGGCCCCTCCCGCATGGAGAACGTGCACCGGCCGCTGCGCTGACCTGCGATCATCGGCGGACGCCGGACAGACGTACGAAGATGAGTACGAGTACCGGTTTCGTACGGGTACAGCGCGATGACTACAGCGCGACGAACAGCCGACGAACAGCCGACGAACAGCCGACGAACAGAGCGACGAGCACAGCACGAGGCGGACGAGAGCGATGCCGACGGCCGAGGAAGACCGGGGCAGCCGACGACTGGCCTGGTGCGTGGCGCACCTGCTGCGCCACGCACCGGACCACGTCGTCGCCGAGCTGCTCGACCGGCTCGGTCCGCCGGCCCGCAAGTACCTGTGCCGCGACGAGTGGCTGTCCGCCTCCACCGTCACCCTGCTGCTGCGCCACGGCAGCGAGGCGGACCGGCACTTCGTCGCCCGCAATCCGCACGTCGTCGGACGACCCCTGCCCGGACTGCCCGGACCCGCGCGGTACGCGGCCCGGCCGGGGCCGTCGGCCGAGCTGCTGCGGCAGGTCGGACCGGGGCCGTTCGCCCCCGGGGAGCTGATCGCGCTGCTGCGACGGCACGGCCGCCGCCCCCGGATACCCCTGACCCTGCTGCGGATGCCGCACGCCCAGCTCGACCCGGAGCCGCTGCTGCGCGAGCACGCCCGCGCCCCGCTGCCGCCCGGCGCCGTCGAGGCCCTGCTGCTGGTCGGCGGTCTGCCCCGGCAGGTAGGCCAGGCCCTGCTCGACACCCGCGCGCAGGACACGTACGGACGCCAGTGGCACCGGCCCGCCGTTCGGGCGGTCCGCATGGGCATGCTCACCTGCGACGAGCTCGTCGCCCACGTCGCCCCCGCGCACCGGACCCTGCTGCTCGGACACCTCCCCGAAGCCGACGGCCTGCGCTGGACCCTCCCCGAACAGGCGGGGATGCAGACGGCCGTCGCCCGGGCGCTGCGGCCCCTGGGGGACGACCCCCGGTTCTGGGACGAACTGCTGCGCGGCGCCCCCGCCTTCCCGGGCACCCTGCCGGAGCTGGTGGCCCGGGTCGCCGACGACTCCCTGCCCGAGCCGGCCGGCGGACCACCGGTCGCCGGGCTCGCCGAGGCCCTTCCCCACCTCGCGCCGACGGCCGACGAGCCGTTCGGGGGAGTGGAACGGGAGCTGGCCCTGACGAGCCTCGCGGTCCCCATGGACACCGTCCAGGAGGACGTACGGTGGGTGCGGGACTGCCTGGCGCGCGGGCTCCTCACCGGCGCGGACGTGATCCGGCACAAGGTCCCCGCCTGCTGGGCCCTGGACGAGGACCACTGGCTGGGGGACGTCTACCACCCGGACCGCCACGACCGGCCGCAAGCCGTGCTCGCCGCGCGGGCCGAGGCCGACCGGCTGTTCGCCGCCGCCCTCCACGACGATCCGGACGCGTGGTGGTGCGCCGCCCTCGCACTGCCCGACTTCGCCGGAACGCTTCCGCAGCTCCTCGCCGCGGTCGTACAGGGGGACTCCGTGTCCGGCGGCCCCTGAGTTGCGGCAACAATGGGGGCATGAGCGACCGCCCAGCCCCCCTCGCCGATCCGCACGTCCTCTTCGACCCCGCGGCCGGCCCCCGGGACATCGTCATCCTCGGGTCCACCGGGTCCATCGGCACCCAGGCCATCGACCTCGCCCTGCGCCACCCGGACCGGTTCCGGGTGACCGCGCTGTCCGCCGCCGGCGGGCGCGTCGGACTGCTGGCCGAACAGGCCCGGCTGCTGCGGGTCCAGACGGTGGCCGTCGCCCGCGAGGACGTCGTACCGGCCCTGAAAGAGGCGCTGAGCGCCCAGTACGGCCCCTCCGAGCCGCTGCCCGAGATCCTGGCGGGGCCGGAGGCGGCGACCGAGCTCGCCGCCTCCCCCTGCCACACGGTCCTCAACGGCATCACCGGTTCCATCGGCCTGGCGCCCACCCTCGCCGCGCTGCGGGCGGGCCGCACCCTGGCCCTGGCCAACAAGGAGTCGCTGATCGTCGGCGGCCCGCTGGTCAAGGCGCTCGCGAAGCCCGGCCAGATCATCCCGGTGGACTCCGAGCACGCGGCGCTCTTCCAGGCACTCGCCGCCGGAACCCGGGCCGACGTGCGCAAGCTGGTGGTCACCGCCTCCGGCGGACCCTTCCGCGGCCGTACCCGCGCGGAGCTGGCGGGTGTCACCGTCAAGGACGCCCTCGCCCACCCCACCTGGGCCATGGGCCCCGTGATCACCATCAACTCGGCGACGCTGGTCAACAAGGGGCTGGAGGTCATCGAGGCGCACCTGCTCTACGACATCCCCTTCGAGCGCATCGAGGTCGTGGTCCACCCGCAGTCCTACGTGCACTCGATGGTGGAGTTCACGGACGGTTCCACGCTGGCCCAGGCCACCCCGCCCGACATGCGCGGCCCCATCGCGATCGGCCTCGGCTGGCCCCAGCGGATCCCCGACGCCGCGCCCGCCTTCGACTGGACGAAGGCGTCCACCTGGGAGTTCTTCCCGCTGGACACGGAGGCCTTCCCGTCGGTTGGCCTGGCCCGGCACGTGGGCGCCCTCGGAGGCACCGCGCCGGCCGTGTTCAATGCGGCGAACGAGGAGTGCGTCGAGGCGTTTCTCGCCGGTCGGCTGCCGTTCACGGCAATCATGGATACGGTCTCTGCCGTGGTCGATGAGCGCTTCGGTTCCGCGGGAGTCCAGGGCACCGAAGGCGGAGCGCGGCGCAGCGGGATGCCCGCGGCGGGAACTTCACTCACCGTCCAGGACGTCCTTGAAGCGGAGACCTGGGCCCGGGCCCGGGCGCGGGAGATGGCGGCGAAGGCCGCCGTGGAGGCGGGCGCATGACAGCACTCATGACGGTGATCGGAATACTGGTCTTCGTCTTCGGCCTGCTCGTCTCCATCGCCTGGCACGAGCTCGGACACCTGTCCACGGCCAAGATGTTCGGCATCCGCGTGCCGCAGTACATGGTCGGCTTCGGCCCGACCCTCTGGTCGCGGAAGAAGGGCGAGACCGAGTACGGGATCAAGGGCATCCCGATGGGCGGCTACATCCGCATGATCGGGATGTTCCCGCCGGGTGAGGACGGCAAGGTCACCGCCCGTTCGACCTCGCCCTTCCGCTCGATGATCGAGGACGCGCGGTCGGCGGCGTACGAGGAGCTCCAGCCCGGCGACGAGTCGCGGCTCTTCTACACGCGCAAGCCGTGGAAGCGCGTGATCGTGATGTTCGCCGGCCCCTTCATGAACCTGGTGCTGGCGCTCGCGATCTTCTTCGGCGTGTGGATGACCTTCGGGATCAACCAGACGACCACCCAGGTCGCCTCCGTCTCGCCCTGCGTCATCAAGCAGAGCGAGAACCGCGAGGTCTGCAAGGACGGCGACCCGGTGGCCCCGGCTCACGCGGCGGGCCTGCGGCCCGAGGACCGGATCGTCGCCTTCAACGGCCGCGGGGTCAGCGACTGGACCACCCTCCAGCAGCAGATCCGCACCACCATCGGACCGGCCACGCTCACCGTCGTGCGGGACGGACAGCAGCTCTCCCTCCCGGTCACCCTGATCGAGAACAGGGTCGGCAAGACGGACGGCCGCGGCGGGTACGTCAAGGGCGAGTACGTGACGGCCGGCTGGCTCGGCTTCACCCCGAGGAGCGAGATCGCCGCGCTCTCCTTCGGCCAGTCCGTCGATCACATGGGCGATGTCGTCCACGACAGCGTCCAGGGCCTGATCAAGCTCCCGGCCAAGGTCCCGGCGCTGTGGAACGCGGCCTTCGACGGCGCCGAGCGGGAGGCAGACTCCCCGATGGGCATCGTCGGCGCGGCCCGGATCAGCGGGGAGATCGCCACCCTGGACATCCCGGCCGAGCAGCGGCTGGTGTTCTTCCTCCAGCTCGTCGGCTTCTTCAACCTCTCGCTGTTCCTGTTCAACATGCTCCCGCTGCTGCCGCTGGACGGCGGGCACATCGCGGGCGCCCTGTGGGAGTCGGTCCGGCGCAATGTGGCGCGGGTCTTCCGGCGCCCCGATCCCGGCCCGTTCGACGTGGCGAGGCTGATGCCCGCCGCGTACGTGGTGGCCGGAATCTTCGTCTGCTTCACGCTGCTCGTGCTCGTGGCGGACGTGGTGAACCCCATCAAGATCACTTAGCGGCCGTCGGGCGCTACCTCATGCCGACGGGAGCCGGGCACGGATCGTGCCCGGCCCCCTACGTTCGGGTGGCACACCCCTCCGGATGCGTGGGGCGCGCGCGGGTTGGCGTAATCTCGAAGCCTGGAGCCCGCCGATCTCGGGACCTTGATCCACACCTTGGGGTTGCACAGCAGATGACTGCCATCTCTCTCGGAATGCCGGCCGTGCCGACGAAGCTTGCCGACCGCAGGGTCAGCCGCAAGATTCAGGTCGGTTCCGTGGCCGTCGGCGGCGACGCACCCATCTCGGTGCAGTCGATGACCACGACCCGCACCTCCGACATCGGCGCCACGCTCCAGCAGATCGCCGAGCTGACCGCCTCCGGCTGCAACATCGTCCGCGTGGCCTGCCCCACCCAGGACGACGCCGACGCACTCGCCGTCATCGCGAAGAAGTCGCAGATCCCGGTCATCGCCGACATCCACTTCCAGCCCAAGTACGTGTTCGCCGCGATCGACGCGGGCTGCGCCGCCGTCCGCGTGAACCCGGGCAACATCAAGCAGTTCGACGACAAGGTCAAGGAGATCGCGCGGGCCGCCAAGGACGCGGGCACCCCGATCCGGATCGGCGTCAACGCGGGCTCGCTCGACGCCCGGCTGCTCAAGAAGTACGGCAAGGCCACCCCCGAGGCGCTGGTCGAGTCCGCGCTGTGGGAGGCCTCCCTCTTCGAGGAGCACGGCTTCAGCGACATCAAGATCTCGGTCAAGCACAACGACCCGGTCGTCATGGTCAACGCCTACCGCCAGCTGGCCGCCGCCTGCGACTACCCGCTGCACCTCGGCGTCACCGAGGCCGGCCCCGCCTTCCAGGGCACCATCAAGTCCGCCGTCGCCTTCGGCGCGCTGCTGTCCGAGGGCATCGGCGACACCATCCGCGTCTCCCTCTCGGCCCCGCCGGTCGAGGAGGTCAAGGTCGGCATCCAGATCCTGGAGTCGCTGAACCTCAAGCCGCGCCGCCTGGAGATCGTCTCCTGCCCGTCCTGCGGTCGCGCCCAGGTGGACGTCTACAAGCTGGCCGAAGAGGTCACGGCGGGCCTGGAGGGCATGGAGGTCCCGCTGCGCGTCGCGGTCATGGGCTGCGTCGTCAACGGCCCCGGCGAGGCCCGCGAGGCCGACCTCGGCGTCGCCTCCGGCAACGGCAAGGGCCAGATCTTCGTGAAGGGCGAGGTCATCAAAACCGTCCCCGAGTCGAAGATCGTGGAGACCCTCATCGAAGAGGCGATGAAGATCGCCGCGCAGATGGAGGCGGACGGCGTGATGTCCGGCGAGCCCACCGTGGCCATCGGCGTCTGACGCCCGCGGGCACGAGTCCGGGCTCCGTCCCTGGCGGCCCCGAGAACGTCCCCCGGCCCCGTTCCCGCAGCTCGCGGGCGGGGTCGGGGCTTTTCCGTGACCTGCGGGACGCGGCATCCTCCAGCGACGCCGGGTACAGTGCGGAGATCAGCAGACTTGCATGGTGAGGCCCCAGTGTTGACGCAGACCACCACCCGGGTCCTTGAGCCCAGTGATCTCGACGCCGCGCTCGAAATCCTCGGACGTGAGCCGGTCTCGAACGCCTTCGTCGCCTCCCGCGTGCAGATCGCCGGACTCGACCCCTGGCGCCTGGGCGGCGAGATGTGGGGCTGGTACGCCGACGGCGAGCTCCGCTCCCTCTGCTACGCCGGCGCCAACCTGGTCCCCGTCTGCGCCGAACCCGACGCCGTACGCGCCTTCGCCGACCGGGCGCGCCGCACCGGCCGCCGCTGCTCCTCCATCGTCGGCCCCGCCGAGGCCACCCGGCTGCTGTGGCGGCTCCTGGAGCCCAGCTGGGGACCGGCCCGCGACATCCGCTCCCGCCAACCGCTCATGATCATGGAACAGCCCTCCACGACGGTCGGGCCCGACCCGCTGGTCCGCCGGATCCGCAAGGACGAGATCGACCTGATCATGCCCGCCTGCGTGGCCATGTTCACCGAGGAGGTCGGCATCTCGCCGATGGCCGGCGACGGCGGGCTGCTCTACCAGGCCCGGGTCGCCGAACTCGTCTCCTCCGGCCGCTCCTTCGCCCGCGTCGAGGACGGCAGGGTCGTCTTCAAGGCGGAGATCGGCGCCGCCACCTCCCGGGCCTGCCAGATCCAAGGCGTGTGGGTGGACCCCGAGTTCCGCGGCCGCGGCCACTCGGAGCGCGGAATGGCCGCCGTCGTCGCGTACGCGCTGCGGGACGTCGCCCCCGTGGTCAGCCTCTACGTCAACGACTTCAACACCGCCGCGCGTGCCTCGTACCGCCGGGTCGGCTTCCGCGAGGTCGGCGCGTTCATGAGCGTGCTGTTCTGACCGTCGGCATATCGGCGCGCCCCCGTCGCGACGTAAAGTCGCCGCATGCTGCCTACCCCCGGGGCCGACGACCCCGCCCGGCCCGCCGGCCTCCGCATCGGCCCCCTCGACCTCGCCGCCCGCGTGGACGAGGCCCTGCGCGTGCAGGCCGTCGCCTTCGGGCTCAGCCAGGAAGAGGTCGGCATCCGGCGCTACATCGTCCAGCGCCACATGGCCTGCCGCGGCGCCCGCGCGTTCGGGGCGTTCACCGAGGACGACGCGCTCACCGGATTCGTGTACGGGATGCCGAACGACCGGACGCACTGGTGGTCCACGATCGTCGAGCCCTACCTGCGCGCCGGCGGCCACGAGAGCTGGCTCGACGACTCCTTCGTCATCACCGAGCTGCACGTCCACCCCGGCTTCCAGGGCCACGGCGTCGGCCGCGCACTGATCACCCGCATCACCGACAGCGCCGCCGAGCCGCGCTCGATCCTCTCCGCCATCGACACCGACAGCCCGGCCCGCGGGCTCTACCGGGCCCTCGGCTACACCGACCTCGCCCGCCAGGTCCACTTCCCGAGCGCGAGCCCCCCGTACGCCGTCATGGGCGCCACCCTGCCCCTGCGCCGGCTCTGAATCCGATACCGGCCCCCGGCCGGCCGCCGGTAATCTCCCGGTATGTCAACGCAACACGTGCAGCGCATGTCCCGCCTCATGGCCAAGACCCTCCGCGAGGACCCGGCCGACGCGGAAACCCTCAGCCACCGGCTCCTCGTCCGCGCCGGATACGTCCGGCGCAGCTCGGCCGGAGTCTGGATCTGGCTGCCCCTCGGCAAGCGGGTCCTGGACAACGTGTCGCGCATCGTCCGCGAGGAGATGGACGCGATCGGAGCCCAGGAAGTGCTGCTCCCGGCGCTGCTGCCGAAGGAGCCGTACGAGGTCAGCGGGCGGTGGTCGCAATACGGCGACCTGCTGTTCCGGCTCAAGGACCGCAAGGGCGCGGACTATCTGCTCGGCCCGACGCACGAGGAGATCTTCACCCAGGTCGTGAAGGACCAGTGCACGTCGTACAAGGACCTGCCGGTCATGCTCTACCAGATCCAGACCAAGTACCGCGACGAGGCGAGGCCCCGGTCCGGAGTGCTGCGCGGACGCGAGTTCCAGATGAAGGACTCGTACTCCTTCGACGTCTCGGACGAGGGCCTGGCCCACTCGTACGCCCTCCACCGCGCCGCCTACCAGCGCATCTTCGAACGGCTCGGCCTCGACCACCGGATCGTGTCGGCGGTGTCGGGGGCGATGGGCGGCTCGGCGTCGGAGGAGTTCCTCGCGCCGGCCCAGGCGGGGGAGGACACCTTCGTGGACTGCCCGTCGTGCGACTACGCGGCGAACACCGAGGCCGTGACCTTCGCCTTGACCCCCGTGGCCGGGGAGCACCCGCCGCTGGAGGAGGTGGACACCCCGGACACCCCGACGATCGAGACGCTGGCGGCCCAACTGGGGGTCCCCGCCTCGGCGACCCTGAAGAACCTCCTGGTGAAGGTGGACGGCGAGATCACGGCCGTGGGCGTGCCGGGCGACCGGGAGGTCGACCTCGGCAAGCTGGGGGAGCACCTGGCACCGGCGGTCGTCGAGCTGGTGACGGCGCAGGACTTCGAGGGCCGGCCGGATCTCGTACGGGGCTACGTGGGCCCGCAGGGCCTGGAGAAGGTCCGCTACCTGGCCGACCCGCGGGTGGCCCCCGGCACGTCATGGGTCACCGGGGCCAACCGGGCGGACACCCATGCGCGGAACGTGGTCTGCGGGCGGGACTTCGAGGTGGACCAGTACCTGGACGTGGTGATCGTGGAGCCGGGCGACCCCTGCCCGTCCTGCGGGGCCGGTCTGCGGCTCGACCGCGCGATCGAGATCGGGCACATCTTCCAGCTGGGCCGCAAATACGCCGATGCCTTCGGGCTGGACGTGCTGGGCCGCGAGGGCAAGCCGGTCCGGGTCACGATGGGCTCGTACGGGATCGGCGTCTCCCGCGCGGTGGCGGCGCTGGCCGAGCAGAGCGCGGACGAACGCGGCCTGTGCTGGCCGTCGGCGGTGGCCCCCGCCGACGTCCACGTGGTGGCGGCGGGCAAGGCGGTGCCGCTCGCGCTGGCGGAGACGGCAGCCGCCGCCCTGGCCGAGGCGGGCTCGCGGGTCCTGCTGGACGACCGCCCCGGGCTCTCCCCAGGCGTCAAGCTCACGGACGCGGAGCTGATCGGCGTGCCGTGGATCCTGGTGGCGGGGCGCCGGTCCGCCGACGGGGTCGTCGAACTCCAGCACCGTGCGTCGGGCACCCGCGAGGAACTCCCGCTGCCCGAGGCACTGTCCCGGCTGACCGCCTGACCGCCTGACCGCCTGACCGCCTGACCGCCTGACCCAGCCGGTGCCCGCGCCTGTCCCGCGCCGTCTCCGGGGGCTCCGCCCCACACCCCGCGCCTCAAACGCCGGCGGGGCTGAAGGGGGCCTATCCGCGCGGTTCGTCCGGCTCCGCCGGGGACGGCGGCGGCGACCCGTCAAGGGACAGCCCGGCCGGGCCGGTGACGGCCTGGGGGCCGGGCCCTTCACTCGGAGCCGGAGCCGGAGCCGCAGGCGAGGGGGCCGCACGCTCCAGGAAGCGGAGGAGCTCCACCGGGAACGGCAGGACCAGCGTGGAGTTCTTCTCCGCAGCGACCGCCACGACCGTCTGCAGCAGGCGCAGCTGAAGCGCCGCCGGCTGCTCCGACATGACCTCCGCCGCCTCGGCCAGCTTGTGCGAGGCCTGCAGCTCCGCGTCCGCGTTGATCACACGGGCCCGGCGCTCACGGTCCGCCTCCGCCTGCCGGGCCATCGACCGCTTCATCGTCTCCGGCAGCGAGACGTCTTTGATCTCCACGCGGTCGACCCCTACGCCCCACCCCACCGCCGGGCTGTCGATCATCAGCTCCAGCCCCTGGTTGAGCTTCTCCCGGTTGGACAGCAGATCGTCGAGGTCCGACTTTCCGATGATCGACCTCAGCGAGGTCTGCGCCATCTGCGAGACCGCGAAGCGGTAGTCCTCCACCGCCACGATCGCGCTCGCCGGGTCGACGACCTTGAAGTACACGACCGCGTCCACCCGCACCGTGACGTTGTCCCGCGTGATGCCCTCCTGCGCGGGCACTGGCAGCGTCACGATCTGCAGGTTCACCTTCCGCAGCTTCTCCACGCCCGGCACGATCATCGTGAAGCCGGGCCGACGGATCTCATCGCGCAGTCGGCCGAAGCGGAAGACCAGGCCCCGCTCGTACTGTTTCACCACCCGGGCGGCGGCCCCGACGTACACCGCGATACCCGTGGCCGCGGCGATTCCCGCTGTCAGCAGTTCTTCGACCATGGCGGCCCCCTGCCAGACGTGCCTTCCTACCTACGGTATGCCCTACAGCCAGGCCGCGAACTCCAGCAAAAGCTCCGCATCCCTGCGCCGCCCGGCGGCCAGCGCCCGGTTCCCGGACTCCACCGCCCGGAAGAGCGTCCAGCCCCGCAGCCGGTCCCGGTCCACCTCCAGGGCGTCCGCGAGCTTGTTCACCCGGCGCCGGGCGCCCGCCGCCCCCGCGGAGGAGGCGACCTGGTCCTCCAGCCGGTCCCGGACCAGCCGCGCCAGGTCGTACGCCCGCTCGCCGACCAGCGGGTCCGGGCCCACCGTCAGCCACGGGGCCCGCTCGCCCGCCAGCACCTTGCCCTGCCGGAAGTTCCCGTGCAGCAGGAGTTCCTCCGGCGGGGCCGTCACCAGCTCCTTGCGCATCGCCAGAGCCGTGTCGGCCAGGGCCCGGACCTCCGCCGGGGCCTCCCGCAGGGCCGCCGACTGCCCCTCGGTGCGCTCGGCCACGGTCTCCCACCCGTGCCCGGCCGGCGGGGCCACCCAGAGCCTGCGCAGCGTGCCGCTGGCCTCCAGCAGCGCCTTCGCCTCCGGCAGCGAGCGCAGCGACACCTCCGGGTGGAGCCGCTCCAGCAGCAGCGCCCCGTCCTCCTCGTGGTGGCGGGTGTCCAGGACCCGTACGGCCCCGAAACCGCCCCAGTGCGCCAGCGCGGCCAGCTCCCGGCCGGGCCGGGCGTGCGGAGGCGCCAGCTTCAGCGCGGCCGGGGTCCCGTCGGCGTACCGGACGAGGACCACCAGGCTGCTGCGGCCGCCGGGGGCCTGCACCCGCTGCGCCTGTACACCGCGCCGGGACAGCGCGGCCTCGGTGAGCCCCGGCAACTGCCGCAGCCAGTCCGCGTCCCGCGCCGTTTCCGGCAGCTCGCCGAGCGCCCGTACAAGCCGCTGCGGCGGTTCGAAAGCCATGCGTGCGTGGTCCCTTTCAGCCGGTCTGGGCTCCTTCTACGCGTTCCGTGAGCCCAGGGAAGGCTACGCCGACACCACGCCAGCGTGCCGCGCGCACGGCCGCGGCGCTCAGCGCGTCGGCCGCCTCGCGGCGCAGCGGGCCCTCCGCCGCACGCACCAGATCGGAGTAAGCGCCCGCCACCCGGTCCTCGATGTCGGCGGCCAGCCGCTCGGCGTCGGCGGGGCCGCGCACCTCGAAGGGCAGGGCGTACGCCGCCTCCGCGGCCCGGGGCGAACCGCCCAGCTCCCGTACGGTCCGGGCGAGCGCGTCCCGCCGCGCGAGGTGGCTGCCGTAGGCCTCCCTGGCCTGCGCCGCGCGGGCGGCGTCGGCCCGGGCGCCGATCACCCCGTAGCCGTAGGCGGCCGCGTGTTCGGCGGCGAGTGCCGCCTGCGCGGCCTCCAGGGCCCGGCCGGCGGAGGAGGGTTCGGGCTTCACGGCTTGTCTCCCGGGGTCGAGGTCAGCAGGTAGGCGTGTACGGCGCCGCACGCGGCCACCGAGGCCAGCATCCGGGCCAGCTCCCCGGGGGCCGCGGCCAGGTCGATGGTCCGGGCTTCCGACAGGCTCCGCTCGGCGTCCGCGAGGGCGGTCAGGGCGTCGGCCTGCTTCGGGGGCACCGGCGCCTGGCTCGCCGTGGCGGCACCGGCGGGGGCGGCGCCGGACGGGGAGGCCGGTCCCGGGGGCGACGGCGCGGGGGCGGTGCCCGCGCCGGCGTCCCGGAAGGCCAGGGCCGAGGTGTGCGCCGCGACGGCGGTGCGCAGCGGGGCGAGCCGCTCCGCGAGGGCCGGATGGGCCGCGGCGGTGCTGTCGTAACGTTCCAGCAGTCGCTCACTGTCACGAACGGCCGCCTCGCGCATCCGCCGTTCGAGTGGCACTCCGAAGTCTTCGTCGGGCGAGGCCCCGCCGGAGCACCCGGCGATCAGCGCGGTACCGGCCGCACCGGCGGCACCGACGAGCAGGCTCCTTCGCGAGGGCCTCGAAGGCATGGTCCAAGAAGGCACGGCGACGTCCTCGGGGATGGTGGCGGGGCAGAGTGTGATCACGGTACCCGGGGCCCCGGCCGGCGGGCGGACGGCAACACCCCCCGCGACCGGATACCCTTTGACCTGACACACGACGGAAACCACAACAGCACACGCGGCCGAGGAGTCACCCGGATGAGCACCACCCAGAGCGACAGGCTGCGCGGACTGCTGGAGCCGCTCGTCGCCGCCAAGGGCCTGGACCTCGAGGAGATCGAGATTTCCCGGGCGGGCAAGCGCCGGATGCTGCGCATCATCGTGGACTCTGACGAAGGCGTGGAGCTGGACGCGTGTGCCGAGCTGAGCCGCGAGGTCTCCGACAAGCTCGACGAGACCGATGCGATGGGTGAGGACGAGTACGTCCTCGAAGTGAGCTCGCCGGGCGCCGACCGCCCGTTGACCGAGCACCGTCACTACGTCCGGGCGATCGGCCGCCTCGTGAAGTTCCAGCTGGCCGAGAGCGGGGAACTGATCGCCCGCATCCTCGACGTCGACGACGAGGGCCTGGAGCTCGAGATCCCGGGTGTGAAGGGCCGCAAGGCGACCACCCGCCGTATTGCTTTGACCGACATCGCCAAGGCGCGTGTCGAGATCGAGTTCAACCGCAAGGACAAGAAGGAAGAGGAGGCGTAGCCGTGGACATCGACATGAGTGCCCTGCGGGGTCTGGTCCGGGAGAAGGAGATCTCCTTCGACCTGCTCGTCGAGGCGATCGAGTCGGCCCTCCTCATCGCGTACCACCGGACCGAGGGCAGTTTCCGGCGCGCACGCGTCGAGCTGGACCGCACCAACGGTCACGTGGTCGTGTGGGCGACGGAAGACCCGAAGGATCTCGAAGAGGGCCAAGAGCCCAAGGAGTTCGACGACACCCCGTCGGACTTCGGCCGCATCGCCGCGACGACCGCCAAGCAGGTGATCCTGCAGCGTCTGCGCGACGCCGAGGACGACCTCACCTTCGGCGAGTTCGCCGGCCGTGAGGGCGATGTCATCACCGGCGTCGTCCAGCAGGGCAAGGACCCGAAGAACGTCCTGGTCGACATCGGCAAGATGGAGGCCATGCTGCCGGTGCAGGAGCAGGTCCCGGGTGAGGAGTACACGCACGGCCTCCGCCTGAAGGCGTACGTCGTACGGGTGGCGAAGGGTGTCCGCGGTCCGTCCGTGACCCTGTCGCGGACCCACCCCAACCTCGTGAAGAAGCTCTTCTCGCTGGAGGTCCCGGAGATCGCCGACGGCAGCGTCGAGATCTCGGCGATCGCACGTGAGGCCGGTCACCGCACCAAGATCGCCGTACGGTCCACCCGCTCGGGCCTGAACCCGAAGGGCGCCTGCATCGGCCCGATGGGCAGCCGTGTGCGCAATGTGATGGCCGAGCTGCACGGCGAGAAGATCGACATCGTCGACTGGTCGGACGACCCGGCGGAGATGGTCGCGAACGCGCTGTCACCCGCCCGGGTGAGCAAGGTCGAGGTCGTCGACTGGGACTCGCGCTCCGCCCGGGTGACCGTGCCCGACTACCAGCTGTCGCTGGCCATCGGCAAGGAGGGCCAGAACGCCCGCCTCGCCGCGCGGCTCACCGGCTGGCGCATCGACATCCGTCCCGACACCGAGCAGCCCTCGGACGGCGACGGGGAATAAACCGGTACCGGCCGGGGCTATCCGGACGGTAGACAGGACCACGAGCGAGCGCTGTCGAGGTTTCGGTAGCGGGGCGCGGGGCTGTCGATCACAACAACATCCGTTCGATTTTTCGCCTGAAGGGGTGAGGTCGGTACGGGGAGGTAGACTGAGGCGTGTCTGGCCGGACGCAAGCCCGCGCATGCCCCGAACGCACCTGTGTGGGGTGTCGGGAGCGAGCGGCCAAGAACGAACTGCTGCGCATCGTGGCGATCGGGGACGAATGCGTCCCCGATCCACGCGGTACGCTGCCCGGCCGGGGTGCCTACGTGCACCCCGCCGTGGTCTGCCTCGACCAGGCGGTCCGCCGCCGGGCGTTCCCCCGGGCCCTTCGGTCCGCCGGAGCGCTCGACACAGCGGAACTGCGCAAAGCCGTGGCCGGTGAGGCCGAGGCAACACCGTAAGAACGTAGTACGGCACGGATACCCCGTGCGGTCAGGTACCTCGCGAGTTGGAAGTAGGTCGAGATTGCGATGAGCACTCGATGAGTACGCGATGAGTACGCCCATGAAGTAGCGACGGTCCGGCGTAACCCGGACCTAAAAGGAGCGAAGTGGCTAAGGTCCGGGTATACGAACTCGCCAAGGAGTTCGGAGTGGAGAGCAAGGTCGTCATGGCCAAGCTCCAAGAACTCGGTGAATTCGTCCGTTCGGCGTCCTCGACGATCGAGGCGCCGGTTGTACGCAAGTTGACTGACGCACTGCAGGGGCCCGGCGGCAACGCCGGCAAGGCCGCTGCGAAGCCGGGCGCGCCCCGCAAGGCCGCGCCCGCCAAGCCCGCGGCGCCCTCCCCGGCCGCCGCGGCACGTCCCGCTGCCCCGAAGCCCGGCGTACCGGCCCCCAAGCCGGTCGCTGCCGAGGCTCCGGCCGCCAGCGCCCCGGTGACTCCGGCCGCATCCGGCCCGCGTCCCGGTCCCAAGGCTCCGGCCGCCCCGAAGCCCGCTCCGGCGGCTCCCGTGGCGACCGAGTTCACCGCGCCTCCGGCGGCTCCGGCCGCCCCGGCGCGTACCGAGCGTCCCGCCGGTGCGGCCCCCGGTCCGCGCCCGGCACGTACCGAGCGTCCCGCGGCCCAGGGTGGTCAGGGTGGCCAGACCGGCGCCCGTCCCGGCGCCCCGCGCCCGGCCGGCACCGCCCCCGGCGGTCCGTCGCAGCGCCCTGCCGGTGGTCCCGGATCCCAGGCCCCGCGTCCGCAGGGCTCCCGTCCGGCGGGTCCCCGCCCGGGCAACAACCCCTTCACCTCTGGTGGCTCCACCGGCATGGCGCGCCCGCAGGCGCCCCGTCCGGCCGGCGCTCCCCGTCCCGGCGCCCCCGGCGCCGGCGGCCAGGGTGCTCCCCGTCCGCAGGGCGGCCCCGGCGGCGCTCCGCGTCCGCAGGGCCAGGGCGGCGCTCGTCCGACCCCGGGCGGTATGCCCCGTCCGCAGGGTGGTGCCCCGCGTCCTGGCGGTGCGCCCGGTGGTAACCGTCCCAACCCGGGCATGATGCCGCAGCGTCCCGCTGCCGGTGGTCCCGGTCCGCGTCCCGGCGGCGGCCCCGGTGGCCGTGGTCCCGGTGCCGGTGGCGCCGGTCGTCCCGGTGGCGGCGGCGCTCGTCCCGGTGGTGGCGGTGGCGGCTTCGCCGGCCGTCCGGCCGGTCCTGGCTCGCGTCCCGGTGGCGGTGGCGGCTTCGGCGGCCCGCGTCCCGGTGGTGGCGGCTTCGGTGGCGGTCCGGCTGGTGCCGGCGGCGGCGGTCGTCCCGGCTTCGGTGGTCGTCCCGGCGGTCCCGGTGCCCGTGGTGGCACGCAGGGTGCCTTCGGCCGTCCCGGCGGTCCGGCCCGTCGTGGTCGCAAGTCCAAGCGTCAGAGGCGCCAGGAGTACGAGGCCATGCAGGCCCCGTCCGTCGGCGGCGTGATGCTGCCCCGCGGCCACGGCGAGACCGTTCGCCTGTCGCGCGGTGCGTCCCTCACCGACTTCGCGGAGAAGATCAACGCCAACCCGGCGTCGCTCGTCGCCGTGATGATGAACCTCGGCGAGATGGTCACTGCCACGCAGTCCGTCTCCGACGAGACCCTCGAAATGCTGGCCGGCGAGATGAACTACGTCGTTCAGATCGTCAGCCCGGAGGAAGAGGACCGCGAGCTCCTCGAGGGCTTCGACATCGAGTTCGGCGAGGACGAGGGCGGCGAGGAATTCCTCATGCCGCGTCCGCCGGTCGTGACCGTCATGGGTCACGTCGACCACGGTAAGACCCGACTGCTCGACGCCATCCGCAAGACGAACGTCGTTGCGGGCGAGGCCGGCGGCATCACGCAGCACATCGGTGCGTACCAGGTCGGTACCGAGGTCAACGGTGAAGAGCGCAAGATCACCTTCATCGACACCCCGGGTCACGAGGCGTTCACCGCCATGCGTGCCCGTGGCGCCAAGTCGACCGACATCGCGATCCTCGTGGTGGCGGCCAACGACGGTGTCATGCCGCAGACGATCGAGGCGCTGAACCACGCCCAGGCGGCCGGTGTGCCGATCGTGGTCGCGGTCAACAAGATCGACGTCGAGGGTGCCGACCCGGTCAAGGTGCGCGGTCAGCTCACCGAGTTCGGTCTGGTCGCCGAGGAGTACGGCGGCGACACGATGTTCGTCGACATCTCCGCCAAGCAGGGTCTGCACATCGACTCCCTGCTCGAGGCCGTCGTCCTCACCGCCGACGCCTCGCTCGACCTGCGCGCCAACCCGGAGCAGGACGCTCAGGGTATTGCGATCGAGTCCCACCTCGACCGCGGCCGCGGTGCCGTCGCCACCGTCCTCGTCCAGCGCGGTACCCTCCGCGTCGGCGACACGATGGTCGTGGGCGACGCCTACGGCCGAGTGCGCGCCATGCTCGACGACAAGGGCAACAACGTCGAGGAAGCGGGTCCGTCGACCCCCGTCCTGGTCCTGGGTCTCACCAACGTCCCCGGCGCCGGCGACAACTTCCTCGTCGTCGACGAGGACCGCACGGCCCGTCAGATCGCCGAGAAGCGTGCTGCGCGAGAGCGCAACGCCAACTTCGCCAAGCGTGTCCGCCGGGTGTCCCTGGAAGACCTCGACTCGGTCCTCAAGGCCGGTCTCGTCCAGGAACTCAACCTCATCATCAAGGGCGACGCGTCCGGTGCGGTCGAGGCTCTCGAGTCCTCGCTGCTCCAGCTCGACGTCGGTGAAGAGGTCGACATCCGGGTCCTGCACCGCGGTGTGGGTGCGGTCACCGAGTCCGACATCAACCTGGCGATGGGCTCCGACGCCATCGTCATCGGCTACAACGTCCGTGCGGCCGGCCGTGCCGCGCAGATGGCGGAGCGCGAGGGTGTCGACGTCCGGTACTACTCGGTGATCTACCAGGCCATCGAGGAGATCGAGGCGGCCCTGAAGGGTCTCCTCAAGCCGGAGTACGAAGAGGTCGAGCTCGGTACGGCGGAGGTCCGCGAGGTCTTCCGCTCGTCCAAGCTGGGCAACATCGCCGGTGTCCTCATCCGGTCCGGCGAGGTCAAGCGCAACACCAAGGCGCGGCTCCTGCGCGATGGCAAGGTCATCGCGGAGAGCCTCACCATCTCCGGTCTGCGCCGCTTCAAGGACGACGTCACCGAGATCCGCGAAGGCTTCGAGGGTGGTATCAACCTCGGAAACTTCAACGACATCAAGGTCGACGACGTCATCGCGACGTACGAGATGCGCGAGAAGCCCCGCGCGTAATCGCGTGGCGGAACGCACCGTGTCGTAACCGGGGCCGGTCGGCGGAATATATCCGTCGATCGGCCCCGGCCGTTGCGTGTACGGTTCAGGTGAGCCTGCCGAGCGTCGGCCGGCAGGCCACCGAACCCGAACCGGCGGGATATCCGGAACTGCATGTACGTGGGGACTCTGTCCTTCGATCTGCTCCTCGGCGACGTCCACTCGCTGAAGGAGAAACGCTCCGTCGTCCGGCCCATCGTCGCCGAGCTCCAGCGCAAGTTCTCTGTGAGCGCGGCCGAAGTGGGCGACCAGGACCTGCACCGCAGGGCCCGTATAGGGGTAGCCCTGGTAAGTGGGGACACGGGGTTCCTCTCGGACGTACTCGACCGCTGCGAGCGGCTGGTCGCGGCACGTCCGGAAGTGGAGCTGCTGTCCGTACGACGGCGCATCCACGGTGATGAAGACTGATTGCTTGTCTGCAAGAAAAGAAGGAGACGGACCAGTGGCCGACAATGCGCGGGCGAAGAAGCTGGCGGACCTCATCCGGGAGGTGGTGGCCGAGAAGCTGCAGCGTGGTGTCAAGGACCCCCGCCTCGGGACGCACGTGACCATCACGGACACCCGCGTCACCGGTGACCTGCGGGAGGCCACGGTCTTCTACACGGTGTACGGCGACGACGAGGACCGGGCCAGCGCGGCAGCGGGCCTGGAGAGCGCCAAGGGCGTACTGCGCTCCGCGGTCGGCCGGGCGGCGGGCACCAAGTTCACGCCCACCCTGACCTTCATCGCGGACGCCCTCCCGGAGAACGCCAAGACCATCGAGGACCTCCTCAACAAGGCGCGCGCCTCCGATGCCCAGGTGCGCGAGGTCTCCTCCGGCGCGACGTACGCGGGAGAAGCCGACCCGTACAAGAAGCCGGGCGAGGACGACGAGGACGACGAGGACGCAGCCGCGGAATGAGCACCAACGCAGGGACGCCAGGGGGTCCCTCCCGGCCGGAGGCCGGGGGAGGCCTGGTCATCGTCGACAAGCCGTCCGGCTTCACTTCGCACGACGTGGTCGCCAAGATGCGCGGGATCGCCAAGACCCGCCGCGTCGGCCACGCCGGCACGCTGGACCCGATGGCGACGGGCGTGCTGGTCCTGGGCATCGAGAAGGCCACCAAGCTCCTCGGCCACCTCGCGCTCACGGAGAAGGAGTACCTCGGCACGATCCGCCTGGGCCAGAACACCCTGACGGACGACGCCGAGGGCGAGCCGACCTCGTCCACGGACGCCTCCGGGGTCACCCGCGAGGCCGTGGACGCGGGCATCGCCAAGCTGTCCGGCGAGATCATGCAGGTCCCGTCCAAGGTCAGCGCCATCAAGATCAACGGCGTGCGCTCCTACAAGCGGGCGCGCGACGGCGAGGACTTCGAGATCCCGGCCAGGCCGGTGACCATCTCGTCGTTCCAGGTGTACGACATGCGGGAGGCCCAGGCCGAGGACGGTACGAAGGTCCTCGACCTCATCGTCTCCGTCGTCTGCTCCAGCGGTACGTACATCCGCGCCCTGGCCCGTGACCTCGGCGCCGACCTCGGCGTCGGCGGGCACCTGACCGCGCTGCGCCGCACGCGGGTGGGCCCGTACAAGATCGACCGGGCGCGGACCCTGGACCAGCTCCAGGAGGAGCTGACCGTCATGCCGATCGGCGAGGCGGCCGCCGCGGCCTTTCCGCGCTGGGACCTCGACGCCCGGCGGGCCTCGCTGCTCGCCAACGGCGTGCGCATCGAGATGCCGGCGGAGTACGAGGCCGGAAAGACGGTGGCGGTCTACGGGCCGCAGGGGCAGCTGCTCGGGCTCGTCGAGAGCAAGGGCGGGAAGGCGAAGTCCCTCGCGGTCTTCGTCTGATCTGCCGATCTGCCGATCTGCCGATCTGCCGATCTGCTGATCTGCGGGTTCGGACCCGGGCCGGTGGTGAACCGGCCCTCACGCTCGACGGGATTCCGTGTCGACGTGGAGCGGCGAGCGCACGTGTTCTGCGGCTCGCCGCTCCACGACCCCCCTCGGGTAGGTCTCTATCCACCCGGACCCTCGTTTTCACCCGTCCGAGCAGGCGCTCGGAGTGAATGGAGGGAGCGTACGGGGGCGCGTTCGCCTCGCGTGCTTCTCCAGCTCCGCTCCGGAGCTGGTGCGGCCCAGGCCGACGGGGGACCTGCGCGCCCCGGCCGCGCTGACGACGCCGGGGCCGGCCCGGCGCAGGTGACTCGTACGGGAGCACCTCGCGCGCCGGCCGACGGAAGCCGGCGTGGAGGCGGCGGCACTGCCGGGACCGCGTGCCCGGCGGACGGTGGAGACCCTCGGCGGGGCGGCTTCTGATGTGACGTGACGATATGACACAGCACTGGTCTCAGCCAGATGCCGATGCGAGGCACCGGCCACCGGCATGGCAGTCTTAGACCTGCAAGAGGCAATCAGTACAAGGACTACACGGTTCGGGCGAGGAGCGGTCACAGTGCAGCGCTGGCGTGGCTTGGAGGACATCCCCCAGGACTGGGGACGCAGCGTCGTCACCATCGGCTCCTACGACGGTGTGCACCGAGGGCATCAGCTGATCATCGGACGGGCCGTGGCCAAGGCGCACGCGCTCGGCGTCCCCTCCGTCGTCGTCACCTTCGACCCCCACCCCAGCGAGGTGGTCCGCCCCGGCAGCCACCCGCCGATCCTGGCCACGTACGACCGGCGTGCCGAACTGATGGCCGGGCTGGGTGTGGACGCCCTGCTGATCCTGCCCTTCACGGCGGAGTTCTCGAAGCTGTCCCCGGCCGACTTCATCGTGAAGGTGCTCGTCGACAAGCTGCACGCGCGCGCCGTCATCGAGGGCCCGAACTTCCGCTTCGGCCACCGGGCCGCCGGAAACGTCGACTTCCTCCGCGAGCTGGGCGCCACCTACGACTACGAGGTCGACGTCGTGGACCTGGTCGAGAGGGGTGAGGCGGGCGGCGGCGTGCCGTTCTCCTCGACCCTGGCGCGCAAGCTGGTCGCCGAGGGCGACATGGAGGGCGCGGCCGAGATCCTGGGCCGGCCGCACCGGGTCGAGGGCGTCGTGGTGCGCGGTGCGCAGCGCGGCCGCGAGCTCGGCTACCCGACGGCGAACGTTGAGACGCAGTCGCACACCGCGATCCCGGCGGACGGCGTGTACGCGGGCTGGCTGACCGCGGCCGGCGAGCGGATGCCGGCGGCGATCTCGGTGGGGACGAACGTGCAGTTCGACGCCACCGAGCGGACCGTGGAGGCGTACGCCATCGACCGGATCGGGCTGGACCTGTACGGCATGCACGTGGCCGTCGACTTCCTCGCCTACGTACGGGGGATGGCGAAGTTCGAGTCGCTGGACGGGCTGCTGGAGGCCATCGCGGACGACGTGAAGCGCGCGCGGGTGCTCACGGACACGTACGACGCGGAGCGCTGACGCTCCGCCGCAACGGGTGAGGGCCCGTACTGCCCGGATCGTGGATCCTGAGGCGGTACGGGCCCTTCTCGCTGCCGTCTTCGTCAGCCGAGGCGCGGGTCGCGCGGGGGCTGGGCCGGTTGTGGCGGCTGCTGGTGGTGCGGCTGCGGCTGCTGCGGGGGCTGCTGTTGTGGCGGCTGCGGCTGCGGCTGTGGGGCCTGGGGCTGCTGCCAGGGCTGACCGGCCTGCGGGTAGGGCTGGCCGTAAGGCTGTTGAGGCTGCTGGTACGGGGGCTGTCCGTACGGCTGCGGCTGTGCAGGAGGCTGCTGCTGGTGGTGCTGAGGCGGCTGGCCGGGCTGGGGCTGCTGCGGCGTTCCCCAGTGGTTCTGCGGGGGCTGCTGTTGGGCCCGGAGGAAGTCCTCGGCCACGAGGGCGGAGAGGTTGAAGTACGCCTCTCGCGTCTTGGGCCGCATCATGTCGAGATCGACCTCGGCGCCGGCCGCCAGGTGCTCGTCGAAGGGCACCACGACGACGCCGCGGCAGCGGGTCTCGAAGTGCTGCACGATGTCCTCGATCTTGATCATCTTGCTCGTCTCGCGCACCCCCGAGATGACGGTGAGGGAGCGGGAGACGAGGTCGGCGTACCCGTGCGCGGAGAGCCAGTCGAGCGTCGTGCTGGCGCTGCTGGCGCCGTCCACGGACGGGGTCGAGATGATGATCAGCTGATCGGCCAGGTCCAGGACGCCGCGCATGGCGGAGTAGAGGAGGCCGGTGCCCGAGTCGGTGAGGACGATCGGGTACTGGCGGCCCACCGTCTCTATGACGCGGCGGTAGTCCTCGTCGTTGAAGGTGGTGGAGACGGCCGGGTCCACGTCGTTGGCGATGATCTCCAGGCCGGAGGGGGCCTGCGAGGTGAACCGCCGGATGTCCATGTACGAGTTGAGGTATGGGATCGCCTGGACCAGGTCCCGGATCGTGGCGCCGGTCTCGCGGCGGACGCGGCGGCCGAGGGTGCCGGCGTCGGGGTTCGCGTCGATGGCCAGGATCTTGTCCTGGCGCTCGGTGGCGAGGGTGGCGCCGAGGGCGGTGGTGGTCGTGGTCTTGCCGACGCCCCCCTTGAGACTGATGACGGCGATGCGGTAGCAGGACATGACCGGGGTGCGGATCAGTTCCAGCTTGCGCCGGCGTTCCGCTTCGGCGGCCTTGCCTCCGAAGCGGAAGAGACCGCCGCCTCCTCCTCCGGCGCCGCCGCCGTTGTTCTTGGGCTTCTGCTTGTTGCGCAGCAGCCGGTCGGAGGACAGCTCGACGGCGGCGGTGTAGCCGAGCGGAGCCCCACCGGTCGCCTGACCGGCCGGGTAGCGGGGGTCTTGCGGCTGGTGCGGCTGGTGTTGCTGCTGCTGCGGGCCGACGGGCCACTGCGTGTTGGCGCGGAGGTCATGGTGCGGTGGCTGCGGCTGCGGCTGCGGCGGTGCGGGCGGCGGGAATCCGTAGGAGCCCTGTGCGGGGAACGCGGGCGGCAGCGAGGGCAGTTCACCACCGGGCCCCGGTCCCCCGTACGGGTTCTCCGCTCCGGGGTACGGGGCGTCCGTACGGGCGACCGGTGACTCGGCGAACGGCGGCGCGGCGGCGAGGGGAGTGCTCTCGGCGGGAGTGTCGCGCGGGCTGGTGCCAGTTCCCTCGAACGGGGTCTCGGCGGCACGGCCGGGCACGTCGTCGGCCGGAGCCTGCGGCGCGTCCGGGGCGCCCTGCTCGTGCGGTGCCGGTGCCGGTGCCGCGTACGGGGCCGGGGCGGCGTGCTCAGCCGGGGTCGGCGCCTCGACGGGCGCCGCCGGGACGGCCTGCTCCTGCGGTGCGGGTGCGGGTGCCGGTGCCGGTGCCGGTGGCGTGTAGGGCGCGGGCGGGGCGTCCTGGTCGTGCGGGGCAGGCGTAGGGGTCGCGTACGGTGTCGCCGGGTTCTCCGCCGGTGCGGGTGCGGGTGCCGTGTAGGGCGCGGGGGCGTCCTGCTCGTCGTGCGGGGCAGGCGTAGGGGTCGCGTACGGTGTCGCCGGGCTTTCCGCCGGAGCGGGTGCGGGTGCCGTGTAGGGCGCGGGCGGGGCGTCCTGGTCGTGCGGGGCCGGTTCCGGGTGCGGCGCGGGCGGGGCCGTGCCGTCCGACGGGGGCCGGGGGGCCGGCGGAGCCATCCGCATGGTCGGGGGCGAGGCCACCTCCGACGGGCGGTGCGGTTCGAAGCCGCTGCCCTCGGGCAGCCCCGGCACCACCGGCGTGGCCGACGGCGCGCCCTGCGTGTACCAGGCCGGCGGGGTGTAGTCGATGGTGAACTCGCCCGTCAGTTCCTGGTCGGCGTCGGACTGATCGTCCGTCGGGACGTCCCACGTCCCGCCGCGCCTCTCGTTCCGATCGCCGCTCACTGGTCCTCCTGGTCTGTCGAACACTGGTCCGGCGCCCACCTCGACGCCACGCCCGCACTCAGCCTAATCGCGCCCGCCGTCAATGTCCGCCGCCCCGGGGGCGTGCCCCCGTCGGCCGGCGCCGGGTCCGCCTCCACGAGGTCGTCCACAAGGCGTCGGGCCGGGCCGGGCCGGGCCGGCCCGGCCCGAGCAGGCGACGGGCAACGGCAACCGCGCGCAAGGCTCAGCCGGTGCTCAGTCGATACGGCGTGACGCGCCCAGCAGGCCCGTCTCCACCTCGGTCCCCTGCGTCATCACGAACTGCCGGTCCCGCGACGTGCACCACAGCGTCACCCCGTCGCCCAGCGTGGGCAGGGAATGCACCGCCGACGGCGGCAGGTTCATCAGGCGGCCGATCTGCTCAGCCTCGTCCGGGGACACCCGCTGCACGCCCACCAGCGACGACTGCTGGAGCAGCCGCGGCGCCGTCGGGCTCAGATACGGCAGCAGAGTCAGCACCGACTGCCACGGCCCGGCCACCACACGCCCGCGCGGCGGCCGCATCCCGCAGTCGCGGACCACCAGCACCGGGCTGCCCGCCGACGCGCCCTGCGGCGGCACCCGGCCCACCTCGTGCAACGTCACGCACTGCTGTCCGCCGCCGGCCGCCTGGGCCAGCCCGGACCACACCTGCCCGCGCCCCGTCTCCACGGCCACCCGCGCACCCGTGGCCGCCGCGCGCAGCGTCAGCACCTGCGCCGTCCACAGACCGCCGATGAGCGTCACCTCGTACGGTGTCGGCCGGTTGATGCCGAGCACCGCCGGCCGCCCCTCGGAGTCCACGCCGATGACGACCCCGTCGTCCCCGATGGGCAGCGCCAGCACGTCCAAGTCGGCCGCGGGCACCACATGCCGTTCCCGCTGGGGGCCGATCAGCCCGAATCCGCCTCTCATCGCGCCCCTCCCAGCGGCAGCGAAGCCAGCAGCCCCGGTACCTGTTCGCGGTCGAGGCGGACCAGCCCGGCCTTCACGCCCCGCGCCGTCCGCTCCAGCTCCCTGCGGGCCGCGACCAGTTCCTCGTCGCTGCGCCCGGTCACCCGTACGTACCCGGCCAGTGTCACGCCCTGGCGCTCCGCCGGGGCCATCGTCAGGCTGAAGTTCGTCGCGAGGGCGGGCAGCGAGGTCAGCAGGGCCACGAACTGCGGCAGCGCCGCCGCTCCGCCGCCGCCCAACTGCGGCCAGCGGCCTATCCAGTACGTTGTGTGCCGGCGGTCGTCGCAGCGCCACGTCCGCGGCGTCTCCTCCGTACGCCGCCCCGTGCCGGCGGACCGCCCAGCCTGGGTGATCGCCATCGGGTTCGCACAGGAGGACGTGGCCAGCGCGGCCGTCAGCTCCTGCTCGGTCAGTACGGTGGCCTTGAAACCGGCGCCGGCCAGCCGGCTCGCCAGCTGGTCCGCCGCCCGCACCACACACCGCTGCGCGCCCGCCAGTCCGCCACCGCGGGCGGTGACGGCCTCCGGGCACAGTTCCGGATCGAGCTTGAGGGCGATCCAGGTCAGCCGCACCGCCGGGGAACCCGTCCGCGCCTGCAGCGGCGCGTAGTTGCGCGTGGCCATCGACTGGGCGGGCAGGTGCGGGGCCGGCGCGGTCTGGGTGTGCTGCACCAGCTGCGCGGACTCCAGCCGGATGCCGTCCACTTCGAGGACGTCCCGGACGACGGCCAGGGGCAGCGGCCGCGCCGTACGGTCGGGCCGCAGCGCGGTGGCTTCCATGTCCACCTGGACGACCGCGGTCAGGAAGGTGCCGTCGCCTATCATCCCGACCGGCCGCCGGTCACGGTCGCTGAACGTCAGGGTCCGCAGTGCCGGATCGGCCTCGACCAGCGGGGCCAGCCCCGGCTCCGTGCCCGCGGGCACGGTCAGGGACGCGGCCCGGCGCCGGCGCGCGCGCAGGGCGAGCGCGGCGCCGATCCACTCGGGCAGGGAGCGCTGGTGGCGGCGTACGACCGCGAGGACGACCAGGACGACTGCCAGCGCACCGGCGGGAACCAGCAGCAGCGGTTCGACCACCCAGGCCACCAGCAGCGCCGCCGCGGCGAGCTGAAGCAGTACGAGCTGTTGCAATCGAAACGGGCCGAAGCGGCCCGGGCTCGATTTCGGATGCGGTGTCACCCCGCCGCGTGCGGATGTGGCTGCGCCCGTCTGCGGCTGCGTCACGGTGGCCATCACTCGCACACCTCCCCTTCCCGGGGCCAGACCCCATGAGTCCCGGTGCTGTGCGACACCCGTCGCATGACCCCGGAATCTCCCCAATCAACCCCAACAAGCCCTGACTGCCCCGGTCCGGAAGGCGCTGAGCGGCAAGGTCACCCTACCCGGCCCCCCGCATACCGTCCGTCAAGAGGCATAGTAGGTGCCCGGTCCGACAATCGAGGCCCGGGGACCGTACTCACCGGCGGGCCGTGCGGGGAGAATCAGGCGGTCATGGCATCACGACGTGATGAGCTCAACGCGTACACCTTTGCGAAGCGGCGCACGGTGGCAGCGTTCCTCCAGCCTTCCGCCACGGGGACCGAGGAGGGCGCGCCGCGGCCCTTGCGGGCGGTCGTCCCCGGAATGGTCATCGGGGCGCTCGTGCTGGCCGGCTTCGGGGCCTGGGGCATGTTCAAGCCGACGGCCCCCAAGGGCTGGGCGGCGCCCGGTACGCAGGTGATCGTCGGCAAGCAGTCGACCACGCGGTACGTGGTCCTGACGACCAAGGTGAACGGCAAGGACCAGACCCGGCTCCACCCGGTGCTGAACCTCGCCTCGGCCCGACTGCTGCTGGACCCGCAGAAGTTCAAGGTCGTCCAGGTCGACGACAAGGTCCTGGACGCCGGCAAGCCGCCGCGCGGCCCCATCATCGGCATCCCGTACGCCCCCGACCGGCTGCCCGCCAAGGCGGACGCCGGCAAGGCCAAGCGCTGGGCCGTCTGCCAGCAGCCGGGCGGCAACGGCCGGGGGGTGCAGACCGCCACCTTCGTCCTCGCCGACCGCGAGGCCGGCCTGATGGACGACACCCGCAAGGTCACCGACACCCAGGCGCTGTACGTCCAGAGCACCGGCGCGGGCAAGGAGCGCTACCTGGTCGACTCCACGGGCCGGAGGTACAAGTTCCCGGAGGGCACGCCGGCCGCCGGGACGATGACCACCGCCCTGGTGGGCACCGGCGCCGTCCCGCAGCAGGTCACCGAGCAGTGGCTGGCCACCCTCGACGCCGGCGCGGACCTCGCCTTCCCGCAACTGCCCGGCCAGGTCGGCGCCAACGCCGGAGTCCAGGGCCTGGTCACCGCCGACAACAAGGTCGGCATGGTGCTCAAGGCCCAGACCGGCAGCGGCGCCCAGCACTACGTGGTGCTGCCCGGGAAGGTCGCCCCGGTCTCCGACTTCATCGCCTGGCTGCTGATCTCGGCTCCGGCGACCGACGGCCTCAACATGCACGGCAAGCCGCGCGAGGTCGACCTCCAGTCCCTCCTTCCCGACGCCACCTCGTTCCTGGGCGGCACCAAGTGGCCGCAGAAGAAGACGGAGCGGATCAACCACACCGCACCCGCCGCCGGGGCCGCCGCGACCGGCTCCGGCGACCGCGACACCGTCTGCAACGTCCTGCGCGCCGTCGACGGCCAGGGCAACCAGACGCTGAGCACCTGGGCCGGCTCCGGCTTCCCCATCGACATCACCGCCAGCGGCACGAGCGCGTACGTCACCCCCGGTTCGGGACTGCTCTACACCCAGGTGCAGGGCAAGCAGACCACGGCCGGCGGCGCCCTCTTCCTGGTCACCGACACCGGCCTGCGGTACGCCGTCCAGGCCAACGGCGACAGCGACGCCGAGCAGTCGCAGATCGGCGCGCCCGACCAGCAGGCCAAGGCGACCGGGGACGGCCGCCCCGAGGCCAGCCAGGCGCAGATCCGGCTCGGCTACGGAGGCGTCGCACCGGCCATGGTGCCCATCGCGTGGTCGGAGTTCCTCTCCAAGGGCCCGCGCATGGACACCAACTCCGCCCGCCAGCCCCAGGGTTCGTGACGATGCCGCCCATGCCCATGCCCATGCCGACGCCCACGCAGACCTCGCCGAACCGCCGTCGCCCGCCCGCGCGGCGCGCACCGCTGCTCACCGCCGCGCTCACCCTCCTCGCGATCTCCGGCACGACCGGCGCCGCGCCCGCGCCGCAGCCCCCGTACGCCCTGCGCCTCACCGGCGCCGGCGAGTGCACCTTCCCCATGAAGAAGCAGATCGAGGACCGCCCCTGGGCCCTCCAGCGGCTCCTCCTCGACACGCTCTGGGCTCAGACCAAGGGCAAGGGCAAGGACGGCAAGAGCATCCGGGTGGCGGTCATCGACACCGGCGTGGACCGCGCCAACCCGCAACTCAGCGCGGCCGTCGACATCGGCGCCGGCAAGGACTTCATCGACCCCAAGGGCGGCGACGGTACGACCGACACCGTCGGGCACGGCACCAAGGTCGCCGGGCTGATCGCGGCCCGCCCCCAGCAGGGCACCGGCTTCGTCGGCCTGGCCCCGGAGGCGACGATCATCCCGATCCGGCAGAACGACGGGCAGGGCAAGGGCAACGCCCTGTCACTGAGCCAGGCGATCGACCACGCGGTGGCCAAGGGCGCCCACGTGATCAACGTTTCCCAGGACACCGACGTGCCGCTGTCCGCGGACTCGGAGCTCGCCAAGGCGGTCCAGAAGGCCATCGACGCCAGGATCGTGGTCGTGGCCTCGGCGGGCAACGACGGCACGACCGGCCAGAAGCGCAAGACCTACCCGGCGGCCTTCCCCGGTGTGCTCGCGGTGGCCTCCTCGGACCGCAACAACGAGCGCGCCGCCTTCTCCCAGCCCGGCGACTTCATCGGGGTCGCGGCACCCGGCGTCGACATGGTCTCCACCGTTCCCGGCTTCGGCCAGTGCATCGACAACGGCACCAGCTTCTCCGCGCCGTACGTGGCCGGCGTCGCCGCGCTGCTGCGCGCCGAGCACCCGGAGTGGTCCCCGCAGCAGATCGTCTGGCAGATCCAGAACACCGCCGAACGCTCGGTCAAGGGCCGCGACGACTACGTCGGATGGGGCGTCGTGGATCCGGTGCGCGCGGTCAGCCAGGACCACGAGCCCCCGAAGCCGCCCGTCCCGGACCCCGGCCCGCCCCCGGCGTCGGCACCGCAGGCCGTGGCGCTGCGGCTGACCGAGACGACGCAAGAGCGAGAGGAGCGGTTCGGGACCTACGCCCTGGGCATCGGCGCCGTCCTCATCGCCGTCATCGCCGGGACCGCGACAGTCGTCCGGGACTCCCGGAACCGCCGACGCCGTTTGCAGTGAACAGTCACGGTTCATCGGCAGAGCGGCATACCTGTGTTGGGCCGGGACCGTGAACTGACTAGAGTGACAACAGGCTTCACGAGTGTGATCGGGGGATCGCGTGAAGCGGAGGGGGATGTCCGGGTACGCGTGGCTCAAAGCCGTGCCTTGGAATGTCTGCTCCGCCACGCAATCTGCCGGTTCTGCCGGCGAATTGGAATGAGGGGCTTCGGATGAGCACGAACACTTACGGACTTGCAGACGATCCGGTCGTCCAGGCGAAGACAAAGATCGAGATGACGGCCAACGCCGTCACCAAGCAGGCCCGCGAGCTTGCCGACATCATCGCCACGGTGAGCGCGGGCTGGACAGGTGTGGGTGCCTCGGGCTTCATCACCGCCCAGAACGTCGTCAATGAGGATCACGACGAGATCCGCAGGATGCTCGGCGTCCTGCACAACGCGGTGGTGGGGACCAAGAACCTCAGCAACGCCCAGGACGACGACGTGCGTGCCGCGTTCAAGGCGGCCACCGCGGACTCGCCCAGCGCCAACCGGTCGGCACTCAACAACGTCTGACAACGCGCCGTTTTCCAGTTGGCCGCAGTGAAAGGGAGAAGAACATGGCGGGTAACGACGGGCACACCCGGGTCCGGTACGAGAGCGTCCAGGAGATGGCGGACCGCATCCGGATCGTCTCCGGGAACATCATCAAGGACCTGGCCGAAATGGACCAGGCCCTGAAGGTCGTCACGGACACGTGGGACGGTGTGGCGCACGCCGAGTACATCGCGCTCCAGACGAAGTACAAGGGCAAGGCCGAGCACATGCAGAAGCAGCTGGAGAAGGTCGCCCAGCTCATCGAGCGCGGCAAGGGCGACTACCGCGCCACCGACGTGAAGGCCTCGCGCCTGTTCACCGAGGCCTACTGAGCCGGCCGACACGTCCGCACCGTGACGAAGGGGCGCGCCCGCACCGGGCGTGCCCCTTCGTCACGTCCGGCCGCCGTCAGGGCTGGTGCCGGTCCAGGTCGAACTCGCCGTCCCTGGCCCCGAGTACGAAGGCCTCCCACTCGGCCGCGGTGTACCGCAGCACGGTGTCCCGGTCCAGGGAGGACCGCATGGCCACCGCGCCCTCGGGCAGCCGCGCGATCTCGACCCGCTCCTCGTCCGGGCTGCTCCCGGGCGGGCCCTCCCACTCGACGCCGCTGATGTCGAGCGCGTACAGCTCGTCCTTCTCCTGCTGGGTGCCCATGTGCGGCCTTTCCCTCGGTGGTGCGGTGTTGCACGGTCTGCGCTGCCGATTATCGGTGGTGGGTGCCCGCCGGGGGCGGGTTTCCGCCCGAAGCGTGCGCCGTGGGGCGGCCCCGGGCGGCCCCGGGCGACCCGGCGCCGCCCCACGGCGGTGCTCACATCCCGGGCGATCCCGGTACCCGCCCCAGCTGCACCAGCGACGTACCCCGCTTGCGCGAGACGAAGTAGGCCCGGCCCGGCGGCATCGGACGCGGGCGCGCGTTGCCCACGAGGTCACCCTCGGACGGGTCGCCGGACAGCACGATGCCCTGCGCGCCAAGCTCCTTGATCCGCTGCATGAACGGTTCGTACAGCGAGCGCGAGGCGCCCGCCGAGTTGCGCGCGATGACGAAGCGGACGCCCGTGTCCCGGGCGAAGGGCAGGAACTCCACCAGCGGCGCCAGCGGATTGCCCTGGCTCGTGGCCACCAGGTCGAAGTCGTCGATGATGATGAACACGTCCGGGCCGGTCCACCAGCTGCGGTCGCGCAACTGCTGCGGCGTGACGTCGTCCGGCGGCTGGCGCCGGGAGAACACCCCGCCCAGTGCCTCCATGTGCATCTGCAGGGAGCCGGCCATCGGCGCGTACTCCAGCAGGTGCGCCTCCGGCAGCGCCCCGAGCAGGCCGCGCCGGTAGTCGCCCACGACGATGCGCGCCTGTTCGGGGGAGTAGCGGTCCGCGATCTGCTGGGCGATGAGCCGCAGCAGATTCGTCTTGCCCGACTCGCTCTCGCCGAAGACGAGGAGGAAGGGGTCGGACTCGAAGTCGACGAACACCGGCTCAAGACCGGTCTCGTCGATGCCGATCGCGATCCCGCGGCCGGGGTACTCACTGCCCTTGGGCAGCTGATCGGCGTGGAGCAGCCGCGGCAGCAGCCGTACGCCGGGAGCCGAGGCACCCGCCCAGTTCTGCTTCACCGCCGCCACGAAGGCGGCCGTGCCCTGCGACACGTCTCCCGCGTCGTGCGAGCCGTCGATCCGCGGCAGCGCGCCCAGGAAGTGCAGCTTCTCCGCCACCTGACCGCGGCCCGGCATGCCCGGGGGAACGTTCGCCGCGACCTTCCGGTCGAATTCCGAGTCCATGACGTCGCCGAGCCGCAGCTCCAGCCGGTTCAGCATCTGGTCCTTGAGCGCGGGCCGCACCTCCATGTACCGCGCCGCGGTGATCACCACGTGGATGCCGTAACCCAGGCCGCGGGCCGCGATGTCGGTGACGATCTCGTCCAGGCCGGCGTACTCGCCGCGGAAGCCGCCCCAGCCGTCGATGACCAGGAAGACGTCGCCCCACGGCTCACCGGGCAGCTCGCCCGCGGCCCGCCGGCGCCGGTAGGTGCCGATGGAGTCGATGCCGTTCGAGCGGAAGAACTCCTCGCGGCGGCCCAGGATGCCGCCCACCTCCGCGACCGTGCGCCGCACCCGCTCCGGGTCCAGCCGCGAGGCGATCCCGCCCACGTGCGGCAGCTCGGCCACCGCGGACAGGCTGCCACCGCCGAAGTCCAGCCCGTAGAACTGCACCTCGCGCGGGGTGTGGGTGAGCGCGAAGGAGCAGATCAGCGTCCGCATCAGGGTCGACTTGCCCGACTGGGGACCGCCGACCACCATCATGTGGCCCGCCGCGCCCGAGAAGTCGCGGTACAGCACCTCGCGCCGCTGCTCGAACGGTTTGTCGATCAGCCCGAGCGGTACGACGAGCCCACCGGGCCGCGTGTACCCCTCCGCGTGCAGGCCGCGCTCCGCCGAAGGCGCCAGCGCCGGAAGCAGCTGGTCCAGCGGCGGCGCCTGGTCCAGCGGCGGCAGCCACACCTGGTGCGCCGGCACCCCCTGCCCCTCCAGCCGGCTCACGATCACGTCCAGCACCGTGTCCGCCAGCGCGTCGTCCTCCCGCACCGTCTGCGCCACCAGGTACGCCGGGTCCGGGGCCGCGTACACCACCGGCACCGGATGCGCCGTGAACAGCGCGGGCCGCCGCTCCACCGGGAAGAGGCCCACCGACAGGTCCGGTCCGCCCGAGCGGTACGTACCCGAGACGTACGCCGCCTTGAAGCGGGTCATCTCGTCCGTACCGAACTTCAGATAGCCCGAACCGGGCAACGACGGCAGGTGGTAGGCGTCCGGCACACCGATCGCGGTCCGCGACTCCGCCGCCGAGAAGGTCCGCAGACCGATCCGGTACGACAGGTACGTGTCCAGCCCGCGCAGCTTGCCCTCCTCCAGACGCTGCGAGGCCAGCAGCAGGTGCACACCCAGCGACCGGCCGATGCGGCCGATCTGGATGAACATGTCGATGAAGTCCGGCTTCGCCGTCAGCAGTTCGCTGAACTCGTCGATGACCAGCACCAGCGAGGCCAGCGGCTCCAGCGGGGCGCCCGCCGCGCGGGCCTTCTCGTAGTCGTGGATGTTCGCGTAGTTGCCCGCCGAGCGCAGCAGCTCCTGGCGGCGCTGCAGTTCGCCGCGGATCGAGTCGCCCATGCGGTCCACGAGCGTGAGGTCGTCCGCCAGGTTGGTGATGACGGCGGCCACGTGCGGCATCTGACCCATGCCCGTGAAGGTCGCACCGCCCTTGAAGTCGGCGAGTACGAAGTTCAGCGTCTCCGAGGTGTGCGTGACCGCCAGGCCCAGCACCAGCGTGCGCAGCAGCTCCGACTTGCCGGAACCGGTCGCGCCCACACACAGCCCGTGCGGGCCCATGCCCTCCTGCGCGGCCTCCTTGAGGTCCAGCATGACCGGACCGCCGTCCTCGCCGACACCGATCGGCACGCGCAGCCGCTCACCGGCCGACCGAGGCCGCCAGGTCCGGGCCACGTCGACCGCGGCCGCGTCGCCCAGGTTCAGCAGGTCCGTGAAGTCCAAGTTGGCCAGCAGCGGCTCGTCGTCGTCCCCGCCGCCCGTGCGCAGCGGCGCGAGCTGCCGGGCCAGCGCCTCGGCCGCGGGCAGCGACAGCGTGTCCGGCGTGCCCTCGTACGCGACGCCCCCGCCCGACTCCAGGCGCAGCCGGCCCGGGCGCACCACGACCGACAGCCCGCCGCGCGGCTCGTCCAGCTCACCCGCGACCACCTCCACGATGGTCACGCCCTGCAATCCCTCGGCCGCCGCGAACGCCGAGTCCGCCGGCACCATGCCGCCGTCCAGTACGACGACCAGGTGCGGCTGGTCCAGCACCGGGGACACCTCCCGGCTGAACCGCGGCCGCCCCTCCAGCCGGGGAGCCAGCAGCACCTCCAGCTCACCCAGGTCGTCGCTGAACAGCCGCTTCGTACCGGCCCCGTCGACCTGTCCGGGCAGCTGGGTGTGCGGCAGCCACTTCGTCCAGTCCCACGAGGCCAGCGCACCCGGCGCGGCCACCACGGCCACCACCAGGTCCTCAGGGGAGTGCAGCGTCGCCAGCTGCGCCACCAGCGCCCGCGCCGTCCCGCGCGCCGACTCCGGCTCACCGGACACCGTCACGTGGTAGAACGCCCGCAGCGACACCGCCACCGGCAGCCCGTCCAGCGAGGAGTGCACCTTCAGGAAGCGCTGCATGGCGCCCGCGGTCAGCGGCTCCAACTCGTCCACCGGCGCCGTGTCGGGGGCCACCAGCGGAGTCGCGAGGCGCTGCGATCCCAGCCCGAGCCGGGCCTGCCCGAAGTCCCGGTCGCCGACCCGCCGCTCCCACAGGCGCGAGCCCTCGGCCACGACCGACCACAACTGCTCGGGAGCGGGGTGCAGATACAGCTGCGCATCGCGCTGCGCCCGCGCGGTCCGGCGTACCTGACGGCGCGTCTGTGCGAGGTACTTGAGGTAGTCGCGGCGCACATCGGCCATTTGCCCCTGCGTACCGCGCCGGTGCCGCACCAGCTGGGCGATGACCATGCCCACCGTGGACACCAGCATCAGCACACCCATGATGCGCATGAAGGGCGCCGCACCCGGCATGAAGAAGAAGACGACCGAGGAGCCCATGCCGAGCATCGGCAGGAGCTGCATCAGCATGCCCTCCTGCTGCCCCCGCGGAAGCTCCGGCGGAGCCTCCAGCCGCAGCTCGTCCGAAGGCACTTCGGGCGGCAGGGACCGCGGCGGGCGTTTGACGACGATCTGGCTCACCGGAGCATCAATCCCTTGAAAAAGGACGGGACGTCGCGACCGGCGCCCTCAAGTCCCGGGCGGTCATGGGGCTCCTCCGCCCGGGGGTACCTCCCGGCGTGGGCCGGGGGAGGTGATCCTACTTGCCGACAGTCGGCCATACGGCCGGTAGGGTGGCGCGCGCAGCATGCGCATCCGCGAATCGTCCGCCGGTGCGGGAACCAACCAGGGGGTCATACAGGTGAGTACGGCCGCAACGACGGGCTTCTGCAGGGTCACCGTCGTGGCTCCCGACAGTCGCATCGACGTCGCTCTGCCCGAGGACATCGCCGTCGCCGACGTCTATCCGGAACTGCTGCGCCTCACCGGGCAGACCCAGCCCGTCGGCGCCCCCACCGGCTTCCACCTCGTACGCCGCTCCGGCGCCGTCCTGGACGGCGCCCGCACCCTCGCCGCCCAGCAGGTCCTCGACGGCGAGGTGCTCAGCCTGCGCCCGTTCGCCGAATCCCTGCCGCCCGCCGTCTTCGACGACGTCTCCGACGCCGTCGCCTCCGCCGTGGTCCGCGACCGGCACCGCTGGAGCGACGACATGCTGCGCGGCGCGGGCCTGGCCGGCGCCGCGCTGCTCCTCGTCCTGCTGGGATTCGTCCTCTGGTACGCCGACCCGGTCCGCCACGACATGCACGGCCTGCCCGGCATCATCGCCGGGGCCGTGGGCGTCCTGCTCACCGCCCTGGCCGGCGTGCGCGCCCGGGTCTACCGGGACCGCGGCTCCGCCGTGGCACTCGGCCTCGGCGCCCTCCCGCACCTGCTGATCGCCGGCTCCGGCATCATCGGCCCCGCCGCGGGCCAGGGCCCCGGCCGCCTCCAGTTCCTGCTCGGCTGCGTCTGCGTCCTGGTCGCCTCCGTCGCCCTGGTCGCGCTCACCCCCAGCGGCGACGCCCCCTTCGTCGCGGCCACCTTCGTCGCCGCCACCGGAACCCTGGCCACCTTCGCGGCCATCACCGCGGAGGCCTCCGCGACCTCCACCGCCGCCGTCTGCGCGCCCGTCGCGATCGGACTCGTCGCCTTCCTGCCGGGCCTCTCCGCGCGCTTCGCCCGGCTGCCCATCGGCTACGCCGCCCCCCAGAGCGCCACCGAGGACTACGAGACCCCGGACCGCTACGAGACCGAGCCGTACGGCGACCAGTCCGGCACCGACCAGCACGAGCAGGGCGCCCCGCTCGACGCCGAGCGGATCGCGGCCCAGGCCCGCCGCGGCCACGAGATGCTGCTCGGCCTCGTCGGCGGCTGCGCCGCCGTCTGCGTCGGCGCCGCCGCCGTCCTCGGCTTCTCCGACAACACCTGGGGCCGGCTGCTCGCCCTGGCCACCGGCCTCGCCATGCTGCTGCGCGCCCGTCTCTTCCGCTACACCTCCCAGGTGGTGTGCGCCCTCGTCGCCGGCCTGGCCGCCATCGGCCTGCTGATCCTCGGTCTGGCGCTGCACCCGCCGCTCCACCTGGTCGAGGCCCTCGTCGTCGAGCACGACCGCAGCGGCCTGGACCTCCGTACGATCTGGCTCTCCGCCGCGGTCATCGCCGGCGCGGCCCTCCTCGCCGGAATCGCGCTGGTCATTCCCCGCAAGGGTCTGTCACCCTTCTGGGGGCGCCTGCTCGACCTCACGGAGGCCGCGGTGCTGCTCAGCCTGGTGCCGCTCACCCTGGCCGTGCTCGACGTCTACTCCCGGGCCCGGGCTCTCACCAGCTGAGACCTGGCCGAGCGGCAGCCTGGTACGCTGGGTGACGGCCGTTTGTGTACGCGTTCCCGGAGTCCTCTGGGGGCTGCGCTCAGCGGACCCCGCCTTCCGAGTTACGGAAGCTCCCCAGAGACACAGACCTGGGGCACTCGGTGGCTATGAAGACCTAACACGAGGAGTACGCGTGCCGCTCGACGCCGCTACGAAGAAGCAGATCATCACCGAGTTCGGTGCCAAGGAGGGCGACACCGGCTCCCCCGAGGTTCAGGTCGCGATGCTCTCCCGCCGGATCTCGGACCTGACCGAGCACCTCAAGACGCACAAGCACGACCACCACTCCCGTCGTGGTCTGCTGATCCTGGTCGGCCAGCGTCGCCGCCTGCTGCAGTACCTGGCCAAGAAGGACATCCAGCGCTTCCGTACGCTGGTCGAGCGCCTCGGCATCCGCCGCGGTGCGGCCGGCGCCAAGTAACACGCCGTGAAGGGAGCGGTTCCCGCATGAGGGAGCCGCTCCTTTGCTGTACGTGCGGGACGGACCGGACCCTTTGTAGTCTGGAACGGACGCACGTGCCCGTCTGAGGAAGACGTGCACAACTGAAGAGGAGGAGCGCCCTCCCTACGCCGCCGGTCCTCGGTAGTGGCACCCGGAATGCCCCCGAGGGCACCGAACCGGGTGCTTCGATCGAAGACCGGCCCGCACGCCAGGAGCGCTTCTCCGCAACCGTCCACCGCCATACGGGCGGCGGACGGAGACGACGAAAATGGAGAAAACGCTAGTGGAGAACGAGACCCACTACGCCGAGGCCGTCATTGACAACGGTTCCTTCGGCACCCGCACCATCCGCTTCGAGACGGGCCGTCTGGCCCGCCAGGCCGCCGGCTCCGCCGTTGCCTACCTGGACGACGACACGATGGTGCTGTCCGCCACCACCGCGTCGAAGAAGCCCAAGGACCAGCTCGACTTCTTCCCCCTGACGGTGGACGTCGAGGAGCGGCAGTACGCGGCCGGCAAGATCCCCGGCTCCTTCTTCCGCCGTGAGGGCCGGCCCTCCGAGGACGCGATCCTCACCTGCCGCCTGATCGACCGCCCGCTGCGCCCGTCCTTCAAGAAGGGCCTGCGCAACGAGATCCAGGTCGTCGCCACGATCATGGCGCTCAACCCGGACCACCTGTACGACGTCGTCGCGATCAACGCCGCGTCCGCGTCCACCCAGCTGGCCGGCCTGCCCTTCTCCGGCCCGATCGGCGGCGTCCGCGTCGCGCTGATCCGCGGCCAGTGGGTGGCCTTCCCGACGCACACCGAGCTCGAGGACGCCGTCTTCGACATGGTCGTCGCGGGCCGTGTCCTGGACGACGGCGACGTCGCGATCATGATGGTCGAGGCCGAGGCCACCGAGAAGACCATCGCCCTCGTCAAGGACGGCGCCGAGGCGCCGACCGAGGAGGTCGTCGCCGCCGGTCTCGACGCCGCGAAGCCCTTCATCAAGGTCCTCTGCAAGGCCCAGGCCGACCTGGCCGCCAAGGCCGCGAAGCCAGAGGGCGAGTTCCCGGTCTTCCTGGACTACCAGGACGACGTGTACGAGGCCCTCGCGGCCGCCGTCAAGGGCGAGCTCTCCCAGGCGCTGACCATCGCGGGCAAGCAGGACCGCGAGGCCGAGCTGGACCGCGTCAAGGAGCTTGCCGCCGAGAAGCTCCTCCCGGCCTTCGAGGGCCGCGAGAAGGAGATCTCCGCCGCCTACCGCAGCCTGACCAAGGCCCTGGTGCGCCAGCGCGTCATCAAGGACAAGATCCGCATCGACGGCCGCGGGATCACGGACATCCGTACCCTCGCCGCCGAGGTCGAGGCCATCCCGCGCGTGCACGGCTCGGCGCTGTTCGAGCGTGGCGAGACCCAGATCCTGGGCGTCACCACCCTGAACATGCTCCGCATGGAGCAGCAGCTGGACACCCTTTCCCCGGTGACCCGCAAGCGCTACATGCACAACTACAACTTCCCGCCGTACTCCGTCGGTGAGACCGGCCGCGTGGGCTCGCCCAAGCGCCGCGAGATCGGCCACGGCGCGCTCGCCGAGCGCGCGATCGTGCCGGTCCTCCCGACCCGCGAGGAGTTCCCGTACGCGATCCGCCAGGTGTCCGAGGCCCTCGGCTCCAACGGTTCGACGTCCATGGGCTCGGTCTGCGCCTCGACCATGTCGCTGCTGAACGCCGGTGTGCCCCTCAAGGCCCCCGTCGCCGGCATCGCCATGGGCCTGATCTCGCAGGAGATCGACGGCAAGACGCACTACGTCGCCCTCACCGACATCCTCGGTGCGGAGGACGCCTTCGGCGACATGGACTTCAAGGTCGCCGGCACCAAGGAGTTCGTGACCGCCCTCCAGCTGGACACCAAGCTGGACGGCATCCCGGCCTCCGTCCTGGCCGCGGCCCTCAAGCAGGCCCGCGACGCCCGCCTCCACATCCTCGACGTGATGATGGAAGCGATCGACACGCCGGACGAGATGTCCCCCAACGCCCCGCGGATCATCACCGTCAAGATCCCCGTGGACAAGATCGGTGAGGTCATCGGCCCCAAGGGCAAGATGATCAACCAGATCCAGGAGGACACCGGCGCCGAGATCACGATCGAGGACGACGGCACCATCTACATCGGTGCCGCCGACGGTCCGGCCGCCGAGGCCGCCCGCGCCACGATCAACCAGATCGCCAACCCGACCATGCCGGAGGTCGGCGAGCGCTACCTGGGTACGGTCGTCAAGACCACCACCTTCGGTGCCTTCGTCTCCCTCATGCCGGGCAAGGACGGTCTGCTGCACATCTCGCAGATCCGCAAGCTCGCCGGTGGCAAGCGCGTGGAGAACGTCGAGGACGTGCTCGCGGTCGGCACCAAGGTGCAGGTCGAGATCGCCGAGATCGACTCCCGCGGCAAGCTCTCCCTGGTCCCCGTGATCGAGGGCGAGACCGCCGACGCTGAGACTGACAAGGACGATTCCGACAAGTGACGTCGCGTAGTTCCCGTGTGACGGCCCGCCCCTCTTCGGAGGGGCGGGCCGTCGCCCGTACCCAAACCCTCCTCAAGGGGCAGAACGGCATCGGCACCGTCCGGCGCACGGTTCTCCCCGGCGGACTGCGCATCGTCACCGAGACGCTGCCCTCCGTCCGCTCCGCCACCTTCGGCATCTGGGCGCACGTGGGCTCGCGTGACGAGACGCCGACGCTCAACGGTGCCACGCACTACCTGGAGCACCTCCTCTTCAAGGGCACCGAGAAGCGCAGTGCCCTCGACATCTCCTCCGCGATAGACGCCGTCGGCGGCGAGATGAACGCCTTCACGGCGAAGGAGTACACCTGCTACTACGCGCGGGTGCTCGACACCGATCTGCCGCTGGCGATCGACGTCGTCTGCGACATGCTCACCGGCTCGCTGATCCGCGAGGAGGACGTCGACGCCGAGCGCGGCGTCATCCTCGAAGAGATCGCCATGACCGAGGACGACCCGGGCGACTGCGTGCACGACCTGTTCGCGCAGACCATGTTCGGCGACACCCCCCTGGGGCGTCCCGTCCTCGGCACCGTGGACACGATCAACGCACTCGGCTCCGAGCGGATCCGCCGCTTCTACAAGAAGCACTACGACCCGACCCACCTGGTGGTGGCCGCCGCGGGCAACGTCGACCACAACAAGGTCGTACGCCAGGTCCGCGCGGCCTTCGAGAAGGCCGGCGCCCTCGGACGCACCGACGCCGAACCGGTCGGCCCGCGCACCGGCACCAAGCGCATCCGCACCGCCGGCCGCGTCGATCTGGTGGGCCGCAAGACCGAGCAGGCCCACGTGGTCCTCGGCATGCCCGGCCTCGGCCGCACCGATGATCGCCGCTGGGCGATGGGCGTACTGAACACCGCCCTCGGCGGCGGCATGTCCTCCCGCCTCTTCCAGGAGGTCCGGGAGAAGCGCGGCCTGGCCTACAGCGTGTACTCGTACACCTCGGCCTTCGCCGACACCGGCCTCTTCGGCGTGTACGCGGGCTGCCGGCCCACCCAGGTCCACGACGTGCTGCGGATCTGCCGCGACGAACTCGACAAGGTCGCAGCGGACGGGCTCAGCGACGAGGAGATCAGGCGGGCGATCGGCCAGCTCTCCGGCTCCACCGTCCTCGGCCTCGAAGACACCGGCGCGATCATGAACCGCATCGGCAAGAGCGAACTGTGCTGGGGCGACCAGATGTCGGTCGACGACATGCTGGCCCGGATCTCCGAGGTGACCCCGGACGACGTCCGCTCGGTCGCACAGGATGTACTGACCCAGCGGCCCTCGCTCGCGGTGATAGGCCCGCTGAAGGAAAAGCAGGCCGCCCGCCTCGACGAAGCCGTGGCCTGACGCGAAGCACGCGACCGGACGCCGGCTGCGGCCGGCGTCCGGCCCGTACGACAGGAAGCGAAGGAAGCAGGAGTATGAGCAGCAAGCTGCGGGTCGCGGTTCTCGGCGCCCACGGGCGCATCGGCGCCGAAGCCGTCCGGGCCGTCGAGGCCGCCGATGACATGGAACTGGTCGCCGCCCTCACCCGCGGCGACAAGCTGGAGACCCTGGCCGAGACCGGCGCCCAGGTCGCCGTCGAGCTGACCACCCCCGCCTCCGTCATGGGCAACCTCGACTTCTGCATCCGGCACGGCATCCACGCCGTCGTCGGTACCACCGGCTGGACCGAGGACCGCCTCGCCCAGCTGAACACGTGGCTGGAGGGCTCCCCGGAGACGGGTGTGCTCATCGCCCCGAACTTCTCCATCGGCGCCGTCCTCACCATGAAGTTCGCCGCGCAGGCCGCCCGGTACTTCGAGTCCGTCGAGGTCGTCGAGCTGCACCACCCGAACAAGGTCGACGCGCCCTCCGGCACGGCGACCCGTACGGCGCAGCTCATCGCGGCCGCCCGCGCCGAGGCCGGCCGCGCCCCGCAGCCCGACGCCACCACGACCGCCCTCGACGGCGCGCGCGGCGCGGACGTCGACGGCGTCCCGGTGCACGCCATCCGCCTGCGCGGCCTGCTGGCCCACCAGGAGGTGCTCCTCGGCGGCGAGGGCGAAACCCTGACCATCCGTCACGACTCCCTGCACCACAGCAGCTTCATGCCGGGCATCCTGCTCGGTGCGCGCCGTGTCGTGACGACCCCGGGCCTCACCTTCGGCCTGGAAAACTTCCTCGACCTGGGCTGATTCGACGTCATGCGCGCGAAGATCACGTACTTCCTCACGGCCGCCGTCCTGGTCGTCTATTTCGTCCTGGCCGGCAGCCGGGGCCTGATGCTGATCCGCCACGGCACCTGGCTCACCGTCACCTTCGGGGTGGCCGTGCTGATCCTGCCGGTCATCGGTGCCTGGTTCCTCTGGAAGAACACGCGGTTCGTCACCAAGGCCAACCGGCTCGGAGCCGAGCTGGAGGCCGAGGGCGGACTTCCCGTCGACGAGCTGGAGCGCGACACGTACGGCCGGATCCTGCGTGACTCCGCCGACGAGGTCTTCGCGCGCCGCAAGGCCGAGACCGAGGACGCGCCGGGAGACTGGCGCACCTGGTTCCGCCTCGCCGTCGCCTACCACGACGCCCGCGACACCCCGCGGGCGCGCAAGGCCATGCAGCGGGCGATCGCCCTGCACGACGCGGTGCCCGTACAGGAAGGGCCCGTACGGGCCTGAACCCGTACGGGCGGCCCCGCCGGCCCGTTCCCCTCCGTCAGGCGGACACGGGCCGGTACTCCTCGGCCCAGGCCTCGACCGTGTCGGCCGCCCGGTCGAAGGCCTCGGTCCGCGACAGGAAGTCGGCGTTGTGGTCGGTCATGAGGACCGGCAGCTGGGCGCCGCCGCGTCCGGCCACCGTGAGCGCCTGCCCCTGCACGGTCCTCGGCAGCCCGAGCCAGCGCACCGGCTGCTGCACCGTACGGACCTCGACGATCTCGCTCCACGCGATCGAACGGGTCCCGAAGAGCCCGACGCGGCGCAGCCCCGTAGGGCTCACCCAGACGCCCGCGCGCAGTATCCGCACCGCCGCGCCGACGACGCAGAGCGCGGCGGCCAGGCAGACGCCGGCCCCCGCCCAGGTGCCGGCGAAGGCGATGATCATCGTGGCCAGCAGCATGAAGGCGGACAGCAGGAGCAGTACCGCGGCGATGGCCACCCGCCATGGACCGGGGCGGTAGGGCCGTTGCCAGCGGTCGTGATCGGCATGGGCCAGTACCTCGTCGCCGGCGTCATCCGCGTCGAAGACGCCGTCGGCCGACAGGAAGGGCAGGGGCACGGCTGGACCTCACTCACGTGCACGTTCGGTTGGGCTGTGCCCGTGAGGCTACCGCCCCTCGGACGCCTCCGACTGCTGCGACGTCGCGGTTGCCTTGCTCGGCTGCAGTGCTGGCATGCCGAAGAGCAGCGAGCCGACGAGCCCCGCCACCACGGTCAGTCCGACCAGACTACGGGCGGCTATCTGGGTCTTGCCCAGACGCTCGCGCGGCGGCGGAGTGACGTTACTGCGGAAACGGTCGGTTTCGGCGACGAAGGCGAACGGGACGGGTTCGCGCCGGAGGAACATGGAGCGACTCTCCTCACGATCAGGGCCCTGGAGCGGTGTGCCAGGCGGATGTGTCTTCTCCCCTTGTAGGACGTACGAGCCGCCCGATCGGTGCCGGAATCCGGCACATCAACCGAATTTCATGGCGCCCCGTCAGCTGTCCGGGTGGTTCTGGACCCGAGTGGGTTTGCGCGGTGGGCCGCGGAGGGCGACGTAGAGTTGGGCGCGCCCCAGGTAACGCACGTTTGGAAGGACCGCCGGTGAGCGAAACCGCCGCTTCAGATCTGAAACCCAGCTTCCGCAGTGATGTGACCGTGGAACTGGTGAAGCACTCCGCGAGCGACTCCGACGTGCTGTGGGCCGCACGGGTCTCCACGGCCGGCGAGCAGTCCCTGGAAGAGCTGCAGAAGGACCCGGAGCGTTCCAAGGGCCTCATCAACTATCTGATGCGGGACCGCCACGGCAGCCCCTTCGAGCACAACTCGATGACCTTCTTCATCAGCGCGCCGATCTTCGTCTTCCGCGAGTTCATGCGCCACCGCGTCGGCTGGTCCTACAACGAGGAATCGGGTCGCTACAGGGAGCTCCAGCCGGTCTTCTACGTCCCGGACGCCGAGCGCAAGCTCGTGCAGGAGGGCCGCCCCGGCAAGTACGTCTTCGTCGAGGGGACCGAGGCGCAGCAGGAGCTGACGGGCCGGGTCATGGAGAGCGCGTACCGGGAGGCCTACGAGGCCTACCAGGAGATGCTCGCGGCGGGCGTCGCCCGCGAGGTTGCCCGTTCGGTCCTGCCGGTCGGTCTTTTCTCGTCGATGTACGCCACCTGCAACGCGCGCTCGCTCATGCACTTCCTGGGCTTGCGTACGCAGCACGAGCTCGCGGCCGTCCCGTCCTTCCCGCAGCGGGAGATCGAGATGGTCGGCGAGAAGATGGAGCAGCACTGGGCGAAGCTCATGCCGCTCACGTACGCGGCCTTCAACGGCAACGGTCGCGTTGCCCCGTAAAGGGTCGATGCACCCGGGACGTACATATGTACGAAGTTAAGTCCCAAGTGTCCGTATTGCGGCGTTTCGTAAAGTTCATCTAGGCTGATCAAACGGACCCGGCACTGCCTGAACCCCCGAGCAGGCAGTGCCGGTGTCCAACACCCTGTTGACGTCCCCCGAGGGGACACCGCGAGCATGGCAGCGAGTAGCGTGTTACCCATGGCTCCGATCTCGACTCCGCAGACCCCCTTCGGGCGGGTCCTCACCGCCATGATCACGCCGTTTACGGCGGATGGCGCACTCGACCTCGACGGCGCGCAGCAGCTCGCCGTCCACCTGGTGGACGCAGGCAACGACGGCCTGATCATCAACGGCACCACCGGCGAGTCGCCGACCACCACCGACGCGGAGAAAAACGACCTCGTACGAGCCGTGCTCGAAGCCGTCGGAGACCGCGCCCACGTGGTCGCCGGCATCGGTACCAACGACACCCGCCACACGCTCGAGCTCGCCCGCGAGGCCGAGCGGACCGGCGCCCACGGCCTCCTCGCCGTGACGCCGTACTACAGCAAGCCGCCGCAGGAGGGCCTCTACCGGCACTTCACGGCGATCGCGGACGCCACCGGGCTGCCGGTCATGCTCTACGACATCCCGGGCCGCAGTGGTGTCCCGATCCACACCGAGACCCTGGTCCGGCTGGCCGAGCACCCCCGTATCGTGGCCAACAAGGACGCCAAGGGCGACCTCGGCAGCGCCGGCTGGGCCATCGCACGAAGCGGCCTGGCCTGGTACTCGGGCGACGACATGCTGAACCTGCCCCTCCTGTCGATCGGCGCGGTCGGCTTCGTCTCGGTCGTCGGCCACGTGGTCACCCCCGAGCTGCGCGCCATGCTGGAGGCCCACCTGGACGGCGACGTCCAGAAGGCCGCCGAGATCCACCAGAAGCTGCTCCCGGTCTTCACCGGCATGTTCCGTACCCAGGGCGTGATGACCACCAAGGGCGCGCTGAACCTGCGGGGCCTGCCCGCGGGCCCGCTGCGACTCCCGCTGGTGGAGCTGACCGACGAAGAGACGGCCCAGCTCAAGATCGATCTTGCCGCCGGTGGGGTACAGCTCTGACAACAGACTTCACAACTGAATAAGCAAGACCGAAACAGACAAGAGCAAGTGCACGAATGACATGCGCGCCACGTGCCTTCGGGGCACGTGGCGCGCGTGGTGAGGAGATACTTTTGAGCCATCCGCATCCTGAACTCGGTCCGCCGCCGAAGCTGCCCAAGGGCGGCCTGCGGGTCACCCCCCTGGGTGGCCTCGGCGAGATCGGCCGCAACATGACCGTCTTCGAGTTCGACGGTCGCCTCCTGATCGTCGACTGCGGCGTCCTCTTCCCCGAGGAGGAGCAGCCGGGCATCGACCTGATCCTGCCGGACTTCACGTCCATCCGGGATCGTCTCGACGACATCGACGGCATCGTCCTCACGCACGGCCACGAGGACCACATCGGCGCCGTCCCCTTCCTCCTCCGGGAGAAGCCGGACATCCCGCTGATCGGCTCCAAGCTGACGCTGGCCCTCATCGAGGCGAAGCTCCAGGAGCACCGCATCCGCCCCTACACCCTTGAGGTGAAGGAAGGCGAGCGCGAGAGCCTCGGCCCGTTCGACTGCGAGTTCATCGCGGTCAACCACTCCATCCCCGACGCCCTGGCCGTCGCCATCCGCACCCCTGCGGGCCTGGTCGTCGCCACGGGTGACTTCAAGATGGACCAGCTCCCGCTGGACAACCGCCTCACGGACCTGCACGCATTCGCGCGTCTGAGCGAAGAGGGCATCGACCTCCTCCTCTCCGACTCGACGAACGCCGAGGTCCCGGGCTTCGTCCCGCCCGAGCGCGAGATCTCGAACGTCCTGCGGACGGTCTTCGCGAACGCCCACAGCCGGATCATCGTGGCCAGCTTCGCCAGCCACGTGCACCGCATCCAGCAGATCCTCGACGCCGCGCACGAGTACGGCCGCAGGGTCGCCTTCGTGGGCCGCTCGATGGTCCGCAACATGGGCATCGCCCGCGACCTCGGCTACCTGAAGGTCCCGGCCGGCCTCGTCGTGGACGTGAAGACCCTCGACGACCTGCCGGCCCACGAGGTCGTCCTGGTCTGTACGGGTTCCCAGGGCGAGCCGATGGCGGCCCTGTCCCGCATGGCCAACCGCGACCACCAGATCCGGATCGTCCCGGGTGACACCGTGATCCTGGCGTCGTCCCTGATCCCGGGCAACGAGAACGCGGTCTACCGCGTGATCAACGGCCTGACCCGCTGGGGCGCCAACGTCGTGCACAAGGGCAATGCCAAGGTGCACGTGTCCGGCCACGCCTCCGCGGGCGAGCTGCTGTACTTCTACAACATCTGCAAGCCGCGGAACCTCATGCCGGTCCACGGCGAATGGCGCCACCTGCGCGCCAACGCCGAGCTCGGTGCCCTGACGGGCGTTCCGAAGGACCGCATCGTCATCGCCGAGGACGGCGTGGTCGTCGACCTGATCGACGGCAAGGCCCGGATCTCGGGCAAGGTGCAGGCCGGATACGTGTACGTGGACGGCCTCTCGGTCGGAGACGTCACCGAGGTCCACCTCAAGGACCGCCGCATCCTGGGCGAAGAGGGCATCATCTCGGTCTACGTCGTGGTCGACAGCACCACGGGCAAGGTCGTCAGCGGCCCGAGCATCCAGGCCCGCGGCTCCGGCATCGAGGACTCGGCCTTCGCCGCGGTCCTGCCGAAGATCGAGGAAGCCATCGCCCGCGCGGGCGCGGACGGCGTCGCCGAGCCGCACCAGCTCCAGCAGCTGATCCGCCGCACGATGGGCAAGTGGGTCTCCGACGGCTACCGCCGCCGCCCCATGATCCTCCCGGTCGTGGTCGAGGTCTGACCTCCTCCGTAGCGCCCGACCTGGAGCGGGGCAACCGGATTTGCATCCGGGGGCCCCGCTCCAGTACGTTTGCGTCTCCACTCGCACGGCACCCCGGCACACACGTGTGCCCGGACGGGTCATGCGGGCGGGCGGGAATGAAGACGCCAGGGAGACCTGATAAAGTCTGATCCACCCGAAAGGGAAAGGCCCTCCGCAGGCCATCGGAATTCGAATCCAGCCGGAAACGGCAGGGAATGGAATCTGATAGAGTCGGAATCGCCGGAAAGGGAAACGCGAAAGCGGGAACCTGGAAAGCACCGAGGAAGTCGGGTCCGCGAGGATCTGATAGAGTCGGAAACGAAGAATGAAGAACGAAGCCCGGAGGAAAGCTTCAGCCGATGTGCTGAGGTGAGTACAAAGGAAGCGTCCGTT